>NZ_JAJJIB010000007.1:0-149599 GCF_020905435.1 Microbacterium sp. F2E | reverse complement strand
CTCGTCACTCAGGACCAGATCAGCTTTCGGACGCCCAACTCGTGCCATACCCCATTCTAAGAGATAGACAACGAATTACTGGCGTACGACACTAGCGAAAGGAGAAACTCGTGTCCCCCACCGATATCGCCACCGACTTCGTCGTGCTGTTGGACGAAGACGGGAGCGAAATCGGCGTCGCTCCCAAATCGAGCGTGCACGGCAGCGACACGGCGCTGCACCTGGCCTTCTCGTGTCATGTCTACAACGAACGCGGTGAGACCCTGGTCACCCGTCGCGCCCTCGGCAAGAAGACCTGGCCGGCCGTGTGGACCAACTCGTTCTGCGGTCACCCGCGCCCGGCCGAGCCCGTCATCGATGCGGTGCGCCGGCACGCGCAGCACGAACTGGGGCTGACCCTCCGCGACATCCGGCTGGTGCTGCCGCTGTTCCGCTATCGCGCGGTCGATGCGAACGGAATGGTCGAGCACGAGGTGTGCCCCGTCTACACGGCCGTCGTCGACGACGAGCCGCACCTGAACCCCGACGAGGTCGTCGAGGGCCGCTGGGTCGAGCCCGCCGACCTCGCCGTCTCGCTCCGCGCCACGCCGTGGGCCTTCAGCCCGTGGCTCGTGCTGCAGGCCGAGCAGATGCACGTGTTCGACGAGGCCGTCCCCGGCCGCCCGCCCGGAGCATCCTGATGATCGCGCTCTCCCGCGCCGACCGCGACGGCGTAAATGCCGCGATCTCGGCCTCCCTCGCGCGCCTGACCGGTCGCGCGGCCGCCCTCGGCGAGGGTGCGAGCTCCCTGGCATCCGCCGTCGCGGCTGCGGCGAGCGACGGCAAACGCGTGCGACCCGCGCTCGTGGTGGCCGCCTACCGGGCGCTGTGCGCCCCTGCCAGCGTGTGCGCCGCAGTCGGCGCCGCGGGCGCCTGCGCGTCAGGCGGCGCCGCGGGTGCCGGCGACCGGGAGGACGAGGAGTCCGCCGAGGCGGCGCTGTGGCAGACCGCCGCCGCCTTCGAGCTGCTGCACACCGCCTTCGTCGTGCACGACGACCTCATCGACCGCGACCTCGAGCGGCGCGGGGTGCCGAACGTCGCCGGACGCTTCCGCGCTCGCGCCGCCCAGTACGGCGCGTCCGCCGACGATGCCGCCCTCGTCGGTGACGCCGCGGCCGTGCTCGCCGGCGATCTGCTGCTGTTCGAGGCGGCGCGCCTGGTCGCGACCGTGGACGTCGATGCCGCCGCGCGCGGCGCACTGCTGCAGGTCTTCGACGACGCGATCCTCGTCTCGGCGGCTGGCGAGCTCGCCGACGTCGAGAACGCGGCGCGCACTGACGTGCCCGACACGGCGGCACTCCTCGGCGTCGCCCACGACAAGACCGCCGCCTACTCCTTCGAGGCGCCGCTGCTCGCGGGCGCCGCTCTCGCGGGGGCGTCGAGCGAGGCCCGCGCCGCCCTCGCCGCCGCCGCGGCCGATCTGGGGCTCGCGTTCCAGCTCGTCGACGACCTCATCGGCACGTTCGGCACGCGGCGCCAGGCGGGTCGCGCCCCCGGCGCCGACCTGCGGGAGGCCAAGCGCACGCCGCTCATCGGCTTCGCGCGGGGCGGCAACGCCTGGCCGCAGGTGCGCTCCGCGCTCGCGCTCGCCCACACCGGCCCGATCGCCGTCCGCCGCGCGCAGCGTGAGCTCGAGGCGAGCGGCGCCCGCGACGAGGTCGTCGTGCTCGTCGGCGACGCCCTGCAGCGCGCCCGCAGCCGCGCGGCCTCGCCCGCCCTCCCCGCCCCCGCCGTCGCCCTCCTCGCGGATATCGCGACGGCGATCGAGGAGCGCATCCCGTGACGACGAGCCTCTACGACCGGTGTGCGCAGGATGCCGCGGCATCCGTCATCGTCGCCTATTCGACCTCCTTCGCGCTCGCGTCGCGTCTCCTCGGCCCGCGGGTGCGCACGCACGTGCGGAGCGTCTACGCGCTCGTGCGGGTCGCCGACGAGATCGTCGACGGCGCGGCCGACGAGGCTCTCGTCCCCGCCCCGACGCAGCGGCTGCTGCTCGACGAGTTCGAGGCCGAGACGCTCACCGCGATCGCCCGCGGGTTCAGCACGAACCTCATCGTGCACGCCTTCGCGCTCGCCGCGCGCGAGTGCGGCATCGACGGCGAGCTCGTCCGCCCGTTCTTCGCGTCGATGCGCACCGACCTCACCCGCACCGAGCACGACGCGCAGTCGCACGACGCGTACGTGTACGGGTCGGCCGAGGTCGTCGGGCTCATGTGCCTGCAGGTGTTCGTCAACGCCGGGCGCGCCGTGCCCGAGACACCGTCGCCCGAGCTCGTCGAGGGCGCCCGACGGCTCGGCGCGGCGTTCCAGGACGTCAACTTCCTCCGCGATCGCGCCGACGACCGGGGGCGGCTCGGTCGCGACTACCTGGGGATCGACGGCGAGGCATCCCGCGCCGCCGTGCTCGCGCGCATCGACCACGACCTCGACGTCGCCGCGCTCGCGATACCGGCGCTGCCGGCCGACTGCCGCCGCGCAGTGACGACCGCGCACGGACTGTTCGCCGAGCTCGCGCACCGACTCCACGACGACGACCGCGACGACGTGCGCGTGTCGGTGCCGACGGCGGTCAAGGCGACCATCGCGGCGAAGGCGATCGCCGGTCTCCCCCCGCGACGGACCGACGCGTGAGCGGGTCGGCGGCCGTCGTCGGCGGCGGCATCGCGGGGCTCGCCACGGCCGCGCTCCTCGCACGCGACGGGTGGGAGGTGACACTCTTCGAGGCGCGCCCCGAGCTGGGCGGCCGCGCCGGATCGTGGGAGCGCGACGGCTTCCGCTTCGACACGGGGCCGAGCTGGTATCTCATGCCTGAGGTGTTCGACCACTTCTTCCGGCTCATGGGCACGACGGCCGAGACCGAACTCGACCTCGTGCCGCTGACCCCCGCCTACCGCGTGTACCCCGAGCCCGAGGGCGATGCGCCGTCTGCTCCGGTCGACGTCGTCTCCGGCCGTGACGCGGCGCGGGCGCTGTTCGAGGAGCGCGAGCCCGGCTCGGGGCCGCGGCTCGACGCCTACCTCGACTCGGCCGGCGAGGCCTACGACCTGGCCGTCTCGAAGTTCCTCTACGACACCTACCAGGGCACCGCGGGCCTCCGCGATCCGGCCGTCGTGCGGCGGCTGCCGCAGCTCGCGCCGCTTCTCGCCCGCTCGCTCGAGCGCCACGTCGCGCAGCGGTTCGACGATCCCGTGCTGCGCCAGATCCTCGGGTATCCCGCGGTGTTCCTCGGCGCGTCGCCGGCGACCGCGCCCGCGCTCTACCACCTGATGAGCCGTCTCGACCTCGACGAGGGCGTGCTGTACCCGCAGGGCGGATTCACCGCGCTCATCGCCGCCATCGCACGCCTCGCCGAGAGCGCCGGGGCGACGCTGCGGACGGATGCCCCGGTCGAGCGCATCCTCGTCACGGGCGGCGCCGCGCGGGGCGTGCGCCTCGCCGACGGCACCGTGCACCACGCCGACATCGTCGTCTCGACCGCCGACCTCCACCGCACCGAGACGGAGCTGCTCGCCCCGGCGGAGCGGACCTATCCGGACCGCTGGTGGGAGAAGCGCAACCCCGGACCCGGGGCGCTCCTGCTCCTCCTCGGCGTCGACGGCGAGCTGCCGCAGCTCGCGCATCACACGCTGCTGTTCGCCGCCGACTGGACGGAGAACTTCGACGACATCTTCGGTGCCGACACCCGTATTCCCGATCCGGCATCCATCTACATCTGCCGTCCGTCCGCAACCGATCCCGGTGTCGCGCCGGCCGGGAGCGAGAACCTCTTCGTCCTCGTTCCGATGCCCGCCGATCCGTCACTCGGGCACGGTGGCGAAGATGGCGACGGGGACCCGGCGATCGAGGCGGCCGCCGACCGGGTGATCGCGCAGATCGCCGACTGGACCGGCACGCCCGATCTGGCTGATCGGATTCGCGTGCGGCGCACGATCTCGCCCGCCGACTTCGAGAGCGACCTCGGCGCCTGGCGCGGCGGCGCGCTGGGCCTCGCGCACACCCTGCGGCAGAGCGCGGTGTTCCGGCCGCGCAACGCCTCGCGCCGCGTCGACGGCCTCCTCTACGCCGGTACGTCGGTGCTCCCCGGCATCGGGCTGCCGATGTGCCTCATCTCCGCCGAGCTCGTCGCCAAGCGGCTGCGCGGCGACAAGAGCGCCGCCCGCCTGCCCGAACCCGCGGCATCCGGCGCCTGAGCATGCCCGGCCTCTATCTCCTCGCCCTGCTGGTCTCCTTCGCCGGCATGCTCACCCTCGACGCGCGTTACCGGCTCGCCCTCTGGGCGGCGCCCGTGCCGTCGGGCCTCGCGATCCTCCTCGGCACGGTGTTCTTCGTCGCGTGGGATGCCACGTGCATCGCCGCGGGCGTCTTCGTGCGCGGCGGCAGCCCGCTGCTGCTCGGGGTCGAGCTGTTCCCGCACATGCCGGTGGAGGAGCCGGTGTTCCTCGCGTTCCTCTGCCATCTCGCGCTCGTGACGCACGCCGCGGCGCTTCGACTGGCGCAGCGGCGTCGTGCCGCGCGCCGAACCAGCGATGGGGAGGCACGGTGATGTACGCCCTGCTCACGATCCCGTTCCTCGTGCTCACCGCCATCGTCACCGTCGCGACGGCACGTCGACCGGGCTTCGCGGCGCGTATGCGCGCGTCGGCATGGACCGCCCTCGTGCTGATCATCCTGACCGCGATCTTCGACAACGTGATGATCGCCCTCGACCTCTTCACTTATCCGGAGCACCTCATCAGCGGCATCCGGATCGGCCTCGCCCCGATCGAGGACTTCTCCTATCCGCTCGCCGCGGCGTTCCTCGTGCCGGCGATCCGCTGCCTCTGCACGCCGCGACGGGCCGAGGAGGAGGCATGAGCGCGGGCGTCGCGCGGCAATTGGTGATCTCGTCACGACCGGTCAGCTGGATCAACACCGCCTATCCGTTCGCGGCGGCGTACCTCCTCACCACGCGCCAGGTGGATCTCGTGCTCATCGTCGGCACGGTGTTCTTCCTCGTCCCGTACAACCTCGCGATGTACGGCATCAACGACGTGTTCGACTACGAGTCGGACCTCCGCAATCCGCGCAAGGGCGGCGCGCACGGCGCGGTGCTCGACCGCAGGCTGCACCGCACGACGCTCTCGGCGGCCGCGCTCAGCTGCCTGCCGTTCGTCGTGTTCCTCGTCGCGGTCGGCTCACCCGCGTCATGGGTCGTGCTGGCCCTCAGCCTCTTCTTCGTGGTCTTCTACTCCTCGCCGCCGCTGCGCCTCAAGGAACGCCCGGTCGCCGATTCGATCACGAGCAGCATCCACTTCTTCTCCCCCGCGGTCTACGGCCTCGTGCTCGCGGGCGCGACCTGGACCTGGCCGCTCGTCGCGATCATCGTCGCCTTCGCACTGTGGGGCATCGCCTCGCACGCGTTCGGCGCGGTGCAGGACGTCGTCGCCGACCGGGAGGCCGGCATCTCGTCGATCGCCACCGCGTTCGGCGCGGCCCGCACCGTGCGGTTCGCGCTCGTCGCCTACGCCCTCGCCGGGCTCGTCATGCTCGGAACCTCCTGGCCGGGGCCGCTCGCGGCGCTGCTCGCCGTGCCGTACCTCGCGACCGTGTGGCCCTACCGCTCCGTGCCGGATGCCGAGGCCACCGCCGCCACGCGCGGGTGGGACCGCTTCCTCTGGCTGAACCAGTTCACCGGCTTCGCGGTGACGCTGCTCCTGATCTGGTACGCCCTGAGCCGCTGAGCGGGCGCCGCTGCAGCCGCCCGCGCACCCGCACGCAATCGGAGAACACGAACAGAATCGGATGCCGCGGTGGCTGGCATCCGATTCTGTTGCGGATCTCCGATTCTGCGCAGGACCCGTCGCCGCTCAGTTGCCGCCGCTCAGCGTCAACAGCTTCTGCACGGCGGCGGTCAGCTGCGCGTCCGCGGCGGCGAAGGCCGTGAGGTCTCCCGCCTTGAGCGCGGCGTCACGAGCGGTCATCGCCGCCTGCGCCTCCTTCAGCGCCGCCTGGAACTGCACGTCGGTACCGGTGCCGCCGGTCTCGCCGCCCGTGCCGGGCTCGCCCGACTCGCTGGGGTTCGGCGACGGGGTGACGTTGTTGTCACCCGTGGAGGCGCCCGAATCGCCGCCGAACAGCGAGTCCAAGGCATCCTGCAGCGTGTCCTCGAACGCGACCTTGTCGCCGAATGCGACGAGGATCTTCCGCAGCGTCGGCAGTTTCGTGCCGCTGGATGCCTGGACGAACACCGGCTGCACATAAAGGAAGCCGCCGCCGACCGGGAGCGTCAGCAGGTTGCCGTTGAGCACCTCGGACTGCCCCTGCTTGAGCAGGTTCAGCTGCTGCGAGATCGTCTCGTTCGAGTTGAAGGTGTTCTGCACCTGCCCGGGGCCAGGGACGCTCACGTCGGCGGAGATCTGCAGCATGCGCAGCTTTCCGTAGTCGGCCGCCCTCTGGCCGGCCACTGCGCCCGCGTCGGAGTCCACCGCCAGATATCCCATCAGGACGTTCCGCGCGCCGTCGCCCTCCGCGGCCGGGATGAACGAGGTGAACATCGAGAACGTCGGCGCCTCTTGGCCCGGCATCTTCATCGACAGGTAGTACGGCGGCTGCAGTACGTCCGCCTGGGAGACGGGGTCGTTCGGGGTCTTCCACGCGTTGTCGCGCGCATAGAACGAGGCCGCGTCGTCGACGTGGTACGTGCCGAGCATCGCGCGCTGCACCTTGAAGAGGTCGGTCGGGTAGCGCACGTGGCTCATCAGGTCGGCGGACATGTCCGAGACCGGCTTGAGCGTCGACGGATAGACCTTCTGCCACGCCTGCAGCATCGGGTCGGTGTCGTCCCACGCGTAGAGGGTCACTTCGCCCGAGTAGGCGTCGACGGTCGCCTTGACCGAGTTGCGGATGTAGTTGACGTCGTCGAGCGCGACACGCGGCGTCGTGTTCGTCGTGTCGCTGATCGCGTCGCGGAGGCTCACGATCGACGAGTAGGGGTAGTTCGCGCTCAAGGTGTAGCCGTCGACGATCCACACGATCTTGCCGTCGACGATCGACGGATACGGATCGTTGTCGAGCTCGAGGTACGGCGCGACCTTCTGCACCCGGGTCACCGGATCGCGGTCGTAGAGGATCTGCGACTTGTCGTTGATCGCGTCGGAGAGCAGGATGTCGGTCGACTGGAACTTCAGCGCGTAGATCAGGCGGTTGAAGAGGTTGCCGATCTGGGGGCCGCCGTCGCCCGTGAACGTCGTCTTCGTCTGCGCTGCCCCGTCGGCACCGCGCGGATAGTCGAGCTCGATGTCCGTGCCACCCTCGGGTCCGCCGACGATCGAGTACGGCGGCGAGGACTCGCCGAAGTAGACGCGCGGCTCGTAGGCGGTCTCATCCGTGAGCGCGCCCGCGGTCGGGATGCCCCGCTCCAGGAACACGGGGTTGCCGTCGGCCGCGCGGTCGTTGCCCTTCGCGGCGACCATTCCGTAGCCGTGCGTATAGACGAGCGTCGTGTTGTACCAGGTCGCCGCTGCCCCGAGCTGGTCGAGGTTGAGCTCGCGGACCGAGACCACGGCATCCTGGCTTTTCCCGTCGATCTGGTAGCGGTCGACATCGAGCGGGTCGGAGAACTTGTAGTACGGACGGTACTGCTCGAGCTGGCGGACCGTCGGCGGAATGATGGCCGGGTCCATGATGCGGATGGATGCCGTCGTGTCGGCGTCCTCGCGCAGCTGCCCCGGCTCGGCGTCGGTCGCTGCCTTGAAGTCGCTCTTCTCGAGGCCGTCGATGCCGTAGGCGGCCTTCGTCGCGTCGATGTTGCGCTGGTAGAAGGGGCTTTCCAGGGTCTCCTGGTTGGGCACGACCTGGAACTGGTTCACGAGGAACGGGTAGGCGACCGTGACGACCAGGGACGACACGATGAGCAGGGCCGTTCCGATGAGGGGGAAGCGCCAGCGTCCGATCACCGCGGTGATGAAGAACAGCACGGCGACGATCGCGGCGGCGATCGAGAGGATGGTGAGCCCCGGGATGACGGCGTGCACGTCGACGTAGCTCGCACCCGTGATGCGGTCACTCGTCTCGGTGAGCGTCTTGTACCGGTCGAGCCACAGGCTCGCGCCCTGGACGAGCAGGAAGAGGCCCGCGATAATCGCGAGCTGGATGCGTGCCGCCTTCGAGATGCGCAGCTCGCGCTGGCCGATCCGCACCGAGCCGTAGAGGTAGGCGACGAGCACCGTCACGCCGAGGCAGACGAGGAGCACCGCGGAGGCGAAGCCGAGCACGGCGGAGAGGAACGGCACCGAGAACAGGTAGAACCCGACGTCCATCTGGAACTGCGGGTCGGTGGTTCCCGTGTCGACCCGATTGGCCCACAGCCACACCGTCTCCCACTGCGCGGCGGCGGCGAAGCCGGCGAAGAACCCGAAAAAGACCGGGATGCCCCACATCGCGAGGCGGCGGAGCGGCTCGACGACCTCCTGGTAGTGGTCCAGCTGCGAACTGAGCCGCGCGTAGACGGGTCGGAGCCGGTAGGCGAGCTGGATCGCGACGAACACGGGGACGGCCATCGCGAGGAAGCCCACGATGAACATGACGATCCGCGCCGTCCACTGGGTCCACAGCACGCCGGTGAAGCCCAGCTGGTCGAACCACAGCCAGTCGGCGTAGAGGCTCGCGAAGAGGAAGAAGCCGACGACGATCACGGCGATCACGACGAGCGTGATGGCGATGGCCTTGCGGACGGGATTCGGCGTGGCCTGGTTCGGCGCGGAGGTCGTGGTCACCCCACCATCCTAGGCGCGGCCCCGCCGCCCGGCTCGTGTGCCTGTACGGCGAGGTACCGGTTGGGGCATATTCCCAGCAGAACGTGACGAAGGCGTTGCGCGCCGCCCGCTCGGAGGCCGCTCAGAGACCGGTCGGGCGCGGCCGGCGACTCAGGAGCAGGTCGGCAGCGCGCCGAGGTCGCCGCCGTCGCGGATCGCGGAGAGCACCCCGAGTGCGTCGTCGAGCGTCGAGACCTTGAAGACACGGAGTCCGTCGGGGATGTGGCCGACGACCTCGTCGCAGTTGTCGGCGGGCGCGAGGAACCAGGTGTCCCCGGCATCCACGGCGCCGAACATCTTCTGACGGATGCCGCCGATCGGGCCAACCGTGCCGGCGGCGTCGATCGTGCCGGTGCCGGCGACCTGCTCGCCGCCGTTCAGCTCGCCGTCCGTGAGCGTGTCGATGATCCCGAGGGCGAACATCATGCCCGCCGAGGGCCCGCCGACGTTGTCGAGCTGAATGGTCACCTGGATCGGGAAGTCGTAGTCGTGCATCGTCGAGACGCCGATCAGCCACACCGTCTCGCCGTCGGTAGTGGATGCCTGGGGCGTGATCGTCTCGTAGAGCGTCTGACCGTCGCGCTCGACCGTGAGATCGACCGGCGCGCCGTCGCCCGCGTTGATGATCTCGCGGAGGGCCGGCGTGTCGGTGATCGGGGTGCCGTTCGCGGCGCGGATGACATCGCCCTCCTGCAGGATGCCCTGCGCGGCGGAGTCGTCGGTCAGCGAGTAGACGCGCACCATCGGCTTCACGTCGTAGCCGAGCTCGGTCAGCGCCGCGGCGGTCGCCTCCTTCTGCGAGTCGACCATCATGACGGCGCTCTCCTGATTGCGCTGCTCGGTCGTCTGCCCGGCGGGGAACACCTGGTCGACCGGCAGCACCGCCTTCGACGGGTCGAACCACGCGAGGGCGAGCTCGAACCACGACGGCGTGCGCTCGCGCGAGCCGACGACCTGCACCGTGAGGAGGTCGAGCGCCCCCGCGGTCGGGTAGGTCTGCGCGCCCTCGACCGAGATGAGCGGCACCTCGTCGCCGTCGGAGTTCTGCACCGAGCCCAGCGTGTTGAACACGGGCCCCGGGCGCTGGATGACGAACGACGTGGGCAGCACCGTGAGCGCGAGCAGCGCGAACAGCGCGACGGTGAGGGCCCAGACCCCCACCGTGGTGCGGCGCGACATGCGGCGGCGGGGCGCGGGGACGATCGTCGTGCCCTCGTCGAACAGTGCCACGGCAGACCCTTCCGGCCGGTCGTTCGCGATCGGCGTACACACGACCCCCTCACCGAGAGCGCGAGACGCGCCGCGGCGGAGACCGTGCGACTAGCGTAGAGCGCGACGACTTCCGCCTGCTGAAAGGCGCCTGACATGGCTGACGACGACAACGACGACCGCTTCGGCGAGGACGAATTCCAGGAGCTCCTGCGGAACCTGCTCGGGGGCGCGGGAGGTGCCGGCGGCGCGGGAATCGACCCGGCGCAGCTCGAGGGACTCTCCCGCATGGGCATCGACCCCGCGATGCTGCAGCAGATCATGGGGCAGATGCAGGCCGCCTTCGCGCAGAGCCAGAGTGCGGGCGGCGCCGGGGACGGCATCGACTGGAGCTCGGCGAAGACGCAGGCGCTGCACCTCGCCAATCGCGACGGGATCGGCATCACCACCGGCGACCGCACCGAGTTCGATCAGGCATTCGCCCTGGCGACTCTGTGGCTGAGCGAGGCGACGACGATCTCCGAGCTCGCCGCACCCCCGCTCGCGATCACCCGCGGCCAGTGGGTCGAGCAGACGCTGCCGGTGTGGCAGGAGCTCGCCGAGCCGGTCGCCGACTCGATCGCCGGCGCTCTCACCTCGGTGCTCGACGAGCAGACGCCCGAGGAGATGAAGCAGCTCGTCGCGGGCGCGGGCGCGTTCATGCGCCGCATCGGCGGGTCGATGTTCGCCGCGCAGCTCGGCGGCGTGATCGGCCGCCTCTCGCTCGAGGTCGTCTCCGGCGGCGACGTCGGGATCCCGGTGATGCCCGACGGGGTCGCGGCGATCCTGCCGCAGAACTTCGCCGACTTCGGCCGCGACCTCGACGTCACCGACGACCAGCTCGCCCTCTACCTCGCGACCCGCGAACTCGCCCACGCGCGGCTCTTCCGGCACGCGAAGTGGCTGCGGCTGCACGTGATCTCGCAGGTGACCGATTTCGCCCGGGGCATCCACGTCGACACGTCGGCGCTCGAAGACCTCGCGTCGCGCTTCGACCCGTCGCAACCCGATGAGCTGCGCGCGCTGCTGGAATCGGGGGCCCTCCTCCCCCAGCGCACGCCCGTGCAGGAAGCGGCACTCACGCGCCTCGAGAACCTCCTCGCGACGATCGAGGGCTGGGTCGACATCGTGACGGCGGATGCCACGGCGCGCCTCCCCGAGGCGCCGAAGATCGCCGAGGCCGTGCGACGCCGCCGCGCCGTGGGCGGGCCGGCCGAGCAGGCGATGGCCTCGCTCGTGGGCCTCGAACTGCGCCCGCGTCGCCTGCGCGAGGCCTCGGCGATGTGGCGTGCGGTGACCGATGCGGTCGGCGCGGCCGAGCGCGACAGCCTGTGGGACTACCCCGACCTCATGCCCGGACCCGGCGACATCGACGACCCGGAGGGGCTGATCGTGCGGTTGCGCGCCCGCGCCTCCGGCGAGGCGCCGCCGCGCGACGCCATGGACGATGCGCTCGACGCCCTGCTGGCGCAGGAGGCCGGCGCGGGCGGCGAGGGCGGTGACTCTCCGAGCGACGCGGACGGCGGCGACGGATCGGGCGGCGAACCGGCCGATGACGCGGACAGCGAGTCCGGCACCGACGAGCCCGGAACGGACGACCCGCGCCCGGTCTGATCGGTCGCCCACCGCTGTCCATCGCCTCCTCCACAGGCCGGCGGAACGGACCTGTTCAGCTGATTCCTGTGGACAGCGGGCGCGGGGCCTGCCGCCGGTCGGCATGATCGGGGCATGCTCCGACTTGCCCCCTCGCACCCGCCGCTCTGGCGCACCGCTTCCAGCATGCAGCTCGGGCCCGACGGGGCGGTGCGGCTCGACGACGTCGCGCCCTGGCAGGAGCAGCTGCTCGACGCGCTGACCGAAGGCATCCCCGACGCGATGCTGCTGCCCCTCGCGCGCACGTTCGGCGCGAGCGCCGAGGCGGCAGAGCGGTTCGTCGCCGGCATCGGCGGCGCGCTCGCCCCCGGGCCGGCCGCACCGCTCGCCGTGCAGGCGGAGCTGCCCGCCGACGTGAGCTTCGCCGAGGCCGACGCCCTGGCGCACGGCTGGCAGGCCGGTGGACTCGACGCCGTGCAGACGACCCGCTGGCGGCGGGACGCGCCCGATCCGGCGCTGCCGATGATCGTCGTCGCGGATCACCTGATCGAGCCCCGCCGTGCGGGCGCGCTCCTGGCCGCCGACATCCCGCACCTGCCGATCGTGCTCGCTGGAGACCGCGTCGTCGTCGGGCCGCTCGTGGTGCCCGGCGTCACGGCCTGCCTCGCCTGCCTGCACGCCCGGCGCACCGACGCCGATCCGCGCTGGCCGCTCGTGGCCGCGCAGCTGCTCGGACGCGAACGCGTGCCGACCGATGCGGGGCTCGTGCTCGAGGCGGCGGTGCTCGCGGCGCGACTGCTCCGCGCGGCATCCACCGGCCCCGTGTCGGCGACGGCGCTGTCAGTGACCCTCAGCTGCGCGGACGTGCGGCGCGTGTGGCACGCGCACCGCCCGCACGCAGATTGCCTGTGCCGATCTCCTGAACGAACCGCGACCGCTGCCGAGGACGGGGCGCTCCGTGACCCGGCGAGCCGACCTGCTCCGACCACGACAGCGACAGCGTTCGCCCGGCCCGCGTGACGCCGACGTAAACGAGACGGCGCTCCTCGTCGATCTCGGCGGGAGTGCTCGCGTACGAGATCGGCAGCAGGCCCTCCGACAGCCCGACGAGGTGCACATGGTCCCATTCCAGACCCTTGGCGGCGTGGAGGGTCGCGAGAGTCACGGTGCGCAAGGCCGGCTCGTGCTGGTCGCGGCCCCGCGCCATCAGCTCGTCGGTGAAACCGCGCAGGGTGGTCCCTTCCGGGGCCTCTTCAGCGAGGCGCAGCACGGCGGCGCGCGCCTCCCACGCGTCGCGGAGGGCGCCGCCCGCCGGTGGCGGGTCGTCGCTGAGCCCGAGCGAGCGCAGTACGTCGCGGACGGCGGCGAGGAACGTCGTCTCCACCGGCGCGACGGACGCGCCGCGGAGGGCCATCACGGCCTGGCGCACCTCGGGCAGGTCGAAGAAGCGCCGTCCGCCGAGCACACTCGCCGCGATGCCGCGCGCCGCGAGGGCGGCGAGAAGGGGCGCCGACTGCGCGTTCGCGCGGTAGAGCACGGCGATGTCGTCGGGCGAGACGCCGGCGGCGATCTGCGCGGCCACCGTTCCGGCCACCCCGTCCGCCTCGGCCGCATCGTCGGGATAGGCGGTCGCGACCGGCGCGACGCCGCCCGACGTGGCATCCGGCGCGGCGGCGCTCGAGAGCGTCAGCGCCCCCGGGCGCCCGTGCATCAGCGCGTTCGCGACGGTGAGGATGCCGGGGTCCGACCGATAGTTGCGCTCGAGACGCACCACCTGGGCGTCTTCGTGCCGGTCGGCGAAGTCGAGCAGGTAGCGCGGGTCGGCGCCCGCGAACGAGTAGATCGTCTGGCTCGGGTCGCCGACGACGCAGATGTCGTGCCGGTCGCCGAGCCACAGCTCGAGCAGGCGGTGCTGCACGGGCGAGACGTCCTGGAACTCGTCGACGGTGAGGTGCCGGTACTGCTCGTGCACGGCCGCAGCGACCCGCGGCTCCGACTCGAGCATCCCGGCGCAGGCGAGCAGCACGTCCTCGAAGTCGAGCTGGCGCCGCTCGTCCTTCACCTTCTCGTAGGCGCGCATCAGGTCGGCGAGGGCGCCCGCGTCGAGGCTCCCGAGTCCCGTGGGGTGCGCCGCGGCATCCTGGTCGATCGTGCGCATCGCGACCTTGCGCCATTCGATGCGGCTCGCGACGTCGCGGAGCGTCGCCGCGTCGAGGTGCAGCCGCAGCAGGTCGGCGGCCTGCCCGAGCACGCGCACCTTCTTGTCGACGATCGACGGAGCGGTGTCGTTCGCGAGCTGCGGCCAGAAGAAGTTCAGCTGCGCGAGCGCGGTGGCGTGGAAGGTGCGCGCGGCGACCCCCTCGACGCCGAGCGCCCGGAGCCGTCCGCGCATCTCGCCGGCCGCCTTCGCCGTGAAGGTGACCGCCATCACCCGGCCGGGCGAGTACGCGCCGGTGTCGACGCCGTGCGCGATGCGGTGCGTGATGACGCGCGTCTTGCCGGTGCCGGCGCCGGCGAGCACGCACACCGGGCCGCGCAGCAGCGAGGCCGCGACCCGCTGCTCGTCGTCGAGGGCGGCGAGGGCGCCCTCGCTCACGCGCGCTCCACCCAGTCGACGATCAGACGGTGGGCGATCGAGGCGGTGCCGGGGAGCGTGAACGGCGCGGTGGCGCCGGTGACGGATGCCCCTGACTCAGATGCCACTGACGCGCGCGCCTGCGCCTCGCGCGCCTGCGCCCCGAGCGCCTCGGCGAGCTCGTCGCGGGAGAACCAGCGCACGTCGACGATCTCCTCGCCGTCCGCGCGGGCAACCGCCCCGGCAGCCGCCGTCGCGTGGAACCCGAGCATGAGCGAGCGCGGGTAGGGCCACGACTGCGACCCGCGGTAGCGCAGATCGTCGACGGCGACGCCGGCCTCCTCGAGCACTTCGCGGGCGACCGTCGACTCGAGCGACTCCCCCGCCTCCACGAACCCGGCGAACGTCGAATACATGTTGCGGCTCGCCCAGATCGCGTTCTTGCCGAGCAGCAGCCGCTCGCCGTCGGTCGACTGCACGGCGACGATCACGGCCGGGTCGGTGCGGGGGAAGTGCTCGCGCCCGCATCCGCCCTCGGAGACCGGGCAGCGCCGCGCCCAGCCGGCCGCGCGCACGACGGTGCGCGTGCCGCAGGTGGAGCAGAACGGGGCGTCGAGCAGCCAGCGGCCGAGCGAGACCGCCTCCACGAGGAGACCCGCATCGACGGCGTCGAGTTCGCCGCCCGCGGCGCGGAGCGCCCGCCACTGCGGCGAATCCGGGGCGGTCGCGCTGTCCGAGGCATCCCTCACGACGGGCTCCGGGGCGTCCGCTGCCGTCGCCGCGAGCAGCACGGCGGCGCCCGACGCGTCCCGGCCGAGGAACGCCCACTCCGCCGCGCCGGCGATCGCCGTCGGCGCCACGAGGTGAAGCCGGGTGCCGGATGGCTCGACGAGTCCGCGATCCCCGTGGACGGCGACTACCCGCGTGTCCGCCTGCTGCCGCAGCCGGTCGACGAGATCCGGCGTGTCGCGCTCCGCGGCGGCCCGGTCGATGCCGGCGCGCGCGAGCGGCGGGGGCTGAGGGGCGCGGGACTGGGGCATCCGAGACCTTCCTTGCCGGGCGTGGCGCGCGGCCTGACGGGGCACGGCAGACCTAACCTGGGGGCATGGCACGCTCACCCCTCACTCTAGCCGCGTCGGTGACCTCGGCCCTGCCCCGCGTCGTGGTGACCGGCGTCGGCTCGCTGAGCGAAGGGACCTCGGGCCGTTACGACAGCGCGATCGCCGAGCTCGACGACGGGCGGCGGGTCGTCGTGCGCGTGCCGGTGGACGACGCGGCCGACGCCGACCTCGGCGCCGAGGCGCGCGCGCTGCGCTCTCTGACCGCGGGCGTGCGCGGCGTGCTGCCCTTCGGTGCTCCCGACGTGCTCGGCGAGACCCGCGTCGACGGCCGCCTGACGCTCGTGCAGACGCTGCTGCCCGGCTACCGCGTCGACGCGGCGCACGTGCCCGCCGGCCGCGGCATCGCGACGGCGCTCGCGACCGCCACCGCGCAGGTGCACGACCTGCCGGTGACCGTCGTCCGCGATGCCGGCCTGCCGATGCTGACCGCAGAGGAGGTGCGCGCCGACGCCGAGCGTCTGCTCGACGCCGCCGAGGCCACGGGTCTCCTGCCCTTCGGACTGCTCCGCCGCTGGAGCACCGCCATCGGCTCCGACCCGCTCTGGCGCTTCGAGACGACCGTCGTGCTCGGCGGTGTCGACCCGGCCTCGTTCGTCTTCGAGGACGACGCGGACGGCGTCCCGCAGGTGACGGGGCTCCTCACCTGGGGCGGGCTCGGCGTCGGCGACCCGGCGATCGACCTGCGCTGGACGGCCTCGGCGCCCGCCGCGCGCGACGACGTCTTCGACACGTATGCGCGCGCCTCGCATCGAGCCCCCGACGCGCAGATCGCCGAGCGCGCGCGCCTGCACGCCGAACTCGAGTTCGCCCGGTGGCTCGTGCACGGCCAGACCGTCGGCTCGGAGGAGATCATCGCCGACGCGATCGCCCTCCTCTCCTCCCTCGACGACACGATGCGCGACCAGCCCGCCGTCGTGCACGACACGACGACCGCCGACGACGCGATCGCCGCGAGCGAGCGCCTGCCGCTCGGCACGGGTGCGCTCGGCGCCGCCGGGTTCGGCACCGGCGCGCTCGGCGCGGCCCGCGGCATTGACACATCGATGCACACCGACACCTTCGATCCCGAGACCCTCGCCGGCTTCCTCGCCGACGAGGAGGCACGGGCCGAAGGTCGCGAGACCGGCCCCGACGCGACGGTGCCGATCGACCTCTCGGAGTGGTCCGGGCTCACCTTCGGCGACGGCGGCGCTCCCGTCGCCGCACCCGGCGCGGCGGGGAGCGGCGAGGCGGTGGCGGGCGAGACACCCGCCGTCGACCGCGAGGAATCCTCGTCAGGCGACGAGACGGGTGACGTGCGGCGCGCGGCGAGCACAGACGGCGCGGATGCCTCGGACCGCGACGACGACCTCGACACCGCGGCGCGCAACGCCATGCGCCGCTGGACCGGCACCGTCTGAGCCGCGCCCGCGGCGCGACACCGCGCCACGTCAGTCGCGAATGACGAGGTCGTCGGCGACGTAGTACAGCACGACGTCGATGAGCTCGGCGGGCACGCCGGACCGCGCCTGGTACGCCCGGCGGTAGAGCCGCAGCTGCGCGAGGCGCTCCTCCCGCTCGGCGGCGGTGCGCGGCGGCCGGCCCGTCTTCCAGTCGACGATCTCGACGCGGTCGCCGCGCCGGTACACGGCGTCGAGCTTGCAGATCGCGATGTGCGGTCGCCCGTCGGGCAGCAGGTCGTCGAGCGCCACGTCGATCTCGACCTCCACCTCGACGGGCTGCAGGTCGGCCCACTCCGACGCGAGGAAGCGCGCGCGGAGCCCGTCGAGGGCGTCCGCGTCGGCGGCCGAGAGATCATCGATGTCGGTGTCGCCTTCCCACAGCGCGTCGTCGGGTGAGGGCCCCGCTCCGACGAGCCCCGACCGCTGCTCCACCCACGCGTGGAACAGGGTACCCAGGCGCGTCTGCCGGTAGGGCCGCTCGGGCATCGGCAGCGCATGGGCGGCCGCCGCCGCGGCGTAGTCGGCGACGAAGTCCTTGTACCGCGACGCAGGGATGCGCGTCGGGGCAACCGCCGCCGTTCCGGCCGCGCGCTCGGCCCGCTCGGCGAGGAGGAGCGCGACATCGCGCGACGGCGCGGCCGGCTCCCTCGACTGGGCGCCGCGCACCTCGCCCGCCGCAGCGGAGACCGCCGTGCGCCGCGCGCCGAGCGGGTCGATCGGCCACGACAGCAGCCGGTTCTCGTCGAGGTACGGGTTCTCGCCCAGGTCGTCGGGCACCGGGAGCGGGAGCTCGACCGCCTCGGCGATCTCCGTCTGGAACACCCCGGGCCGGCGGGCCGTCTTCGTCCCCGACCATGCGGACCCGGTCACGAGCAGCCGGTCGCGGGCGCGGGTGACCGCGACGTAGGCGAGGCGGCGCTCCTCGTCGAGCTGACGGTCCGCGAGAGCCTGTCCGAAGGCATCCAGCGCATCACGGAGGTCGTGCTGGGTGGGGGCCTCGTCGGGGTTCCACGCGAGGCGCGGCAGCCAGGCGCGGTCGCCGCGGAAGGGGTAGGGCAGTACGCCGAATCGGAGCCAGCCGAGGCCGTCGCGGGGCTTGGCGGGCAGCTCGTCGGCGACCGCGCGCACGACGGCGACGGCATCCCACTCGAGGCCCTTCGACCCGTGGATCGTGAGCAGCTGCACCACGTCGTCTTCGGGCGGCTCGGTGCGCGGGGCGAACTCGTCGGCGCGCTCGGCGCGGTCGAGCCAGGCGAGCAGCGCCGGCAGCGACCCGCTGTCATCGGCGGCGAGGAAGCCCTGCAGCTCGTCGATGAACGCGCGCAGCTGGTCGCCGGCCACCCGTGCGGGTCCGCGCGCCTCGTTGGCGGCGAGCTCGATGTCGAGGCGCAGTTCGACCTCGATGAGCCGGACGAGTTCGGGCACGGGGAGACCGGCCGCGCGGCGGAGGCCGGCGAACACGGCCGACGCCTCGCGCAGGCGTGCGCGGCCCACCGCGGTGAACCCGCCGAGCCAGCCGTGGTCGTCGGCCTGCCGGCCGATGAAGTCGAGGGCGTCGGTGAGCGACGCGCCCTCGTCGCCGGCGGCGCGCAGCCGTTTCGCGAGGTCGGCGTCGAGCTGCTGCAGCGAGGCGTCGGAGCGGGAGATCCGCCGTGCGAGCGCCGCCAGGGAGCGCAGATCGGGCAGCCCGATCGACCATCGCGGCCCGCTCAGGAGGCGGATCAGCGACGAGCCGGCGTGCGGGTCGCTGATCACGCGGATGGCCGCGACGACGTCGACCACCTCGGGCGTCGACAGGAGTCCGCCGAGGCCGAGGATGCGATGCGGGATGCCCCGGCGCCCGAGCGCATCGGCGAAGCGGACCATGTGCTTCTTCGCGCGGAACAGCACCGCCCCGGTGGTCTGCTCCCCCGCCGCGCGACGCTCGTCGCGGACGCGGCCGAACCATTCGGCGACGCGATCGGCCTCGGCGTCGACGTCGCTCTCGTAGGCGACCTCGACGACGCCGGCGGGGGCGGCCGGGCGCGCGGTGAGCGCACCGACCGGCACGGGCGTTCGGGCGGTGAGGGGCGCGAGCACGGCGTTCGCCGCCGCCAGCACGTGCTCGCTGTTGCGCCAGCTCGTCAGGAGTGAGAAGTGCTGCGCCGCGCCGGCGGGGGCGAACGCCGCGGCGAACCCGCCGAGGTTGCCGGCGCTCGCGCCGCGCCAGCCGTAGATCGACTGGTGCGGATCGCCGACCGCCATCACCGCGGTGTCCGCGAACAGCGCTGCGAGCAGGTCGCTCTGCACGACCGACGTGTCCTGGTACTCGTCGAGCAGCACGACCCGGTAGCGCCCGCGCAGCTCCGCCGCGACCGACGGATGCGCGCGGACGATCTGGAGCGCGCCGGCGACCTGATCGGAGAAGTCGATCAGTCCACGCCGGCGCTTCTGCGCGTCGTACTCGTGAGCGAGCCGGGTGAGCGGCGGCAGCCAGGAGACGGGCGCGACGGCATCGCGCACCCGAGCCAGCGGCCCTGTCCCGCGTCGCGATGGGCGCTCGAGCACCTCGCCGAGGTCGTCCGCGAAGGCCGCGACGGCGGCGAGGTCGGCCAGGTTGTCGACGGCGTCGCGGGCGAGGCCGAGGGCGGCGTCGATGATCGTCGACGGGCGGCGCGCGACCTCTTCAAGGGCCGGGTCGTCGGAGGCGTGCACGACGCTGCGCATCAGCAGCCAGGCGGCCGACTCGCTGAGCACGACCGATTCGGGGTCGCGCCCGATCCGCACGGCGTTCTCCCGCACGAGCTGGTCGGCGAAGCTGTTGTAGGTCGCGACCGTCGGGCGGTGCAGCAGAGCATCGGATGCCGCGGCGCCGGCCTCGCCCGCGGCCGCCCCATCGCCCCGAGGTGCGCCTGTCGACGGGGCACCCGCCGCCGTGGCATCCCTCGACGGGGCATCCGCCGCCGTGGCATCTCTCGACGACGACGCCGCCACCGTCGCCTCCAGCGCGTCGAGGGCCGCGCGACGCGCCGCCTCGGCGGCGTGGACGCCGCCTTCGCCGTGCTCGATCCGCGCGAACGCGTCGAGCGCTCCCGTCCGGTAGAGGCCTTCGAGATGCGGCAGCAGTCCGCGCCGCTCGTACTCGTCGAGGCGGGAGAGGCGCCGCTGGATGCGCTCGGCGAGCTCGCCGGCGGCCTTGCGGGTGAAGGTCAGCCCGAGCACCTCGTCGCGGCGGACGAGGCCGTTCGCGACGAGCCAGACGACGCGCCCCGCCATCGTCTCGGTCTTGCCGCTGCCGGCCCCCGCGACGACGAGGGCGGGAGTGAGCGGCGCGGCGATCACGGCCGCCTGCTCGGGGGTGGGCGGGAACTGTCCGAGCGCGGCGGCGATCGCCTCGGGTGAGATCAGTGCCGCGCCCCTCGCACCCTCGGGAGAACCCGACGGCCCGGCGGCGCCGGCCGACGTCTCGGTCAGAGAGGTTCCGCTCATGAGCTGCTCACCGGGCCGATCGTGTGGATGCGGCAGAGGCCGTGGGTGTGGTCGTCGCGGCAGTGCGCCTCGTACGGGGCGAGGAACGTCGCGCCGCCCATCACGTGCACGGCGTCGTCGATGCGGTGCAGGAACGCGGCGCGGGTCTCGTCGTCGAAGGGCGGCTGGGCGGGCGTCGCATACGGCGCGCCACGGGTCGGCTTGAGCACGAGCAGCTTCGCCCCGCCGGCGGGTCTGCCGGCCGCCGCCGGGATCGCGCCCTGTTCGAACGCGAGCTGGTAGGCGCTCAGCTGCGGGTTGCCGATGGCGGCGGCGGGCCCGGTCGCCTGCGTGCGCCCCGTCTTCAGGTCGACGATCACGACGGTGCCCTCCCCGGTGAGCTCGACCCGGTCGATGGTGCCGCTGATCACGGCGGGAAGCTCCGCTCCCGTCACGGGCACCTCGAGCTCGAAGTGCGGTTCGGCGCCGAGCAGCGTCGTGCCCTCGGCCTCGGCGTCGCGCAGGTAGCGGCTGAGCCGGGCGATGAGGTCGCGCGCGCGGGTGCGCTCGGTGCGTTCGATCCACGCGGCCTCGAAGGAGAGCTCCCCCCAGCGCGCCTCCACACTCGCCCAGAGCGCGTCTTCGTCGGCGCCGTCGGCGTGCTCGAGCGCCGCGTGCAGCAGCGTGCCGAGACCCGCGCCGACGCTGCCGGCGTCGCCGCCGAGGTCTCCGATCACCCAGTTCAGCTGACACTCGTCGATCGCCTCGAGCTTCGACGGCGAGACCCGCGCCGGCTCGGAGGCGAGGTCGTACAGCGGTCCCGCGCTCGATGGCGGCGCCACCCCGTACCACTCGTCGGGGTCGGCGCCCGCGACGCCCGCCGCAGCCAGGAGAGCGAGCTGTCCGGCGGCGTCGCGGCGCGCGGCGGCGCTCGCGCGCGGGTCGGTGAGGGCGCGCCGGTAGAGGGCGACGAGGCCCCGCAGCGACAGCGGATGCTCGGCGCTGCGCGGCGCGGGCTCGGCGGGCGGCAGGAACTCGAACAGCACGCTCGGCCCGGTGTCGTCGTCGGCGACGGCCGTGACGATCAGCCGCTCCGCCGCGCGCGAGACGGCGCGGACGAACAGCCGCAGCTCGTCGTGCAGCACGCCGCGACGGAGGTCGAGGGCATCCGCCGCCTGACCGTCGCCCTCGGTCTGCGCGAGCCGCCACGTGTCGAACAGCCCGCCGCGGGTGCGGAGGTTCGGCCAGACGCCGTCCTGCACGCCCGCGATCACGACGGTGTCGAACTCGGTGCCGAGGGTCGCGGCGGGGGTCAGCACCCGCACGACGCCGACCGGCTCGGGAGAGCTCAGCCGGTCTTCGGCGACGTCGGAGTCGAGCACGCCGCGCACGAACGCGATCGGGCCCGTGCCGTCGGCGCGTTCGCCGTGACGCTTGGCGGCCTGGAAGAGCGCGACCACGGCGTCGAGGTCGCGCCGCGCCTGGTCGGCGAGCGATCCGTAGCCGGCCGCGGCCTCGCGCCACGTGCGCTCCCAGCCCGACCGCTCCCAGGCGGTCCAGAGCAGCTCGTGCGCGGTCGCGCCGGCGGCCAGCTGTTCGCGGAGCCGCCCGAGCGTCTGGCCGATGCGCGCGGCCCGTCGGCCCTCGCGCGTGTCGATGAGTTCGAACTCGAGCGGATGCCGCAGACCGGATGCCACGAGCTCGCGCGCGCTCGGCACCGGCTCGCCGTCCACGGCGGCCCGCACCGCGTGCTGACGGAGCGTCGTGCGCAGTCGCCGCGCATCCACGGCGTCCAGTCCCCCGGCGCGGAGCGCCTCGACCGGCTCATCGGCGGTCCACTCGTCGCGCGCGGCGAGGTCGACGAGGGTCAGCAGGTCGCGCACCGCCCGCGTCTCGCCGAGCGTGCGCCCCTGACCGCTCGCCGTGGGCACGTCGCGCGCGGCGAGCTCGGCCTCGAGGGCGGCGACCTGCCGGCTGTCGTGGGCGATGACGGCGCACGAGCTCCAGGGCACCTGGTCGTGGATGTGGCGCTCGCGCAGCAGCCGCGCGATCGTGTCGTACTGCTCGCCGGGTGAGCGCAGGGCGTACGCCCGCACCGAGCTGTCCGCCTCCGCGCCGCCGACTGACCCACCGGCGCCCGGCTCATCCCCCACCGGCGGAGCGCCCGGAACGCGCCGGTGCGCGACGACGCCCACGGCGCCGATCCGCATCGTGACCTCGGCCGTGAGTCGCTGCAGCGCGCGGGTGCCGCGATGCGCGCCGCGCAGGATGTGCAGCGGCACGCCGGTGGCGAGCCGCGCGAAGTTCTCCGGCCGCGCGCCGCGGAACGTGCCCGATCCGACGTCCGGGTCGCCGAAGGCGAGCACCGCGGCGCCGGCGCTGCGGAACGCCTCGAGCAGTTCGACGCCGCCGAGGGTGAGCTCCTGCGCGTCGTCGACGAGGATCGCGCGCACGCGCCCCGTCGCGCCCAACGCCGGCGAGCCGGGCGCCAGCGTGCGGGCGAGGCCCACCGCCTCGCGCACGAGACCCGCAGCGTCGCGGTGCGCCCCGCGCAGCCGCGCGAGCACCGCCTGGTAGTCGACCGCGAAGGATGCCAGGGACACCCATACCTCGCGATCAGAACCCTCGCCTCGGGCGGCGAGGGCTGCCGGCGTGATGCCGAGCGTCGTGCACTCGGCGAGGAACGCGCGCAGCTCCGTACGGAACCCGCGGGTGGCGCGGATCTCGGCGCCGAGCCACGTGGGCCAGCGCCGCGCGCCCTCCGCCTCGTCCTCGGCGTCGCCGTCGAGGAGGTCCTGCACGATCCGGTCCTCGTCGGGTCCGGTGAGCAGCTGCGGCTGGTCGAGACCGGCGTGCACCGCGTGCGCGCGCACCAGCTGATAGGCGAAGGCCGCCACCGAGCGCGCGAGCGGGCCCGGCGTCGCGACGCCCACCGCGATCGCGAGGCGGTCGCGCAGCGCCGTCGCCGCCTGCCGGGTGGGCGTGAGCACGAGCACCTCCTCGGGCGCGAGACCCGCCGCGAGCAGCGCGCGCACACGGGCGACGACGGCCGTGGTCTTGCCCGATCCCGGTGTACCGACGACGACACCGGATGCCTGCGGCGCGAGCTCGACGACGGCGCGCTGAGCAGGATCAAGGGGCATGGCATCCACGCTATCCGCCCCGTCGGACACGACCGCACCCGCCGGGGCGCACGGCGCGTTCGCGCACAGCGAGCACCGGTCCGCCCGGCCGCGCATCCCCGCCGCCGACGGGTGTCGTAGAGTCGATATGCGCCCGACATCCCGGCCAGAAAGGCAGTCATCGTGGAGATCCGCATCGGAATCACCAACACCGCCCGCGAACTCAATTTCGAGTCCGGCCAGTCGGCGGAGGCCGTCGCCGCGGCCGTCGCATCGGCGCTCGAATCCGGACAGCCGGCCGTCACGTTCACCGACGTGAAGGGCAACACCTACATCGTCCCCACCGCGGGGATCGCGTTCGTCGAGGTCGGGACCGAGGAGTCCCGTCGCGTCGGCTTCGTGGCCTGAGCCACCGGCATCCGTCGATGCAGATCCTCCTCGCGCTGATCTTCGGCGCCGTCTATGGCGGCGTGCTGCACTTCCTCATGCCCGGGCGCGCCTCGCGCGGCGCGGTGCTCGCGCCGATGCTGGGCGCCGTCGTCGCCGGCCTCGTCTACGTCGTGCTGACGTGGGCGGGCGTCACCGCCGACAACGCCTGGCTGTGGGTCGCCGCCCTGGGCGCGCCGATCGTGGTCGTGCCGATCGTGCTCATCGTCCTCACCCGCACGCGGGCGACCCACGACGCGAACGAGCGGCTGCGCCTCAAGATCTCCTGACGCGCCGCGCAACCCGCGCGCCCTGCCGGGCTCAGGCGTCGAGCCCGATGGCCGCCATGCGGCGCGAGTGCCCCGCCAGCAGGTCGGTGAACACCGGCTCGACGCGCTTCTCCTCGGCCGCGTCGAGCGTCTGCGGGCGGAGCGCGCCGCGCGCGATCAGCAGCGTGTCGCCCACGAGCCGGCGCCCCCACAGGCTCAGGAGGTCGCGCCATTCCTCGTCGGCGGCGATCGCGTCGGTGATGATCTTCACGAGCGCCTGACGGTCGTCGTCGGCGGTGAGGATCTGCGCGACCCGGTTGCCCGTCGCGCCGTAGCTCGCCGACAGCGCCAGGTAGAAGTCGTCGAGCATGCCCGCCGTGATGTGCACCGAGAGCATCGTCTCGAGCGGGCGCGCGCCGTGCGTGGCGCGCCGGAACGCGTCGAGCGGCTCGCGGAAGGGCAGCATGATGTCGAGCGGATCGTCGCCGCGCGAGCGGATCACCTCGACGAGCTCGCGGTGCTTCAGGAGCGCCGCGCCCGCCGCCCGCGACAGCGACTCCTTGTGCGAGAGCTCCGGCGTCGGCGCGATCAGCTGGCTCAGCGTCTCGAAATAGCCGAGCTGCAGGTACGCCGCCTGACCGAGGTAGGTGTCGATGTCGGGGGCGAGCTCTTCGAAGTCGACGCGGCGCACGTCGCCGAAATCACCGCGGGAGCGCACCCGCAGGGTACGCACGGGTCTGCGCTCGCGCTGCCAGGGCCAGGTCACCACGGCACCAGCCTAGATGAGGGGTGCCCGGGGCGAGGCTCGGGCGTCGCCGCGTGCCGCGTGGCGGGCTCCCGGGCGCCCTCCGGTAGGCTGGCGGTGTCCCGGCGATGGATCGGGGCCACCGCGCCTGTGGCTGAGTGAAGGGCGTGGACCTTCTCACCCGGCGGCATCTCACCGCCAGACAGGTACGTATCGTGACGACTTTCGCAGACATGGGTGTCGACGCCGACATCGTCGAGGCCCTGGCATCCAAGGGCATCGTGGATGCCTTCCCGATCCAGGAGCAGACGATCCCCCTCGGCCTTCCCGGCCAGGACATCATCGGTCAGGCCAAGACCGGCACGGGCAAGACCTTCGGCTTCGGCATCCCCGTCGTGCAGCGCCTCGGCCTCGACCCGGCCCCCGGCGTGAAGGCGCTCATCGTCGTCCCGACGCGCGAGCTCGCCGTCCAGGTCTACGAGGACATGGACATGCTGACCTCGAACCGCTCGACGAGCGTCGTCGCGATCTACGGCGGCAAGGCCTACGAGGGGCAGATCGACCAGCTGAAGGCCGGGGCGCAGATCGTCGTCGGCACGCCCGGCCGCCTCATCGACCTGAACAACCAGCGCCTCCTCGACCTGTCGAACGCGACCGAGGTCGTGCTCGACGAGGCCGACAAGATGCTCGACCTCGGCTTCCTCCCCGACATCGAGAAGATCTTCGCGAAGGTCGCGCCGGTCCGGCACACGATGCTGTACTCCGCGACCATGCCGGGGCCGATCGTCGCCCTCGCCCGCCGCTTCATGTCGAACCCGATCCACATCCGGGCCTCCGACCCCGACGAGGGCCTCACGCAGGCGAACATCCGCCACCTCGTCTACCGCGCGCACTCGCTCGACAAGGACGAGGTCATCGCTCGCATCCTGCAGGCCGAGGGCCGCGGCAAGACGGTCGTGTTCACGCGCACCAAACGCGCCGCCCAGCGCCTCGTCGACGAGCTGAACGACCGCGGGTTCAACGCGGGCGCCGTGCACGGCGACATGAGCCAGGAGGCGCGCGAGCGCTCGATGGCCGCGTTCAAGGCCGGCAAGAAGGACATCCTCATCGCGACCGACGTCGCCGCCCGCGGCATCGACGTCGACGACGTCACGCACGTGATCAACCACACGATCCCCGACGACGAGAAGACCTACCTGCACCGCGTCGGCCGCACCGGCCGCGCCGGCAAGACCGGCATTGCGGTCACCTTCGTCGACTGGGAGGACCTGCACAAGTGGGCCCTCATCAACCGGGCGCTCGAGTTCGGCCAGCCCGACCCGGTCGAGACGTACTCGTCGAGCCCGCACCTCTACGAAGACCTCGACATCCCCGCCGGCACGAAGGGTCGCATCGCGAAGGCGCCGCGCACCGGCACCGTCCGCACCGCGCCGGCCCGCACGCCGCGGCCCGAGCGCGCGGCCGACGTCGCCGCCGAGGGCACGACCGAGGGCGGCACGCGTCGCCGTCGCCGCCGCCGCTCCGGCGCGCAGAGCGTCGGGTCGACATTCACCGAGGGCGCCGAAGGGGCCGTGGATGCCTCGGCTCCGGGCACTCTCACGGCCGAGCGCGCCGCCGAGGGCGCGGGCACGCACGACGGCGAGGGCAAGGAGCACCACGACGGCAAGCCCGCCCCGGCCCGCCGTCGGCGTCGTCGTCGCGGCGCCGGTGGCGGTGGCGCCGCTCCCGCGGCCGGCGCCTGACCGGCGACCGCCCTCTGACGGACGTCGCTCTCCGACGTCCGTCGCTCTCCGACGTCCGTCGCTCTCCGACGCACATCGCGGCGACCCACGGGAACTCGGTGTCACGCGGCATGTCCTACGACGCGCCGCGTGACGTCGGATCGCTGCAGTGAGCAGCGAGCGACCTGAAGGCCAAGGCGCTCGCCTGAGAGCCGGCCTCGCCGCGGCGCCCCGGTCTGCGCGGACTACGCGTAGACCGGGGCGCTGCCGGTTCCGCGGTCGATGATCCGCGCGACCATGTCGTCGCTGGTGGTGTGCTCACCGGGCTGGTTGGGCTTTCCCAGCCCGTGGTAGTCGCTCGATCCGGTCACGATGAGATCCCGCGCGGCCGTGAGCACGCGCAGGCGCCCGAGGGCGGGTTCGACGTTCTCGCGGTGGCCGAGTTCGAAGCCGGCCAGGCCCGCGTCGAGCATCCGCTCCACGAGGGCATCGGGCAGCAGTCCCGCCCGTCCTGCCGGGTGGGCGATGACGGGCACGCCGCCGGCTCCGGCGATCGCGGCCACCGCCGTGACGGGGTCGGGAGCGTAAAGCGAGACGTAGTAGTCGCTGCCGGGGTGCAGGATGCCGGCGAACGCCTCGCCCCGGTCGCCGACGAACCCCTTCGCCACGAGGGCGTCGGCGAGGTGCGGCCTGCCCACGGTGGCCCCGGCCGCCGTCTGCGCGAGGATGTCGTCCCACGTCAGCTCGTAGTCGCGGCCGATGCGGTCGGCCATCTCCCGCGCGCGGGTGAGCCGCGACGATCGGATGCGCGTGCTGAGGGCGCGCAGCTCCGCGTCGTCGGGGTCGAACAGGTAGCCGAGCACGTGCACGCTCCGCCACTCGTACTGCGCCGACAGCTCCATGCCCGGCAGGAGCGTCATGCCGAGCGAGACCACGGCCTCGGCGGCCTCGGCCCACCCCGAGGTCGTGTCGTGGTCGGTGAGGGCGATCGTCCGGAGGCCCGCCCGGTGCGCCGAGGCCACAACGCCTGCGGGCGGTTCGGTGCCGTCGGAGTGATCGGAGTGCAGGTGCAGGTCGCTCGGACCGTGAAAGCGACTCGCCATGCTGCGAGCGTATCGGGATGCCACGCCGCCCGGTTCCGGCGACGCGTCGACACGCCTCCGACGCACGCTTCTCCCAGCCTCAGCACGTAGAGTCGTCCGCGTGCTGCGCCTGCTCGGAATCCTGATCACCGTGCTCGCGGCGATCGCCGCCGCCGTGGTCACGTGGCCGCAGTTCTTCCGCCTCGAGCGCACCTTCCCGATCGCGCAGATCGTGTCGCTGCGGGGGCCGCTGACGGTCATGCTCGCCGCGCTGTTCGTCATCATGCTGCTGCTCTGCGCCGTCCGGGCGCTCCGCGGCTTCGCGGCATCCATCGCGGTCATCGCCGCCGTGGCGGCCGCCGCCGGCGGAGGCATCCTCCTCGCGCGCGGCATCGGCGGCGACCCGCTGCCCACCAAGACCGCCGACGCGATCCGCGTGATGACCTGGAACACCGCGGGCGCCGCGACCGACCCGCAGCTGATCGCCAAGACCGCCGTCGCGATGCAGGCCGACGTCGTCGCTCTGCCGGAGACGACGATCGAGGCGGGCGAGGCCGTCGCCATTGCGATGCGCGAGATGGGGTCGCCGATGTGGGCGCACCACGAGGCGTATCCGGGCTGGGCGGCGAACTCCACGACGCTCCTGATCTCCCCGGATCTCGGCGACTACGCCGTCGTCGAGTCGACCTCGGGCGACACCACGAACACCGCCACCGTCCCGACCGTGGTGGCCATGCCGGTCGACGGGTCGGGGCCGACGATCGTCGCGGCGCACGCCGTCGCGCCGCGGCAGGACGACATGGACCAGTGGCGGGAGAGCCTCACCTGGCTCGGCGACCAGTGCGCGAGCGAGAACGTCATCATGGCGGGCGACTTCAACGCGACGGTCGACCACATGGACCGGCTCGGCGTCGACGGCGGCGATCTCGGCCGCTGCCACGACGCGGCGGTCGCGGCCGCAGCCGGAGCCGTCGGCACCTGGTCGACCGACTGGCCGTCCCTTCTCGGCACGCCCATCGACCATGTGCTCGCGACGGATGCCTGGACCGCGACCGGCGCCGTCGTGCTGACCTCGCTCGATCAGAGCGGCAGCGATCACCGTCCGCTCGTCGCGCAGCTCGAGCCCGCCGCCCGCTGACCGTCGGCGCGGCCGTCGCGCGTGCACTCCGACGTGCCCGCCGCACGCCGGAGTGGGAGACTGGAGGCATGAGCACGAACGAGACCGACACGACGACTGCCGAGCCCCAGCCGGCCGCCGAGAACCTCAACCGCAAGCAGCCCTTCCCGCGCGGGTTCCTCGAGACGATCTCGACGGGCTGGGCCGACCGCCCCGAGCAGACTCCCCCGCCGCGCGCGCAGGCGCCTCACGCCGCCGCCCGCCGCGACGCGCTGTCCGCCGCCTTCCCCGGCAAGCGGCTCGTCCTCCCCGCCGGCACCTACAAGCAGCGCTCGAACGACACCGACTACCCGTTCCGCGCACACTCCGCGTTCGCGCACCTCACCGGCTGGGCGAGCGACGCCGTGCCCGACTCGGTGCTCGTGTTCGAACCGACCGGCGAGACCGGCCACGACGTGACC
Source organism: Microbacterium sp. F2E (assembly GCF_020905435.1). Taxonomy (NCBI): domain Bacteria; kingdom Bacillati; phylum Actinomycetota; class Actinomycetes; order Micrococcales; family Microbacteriaceae; genus Microbacterium; species Microbacterium sp. F2E. The sequence goes on along the minus strand of NZ_JAJJIB010000007.1, from coordinate 120,399 downwards.
CTGTACCTCCGCGAGCGGGCCGACCGCACGACGGCGGAGTTCTACGGCGACGCCACGATCGGCGAGTTCTGGATCGGTCCCCGGCCGGCCCTCGGCGGCGTGGCATCCGACCTCGGCCTCGCGACGGCGCACCTCGATGCGTTCGACACGCTCCCCGGCGACCTCGTGCTGGAGGAGGACGCCGACCTGACGCGCTTCGTCTCGGAGCTGCGGCTCGTGAAGGACGCCTACGAGATCGAGCAGCTGCGGCTCGCCGTCGCGGTCACCGCGCGCGGCTTCGACGACATCGTCGCGGACCTCCCCCGGATCATCGACACGCCCCGCGGCGAGCGGGCGGTGGAGGGCATCTTCCACCAGCGCGCCCGCATCGAGGGCAACGGTGAGGGCTACGACACGATCGCCGCGTCGGGCCCGCACGCCTGCTACCTGCACTGGACCCGGAACGACGGCGCCGTCGTGCCGGGCGACCTGATCCTCGTCGACGCGGGTGTCGAGGTCGACAGCCTGTACACCGCCGACATCACGCGCACGCTCCCCGTGTCGGGGACCTTCACCGACGTGCAGCGCCGCGTGTACGACACGGTGCTCGAGGCCGCCGACGCGGCGTTCGCCGTCGCGAAGCCCGGCGTGCGCTTCCGTCAGGTGCACGAGGCCGCGATGGCCGTCATCGCCCGCCGCACGGCCGAGTGGGGGCTGCTGCCGGTCACGGCCGAGGAGGCGCTCGACGCCGACGCCGGCGGCCAGCACCGCCGCTACATGGTGCACGGCACCAGTCACCACCTCGGCATCGACGTGCACGACTGCGCGCAGGCCCGTCGCGAGATGTACTACGACGGCATCCTCGAGGAGGGCATGGTCTTCACGATCGAGCCGGGCCTGTACTTCCAGATCGACGATCTGACCGTGCCCGAGGAGTTCCGCGGCATCGGTGTGCGCATCGAGGACGACGTGCTCGTCACGGCGGACGGCGTCGAGAACCTCTCGGCCGCGATCCCCCGCACGGCCGACGAGATCGAGGCCTGGATCGCCGGCTCCGCGCGCTGACGCCGCGGCGCGGGCCCGTCGTGCTCCGTGGCACGGCGCGCCGCGCGCGGGCGCGTCGCGCGCTGGCACGTCGCGCGCTGGCGCGTCGCGCGCTGGCGCGTCAGAGGACGGCGCGTCAGAGACGGGCGCGTAGCCAGGGGACGACGGATGCCGCGAGGCCGGCGCCCACATCGGCCGGAGTCCGTCGGGCACCCCGCACCTCGAACGAGTGGGCCCCGCCGGCGATCCAGACGATCTCTGAGTCGGCGCATGTGTCGACCGCTGCGCGGAACTGGTCGACCGGTTGGATGAACGGATCGGCCGAGCCCTCGACGAACAGCTGCGGTGCGGCGATGTGCGCGAGGTGCGCACCACGCGGAGCCTCGGGCTTGCCGGGGGCGTGGAACGGGTAGCCGAGGTAGACGAGGGCATCGGGCGCGATCATCCCGTCCGCCGCGGCGACCGACGCCATCCGTCCGCCGTACGACTTGCCCGCCGCGACCTGCGGCACGCCCGGGGCGAGCCGGGCGAGCTCGGGCATCACAGCCGACCAGGTCGCCACGGCGTGCGCGGCCGGTCCGGGCATCCGTCGCTCCGCTTCCCGGTAGGGGAAGACGAAGCGCAGCGTCGCGATGCCCGCGTCGTTCAGGGCGCCGGCGAAGCCGGTGAGGAACGGATGGTCCATGCCGGCCCCTGCACCGTGCGCGAGGGCGACCGCGGCCCAGGTGCTGCCGGGGTCCGCCGGCGCGTCGAACAGGGTCGACACGGTCACCTCCCCCGCGGGGAGGACGACCGTGAGCGCGGTCACGGGGTGTCGGGACCGGGCGCCGGGTCGCCGCCGGCGGGAGCGTTCGGGCCGCGTGCCGGGTCGCCGCCCGCGGGCGTCGAGGTGCCCGGCGTGCCCGGCGTGTCGATCCCGGGAGCGGGGGCGTCAGGGCCCGGCGCGGGTGCGGTCGTCCCCGAAGGGCCGGTCCCCGAGGCGCCGGTGGACGGGGCGCCGGTGGACGGGGCATCCGGCCCGGGCGCCGGGCGCGGGGCGGGAGCCGGCGCCGGATCGATCCGCTCGCCGTACTGCGGCGGGGTCGTCAGGTCGACGGGAGCGGGAGCCGCGGCCGTCGGCGCCACGACGTGCCCGACGATCTCCCGGGCGCGGTGGATGCTGCGCGGCAGCACCGTCACCTCGTAGCGGTCGCCGAGCACCTGCGTCACCGACGTGTAGTCGCGCCGGCGGCGCAGCAGCGCGTAGGTGAGGATGCTGAGGAGCATCCCGATCGCGATGCCCACGAGCATGACGCCGGCGAACAGCTGGATCGCCGCGTTCGGCGTGCCCAGCACGAAGATCGCGGAGAACGCCAGGCCCAGCAGCACGCCGTTGATCGCGCCCGAACGCGCCGCGGCGGCATATCCCAGCCGTCCCGTGATCGTCTCGACCGAGCGCAGGCCGTGCCCGACGATCGCGATGTCCCGGGCGGGGATGTCGCCCTGGATCAGCTGCGACACCGCCTGCTGGGCGGCCGGATACGTCGCGTAGTCGGCGATCTTCTCACCGTGCTCCTGCGGAGCGCCGCCCATCATGCTCATCGGTCCATCTTGGCATGCGTGCGCTTCGCCCGCCCCGCCGCGCACCCTCGCCGTGCGCCCCGCCCGCGGGCAGGCGGCCGACTACGCTGGAGAGGTGAGTACGCAGAGGGTTTTCGTCGCGCGGCTGGTCGGCTGCGCCGTGTTCGACCCCGCGGGCGACCGGCTCGGCAAAGTCCGCGACGTCGTCGTCATCTATCGAAAAGACGATCCGCCGCGCGTCGTCGGGCTCGTCGTCGAGATCCCCGGCCGGCGCAACGTCTTCCTCTCGATCGGCCGGGTCACCTCGATCCGGGCCGGTCAGGTCATCACCACGGGCCTCATCAACGTGCGCCGCTTCCAGCAGCGCGGCGGCGAGGTGCGGGTCATGGCCGAGATGCTCGGCCGCAAGGTCTACTTCACCGACGGTTCCGGCGAGGCCGTGATCGAAGACGTCGCGATCGAGCGCGACCGGCTCGGCATGTGGGACATCGGCCAGCTCTTCCTCCGCAAGCCCAAGACCTCCGGCTCCCCGTTCGCGAAGGGTCCGACGACCTTCGCCGACTGGCAGGACGTGCGCGAGCAGCAGTCGCCCGGCGAGGCGCAGTCGGCCGAGCAGCTCGTCGCGACGTACTCCGAGCTGAAGCCCGCCGACCTCGCCAACACGCTCCTCGACCTCCCCGACGAGCGCCTCCTCGAGGTGGCCGAGGAGCTCAGCGACGGCCGACTCGCCGACGCCCTCGAGGAGATGCCCGAAGACGACCAGGTGCACATCCTCGAGGCGCTCGGCGACGAGCGCGCGGCCGACATCCTCGATCAGATGGAGCCCGACGACGCCGCCGACGTGCTCGCGCAGCTGCCCGAGGATCAGCGCGAAGAGCTCCTCGAGCTGATGGAGCCCGAAGAGGCCGAAGACGTCCGTGCCCTGCTGAAGTACGGGCCCGACACCGCCGGTGGTCTCATGACGAGCGAGCCGATCGTGCTGTCCGCCGACTCCACGGTCGCCGAGGCCCTCGCCCTCATCCGGCGCCACGAGCTGCACCCCGCCCTCGCCGCCGCGGTCTTCGTGACGCTGCCGCCGTACGAGACCCCGACCGGGCGCCTGCTCGGCACGGTGCACTTCCAGCGGATGCTGCGCTATCCCCCGCACGAGCGACTCGGCGCGATCATCGACGAGACCGCCGACGCCGTGCCGGCCACTGCGTCGGCCGCGGAGGTCGCGCGCATGCTCGCGAGCTACAACCTCGTCTCCGTCCCCGTCGTCGACCAGGCGCATCGCCTCGTCGGCGCGGTGAGCGTCGACGACGTGCTCGACTACCTCCTGCCCGAAGACTGGCGCTCGCACGACGGCGACGAGACGCCGAAGCCTGCCGCGGGCGGAGCCCGCCGGTGATGGCGCGCGCTCCCAAGGTGAGCCTCGAAGACCCGCGCGGGCGCCGCACGGGTGTGCTCACCCGCACCCCCGCGCCCTCGCGCGACCGCTTCGGCCGCTTCACCGAGTGGGTGGCCCGGGCGATGGGCACCCCGGCGTTCCTCCTCCTGCTGAGCCTCTTCTGCGTCGGCTGGATCATGTGGAACACCCTCGCCCCCGAGAACTGGCGCTTCGACTCGCAGGTCTACGGGTTCACGGTGCTGACGCTCGTGCTCTCCCTGCAGGCGTCGTACGCAGCGCCCCTGATCCTGCTCGCGCAGAACCGTCAGGACGACCGCGACCGCGTGCAGATCGAGCAGGACCGTCAGCGCGCCGAGCGGAACCTGGCCGACACCGAGTACCTCGCCCGCGAGGTCGTGGCGCTGCGGATGGCGCTGACGGACCTCTCCGATCAGGTGCTCACGCGCGACGTGCTGCGGCAGGAGTTCAAGGCCCTGCTCGAGGAGCTCACGCCCGAGCCCCAACCGTCCGAGCCGGAATCCGCCGCTGACGCGCCCGGCGCCCCCGCAGCCCCCGGCGCCCCCGCACGATGACGACGGCACCCGCACCGGATGCCGAGGCCGTCGCCCGCGCCGTCGGCGCCGTCACCGACCCCGAGATCCGCCGCCCGCTCGCCGAGCTCGACATGGTGCGCGCGGTGCGGGTGGACGGTGACGTCGCCCACGTCGAGATCGCGTTGACGATCGTCGGATGCCCCGCCGCCGATCGCATCGAGCGGGACGTGCGCGCGGCCGCGGCATCCGTTCCGGGGATCGCGGGCGTCGATCTCGCGGTCGGCGTCATGACCCCCGCGGAGCGGTCGGCCCTCACCGAGCGCCTCCGCGGCGGCAGGGCCCGCGCCATGCCGTTCGGCCCCGATTCGCTCACCCGCGTGATCGCGGTGACGAGCGGCAAGGGCGGCGTCGGCAAGTCGACGCTCACCGCGAACCTCGCCGTCGCGCTCGCGGAGCGCGGCCTCGCGGTCGGCCTCATCGACGCCGACGTGCACGGATTCTCGATCCCGCCGCTTCTCGGCCTCGTCGAGCCCGACGGCCTGCCGCCGCAGCCCACCCGCATCAACGACCTGATGCTGCCGCCGGTCGCCTACGGCGTGAAGACGATCTCGATCGGCATGTTCCTCCCCCGCGACCAGCCCGCCGCGGCGGTCGCCTGGCGAGGCCCGATGCTGCACCGCACCGTGTCGCAGTTCCTCACCGACGTGTTCTTCGGCGACCTCGACGTGCTGCTGCTCGACATGCCGCCCGGCACCGGCGACGTCGCGATCTCGGTCGGCCAGCTGCTGCCGCACGCCGACGTGCTCGTCGTCACGACGCCGCAGACCGCGGCATCCGACGTCGCCGTGCGCAGCGGCCTCGTCGCCGGCCAGACCGGCCAGCACGTCATCGGCGTCGTCGAGAACATGGCCGCGATGACTCTCCCCGACGGGTCGGTGCTCGACCTGTTCGGCGCCGGCGGAGGGGCGGCCGTCGCGGCGGCGCTGTCCGCCTCCGCGCCGGACGCGCCTCCGGTGCCGCTCCTCGGATCGGTGCCGCTGAGTGTCGCGCTCCGCCGCGGCGGAGACACCGGCGTCCCCGTCGTCGTCGGCGACCCGACGGATGCCGCGGCGCGCGCCATCTCGGCCGTCGCCGATGCCCTCGCCCGCACCGGCCGCGGCCTCGCCGGGCGTCCCCTGCCGTTCACTCCGCGCTGACGCCCCGTCCGCCCGCCTCACGGGGCGGTGCGCTCGCGGGGCGCCGCCTCAGGTCGCTTCGTTGTCGAACGGCACTCCGGCCGCGGCGGCCTCGGGGTCGAAGACGGGCGCGAGCGGAGTCGTCGCGGTGGCCGCCGCGGCGGTGCCGACCGCGGCCGCCTGCACCGTGGGCACGGGGGCGTCTTCGAGCAGGGCGTCACGGATGATCCGCCGCGGGTCGTACTGACGGGGGTCGAGCTTGCGCCACTCGACGTCGTCGAAGTCGTCGCCCATCTCCTCCTTCACGCGCGAGCGCGCGCCGGCGAGCCACTCGCGGGCGCGCTGGGTGAAGCGGGCGAGCCCCTCCGCGTAGCGCGGGAGACGCTCGGGCCCGATGAGCAGCGCAGCCACGACGAGGAGCAGGAGGAACTTCTCCATGTCGTAGCCGAAGAACATGCCTCCAGGTTACCCGTGCGCCTGCCGCCTTCCCGCCTTCTCGCACCGTACTCTGGCGGAGAAGGAGTGGTATTCATGGCCGAGTCAGATGCGATCCGCAGGTACGCCCTGGAGGCCGCCGTCGAACCCGAGGCGATCGAGCGTGCCCGCGCCCGCGCCGTCGAGATCGGCGCCGACCCGATCAGTGCCGCCGTCGGCGCGCAGATCGCCGTGGTGACCGCCGCGACCGCGGCGCTCAGCATCGTCGAGATCGGCACGGGCGCCGGCGTCTCGGGGCTCTGGTTGCTGCACGGATCGCCGCGCGCCACCCTCACCACGATCGACAACGAGCCCGAGCACCTCGCCGCCGCGCGCACCGCGTTCGCCGAGGCGAAGATCGCCCCGGCCCGGTCGCGGTTCATCACCGGCCGCGCCGCCGACGTGCTGCCGCGCATGAACGAGGCATCCTATGACATTGTCCTCGTGGACGCCGATGCGGAAGGCGTCATCGAGTACGTCGAGCACGGGCTGCGGCTCGTGCGCGCCGGCGGCACCGTGCTCGTGCCGCGCGCGCTGCGCGGCGGGGCGGTCGCCGACCCGGTGCGCCGCGACCCGATCACGACGGCGTTCCGGTCGCTGATCGAGGAGACGCAGGCTTCCCCCGCGGTGCTCGGCGCCCTGTCGATCGTCGGCGAGGGCCTGCTGCAGCTGACGACGGTGCCCGCCGAGCACTGACGGCGCACCGCACTCCCGCCCCGCAGACGCCGAACGGCCGGTCGCCTCCGCAGAGGTGCCGGCCGTTCGCACGGATCGTGAGGGCCTCAGGCGGCGCCGACGACCTCACCGAGCACGCCGTGCAGTTCCTTCGCCTCGTCATCATTGACGGAGACGACCAGGCGGCCACCGCCCTCAAGGGGAACGCGCACGATGATGAGGCGGCCTTCCTTCACGGCCTCCATAGGTCCGTCTCCGGTTCGCGGCTTCATGGCTGCCATTTGGGGGCTCCCTTTCGTCTTCGGACTACAACAGAGAGTTTATCGGTACGCCGGGACACGCGCGCTCACGGTTGACACGGCACGCCTCACGGTGTCACGCGCGAGGTCACGGGATCTGCGTGAACGTCGTGCCGAGCACGAGCATCTCGGAGATCCACCACCACTGCAGCGCGATGCCGACGACGAGCACCGACCAGCGCCACGCGGGATGACGGGGCAGCGCGAGCGCACCGTAGAGCGGCGCGAGCGGCAGCAGCAGGCGGAAGATGCTCGACTGCGGGAAGAAGACCAGCAGCAGGTAGATCACGTAGCTCGCCGACCACAGCCGGATCTCGATGCCGAGCCGGCGCACGTGCGGCTCGAGCAGCAGCAGCGCCGCGACCGCGACGACGAGCACGCCGAGCGCGACGTACCCGAGCGGCTCGGACAGCCCCCAGACGCGGAACCAGATCGCGGATGCCTGGACGAACCCTTCGAACGGCACGAACCCGCCGTCGCCGCCGGTCCAGCCGCGCCGCCACGACAGCTCGGTCTGCATGTAGGCCGACGAGTCGCCGGTCACGAGTCCCGCGATCAGCTGCCAGGAGAAGCCGACGACGACCGCGAGAAGACCGAGCGCCACGATGTGCACGATCTGGACGGCGGGGAGCGGATCGGTGCGGCGGCGGAACCACCGCACGATGCCGTAGAGGCCGAGCAGGAGGGCGAAGGCGAGCACGCCCGGGCGCGTGAAGCCCATCAGCGGGATGAGCAGGTAGAGCCACCCGAATCGGCGGCGCACGAGCGCGAGGAGGGCGAGGAAGAGCCACAGGAGGAAGAGGCTCTCGGCGTACCCCATCTGGAAGAGCGCCGCGAGCGGCCCTGCCGCGAACAGCGCGACGGCCCAGAGCGCGGCCGTCCTGTCGATGCGCTCGCACAGCAGGTGGAAGAGCGCGAGGCACGCGAAGTACCCCGCGACCAGCGACACGAGGATCGCCGCGATCGGGTACTGCCCGCCGATCACGAACGAGAGTCCCCGCGCGAGGGCCGGATAGAGCGGCATGAACGCCCACGCGTTTTGGGTGACCTCACCCGAGGCATCCAGGGGCAGCTCCGTCGGGTATCCCGCGGTCGCGACCACCCAGTACCACTGGCCGTCCCAGCGCATCGAGAGCGATCCGAGCGTCGCCCCGCCGCCGCCCGTGCGGTTCGCGATCTCGGCGCCGACGAGGAGGAACACCGTCGTGATCGCGCGCGCCGCGAGGTAGATCGCACCGACGCTCAGCGCCGGGCGCAGCAGGCGCCGCGGCGCGGCGGCGACGCGCTCGCCCGTCACGGGGCGGTCAGCCAGGCGCGCAGGGCCCGCTCGACGTCTTCGATCTGGGCGACGGGGACGCGCTCCTGGTCGTGGTGGGCGAGGCTCGGGTCGCCGGGGCCGTAGTTCACCGCCGGAACGCCGAGCGCCGAGAACCGGGCGACGTCGGTCCAGCCGTACTTCGGGCGCGGCTCGCCGCCCACGGCGGCGAGGAACTCCTGCGCGAGCGGCGCGTCGAGCCCCGGCCGCGCCCCCGCGGCGGCGTCGACGATCTCGACCTCGAAGCCGGCGAGCACCTCGCGCACGTGCGCTTCGGCGCCCCCGACGGTGCGGCTCGGCGCGAAGCGGAAGTTCACCTCGACCTCGCACAGGTCGGGGATGACGTTGCCCGCGACCCCGCCCGTGATGCGGACGGCGTTCAGACCCTCGCGGTAGACCAGGCCGTCGACGTCGATCTCGGCCGGCTGGTAGGCGGCGAGGCGAGTGAGGATCGGCGCGGCGGCGTGGATCGCGTTCTCCCCCATCCACGCCCGGGCGCTGTGCGCGCGGGCGCCGTGGGTGCGCGCGATCGCGCGGAGCGTGCCGTTACAGCCGCCCTCGACGGCGCCGTTCGACGGCTCGCCGAGGATCGCGAAGTCGCCGGCGAACAGGTCGGGGCGAGTGCGCGCGAGCCGGGTGAGGCCGTTCAGGTCGGAGTCGACCTCTTCGTTGTCGTACCACATCCAGGTGATGTCGACGCGGGGCGAGACGAGCTCGGCGGCGAGCTTCAGCTGCACCGCCGTGCCGCCCTTCATGTCGACCGTGCCGCGGCCCCAGAGGTAGCGCTCGCCGTCTTCGACGACCTCGCGCGTGGGCAGGTTGGCGTTGATCGGCACCGTGTCGATGTGTCCGGCGATCACGACGCGCTGCGCGCGACCCAGCTGCGTGCGGGCGACGATCGTGTCGCCGTCCCGGTAGACGTCGAGGTGGTCGAGCGGGTCGACGGCGGCGAAGATCGCGTCGGCGAGCGGGGTCTCGTCCCCCGAGACGCTGGGGATGTCGCAGATCGCACGGGTGAGCTCGACGGAGCCGGCGGTGAGGTCCAGGCGGGGCATGGGCCCGATTCTAGCCAGCGCCGCGTCGCCGATACGCTGGGAGGCATGACTGAACAGCGTTGGATCTGGGGGGCAGGCCTCGCCACGATCGCCGGTGACGGCACCGTCCTCGACACCTGGTTCCCCTCTCCCGCCACCGGCCGCGCCCCCGCCGAGCCCGACACCGCCGCGCTCGACGCGCAGGCAGGGCCCGACGAGCGCCGCGATGTCACCGTCGAGACGGTCGTCGTCGAGATCGACCTGGATGCCCCGCCGCAGGCCACGAGCGACGCCTACCTGCGCCTGCACGCACTGTCGCACCTGCTCGTCGCCCCGAACGAGCTGAACCTCACCGGCATCTTCGCGCACCTCCCGAACGTCGCCTGGACGAACGCCGGACCGGTCCACCCCGACGCGTTCGCGCGGCTGCGCCCGCGGCTGCAGCGCGCCGGCGTCCAGCTGCAGGGGCTCGACAAGTTCCCGCGGCTCACCGACTATGTCGTGCCGGCGGGGGTGCGCATCGCGGATGCCTCGCGCGTGCGCCTCGGCGCCCACCTCGCGCCCGGCACGACCGTCATGCACGAGGGCTTCGTGAACTTCAACGCGGGCACCCTCGGCGCCTCGATGGTCGAGGGGCGCATCTCGCAGGGCGTCACGGTCGGCGACGGGTCCGACATCGGCGGCGGGGCATCCATCATGGGCACCCTCTCGGGCGGCGGCACGCATCGCGTCTCCATCGGCGCTCGGACCCTCCTCGGCGCGAACGCCGGCATCGGCATCTCGCTCGGCGACGACTGCATCGTCGAGGCGGGCCTGTACGTCACGGCCGGATCGAAGATCGTGCTGCCGAACGAGGCGCCCCTGCACGACGGCTCGCGCCCCGTGGTCAAGGGCGCGCAACTGTCGGGTCAGAACGGCATCCTCTTCCGCCGCAACTCGCTCTCCGGGGCGGTCGAGGCCGTGCGCCGCGAGGGCACGGGCGTCAGGCTCAACGAGGCCCTGCACGCCTGAGCACCGCTACGCTCGACACATGAGCGAGCGGATGCCGAAGAAGGCGTATGAGAAGGAGCTGAAGGCCTTGCAGGCCCGGCTCGTCGATATGCAGGCGTGGGTGCAGTCCACCGGCGCGCGGGTCGTCGTCATCTTCGAGGGGCGGGATGCCGCGGGCAAGGGCTCGACCATCAGCCGCGTCTCGCAGTACCTCAACCCGCGCGTCGCGCGCGTCGTGGCGCTGCCGACCCCGACCGAGCGCGAGAAGACCCAGTGGTACTTCCAGCGGTACGTGGCGAATCTGCCGGCCGCGGGCGAGATCGTGCTGATGGATCGCTCCTGGTACAACCGCGCGGGGGTCGAGCACGTCATGGGCTACTGCACGAACATGGAGTACCACCGGTTCCTGCATCAGGCGCCGATCTTCGAGCGGATGCTCGTCGAAGACGGCATCCTGCTGCTGAAGTACTGGTTCAGCGTGTCCGACGTCGAGCAGGAGGCGCGGTTCCGCTCGCGCAACGAAGATCCGATGCGGCGCTGGAAGCTCTCCCCCAACGACATCCTGTCGATCACCAAGTGGGAGGACTATTCGCGAGCGAAGGACACGATGGTGGTGCACACCGACATCCCCGAAGCACGCTGGTTCGAGGTCGACAACGACGACAAGCGCCGCGGCCGGATCAACATGATCCACCATCTGCTGTCGCAGATCCCCTACCAGCCGGTGGAGCGCGAGCCCATCGACATCCCCGAGCGTCCCGCCTCGGGCGGGTACGAGCGGCCGCCGCGCGAGCTGCAGAACTACGTGCCCGACTACGCCGCCGAGGTCATCGCGCGGGGCGCCGGCTGAGCCCGTCTCCGTCGACGCGCCGCCACGGATCGCCTCGCTCCTCGGCGTCCCAGTGCACGCGCGGCTCGTCGATCTCGCGCACCTTCCCGGTCAGCCAGTAGGTTTCATCGGGACCCCACCCGCCGATGACGCTCGAGTACTCGGCATCCACCACGATCTCGCGCGTGGCGGCGGTGAGATAGCCCCAGCCGCTGAGATGCACGGCGTCCCAGTCGTCCGCGACGCGCGACCAATCCGGCAGCAGCCACCGGCCGCCCCGCCCCGTGACCCGGTACCAGTCGTGGCGGCGGCTGTTCGTCACGTCGAGCGGGTACGTGCGGCACAGGTGCGCCCAGTCCGCCGCGCCGTGGATCTCGTACGTCCGACCGGCACCCCGCACCGGAATCGCCACGGCGCGGGTCCATCCGAATCCGTCCTCGACGTACGGGATGCCGGCGGGCAGGCCCGAGCTCAGAACACCGGTCGTGTGCGGCGCACCCCACGGGTGCGACCACCAATCCCCGCTCCACCCGGCCGTCGGGTCGGCCGGTCGGTCGATGCGGGCGCGCGACTCCCCGGCTTCGGTGCGTTCACGCCACCGCTGCACGCCACCCGGCGCGGGGTCGAACGGCGCTCCGTCGCCGTCCGGATCGAACTCGACCGCCCACTGCTCGATGCTGCGGTCGCGCTGCCACCATGCGGCATCCGGCTGCCGGGCCAGGCCCGCGCCGACATCGGCCAGTGCCGAGGTGACGACGGGATCGGCGGCCACGAGATCGTCGCCGTCAGCCGCCTGCCAGTACCGGGCGGTGTCGACCGACCGCCGCACCGACTCCACCAGCTCCTCCCCGTCGGGACGCAGCGACCCGAGAGCCCGGATCGCGTCGGCGAGCTGATCCGGTGACGGCACGGACGGCGTCTGCCCACCGTCGTCCCCCACGCGACGGAAGGTCAAGCGCGTCACTGCCGCGCCCGCGGCCACGTCGGCCCGGTACGCGAGCTCGAACAATCCGCGACGCATCTCTTCCGGCAGAAGGTCTCGAACCAGCTCGATCACGACGCGCCGTCCGCGTGGGCCGTCGCACAGCCGGGAACTCATCGCCTCCTCCACCTCACGTCACCAGCGACAGCACGAAGCTCCACACGCACACGAACGCGAGCATGCCGAGGCTGTAGAGGATGGATGCCCGGAGGATCTCGCTCTCTCGACCGGACAGACCCACCGCACCCGCCGCGATCGCGATCGACTGCGGCGAGATGACCTTGGCCGTGTTGCCGCCGGCGGTGTTGGCGGCCACGAAGAGCGACGGGTCGACCGACAGCTTGTCGGCGGTCGCGACCTGCAGCGGCGCGAAGAGCGTGTTGTTGTTGACGACCGACCCGGTGAGGAAGACGCCGATCCACCCGATGATCGGGGCGAGGAGCGGGAAGACCGGACCGGCGGCCGCCAGCGCGTAGCCCATCGCGGTCGAGGCGCCCGCGTAGTTCGCGATGTTCGCGAGCATGAGGATCAGCGCGATCAGCACCAGCGCGCGCCAGAGCTCGGTGAGGGTGTTGCGCAGCTCGCGCCAGAGATCGGAGGCGCGCAGCGTCGCGGTGGTGAAGAAGGTCACGAGCACCGCGAGGAGGATGGCGGTGCCGGTCGCATTCAGCGGGGTGAAGCTCCAGGTCGCTGTGACGACGCTCCCCGACGAGGTCGTGACCTCGCCCGTGAGCCCCGGGATGGGCACCGACAGGACGCTTGCGGACAGCGCGCCGCCCGCGGCGAACAGATCTTTGAAGACGGGCAGGCTCCACACGAGGATGAACGCCGTCAAGATGTAGAACGGACTCCACGCCGCCGCGATCTCGCGCAACGAGTGGCGCTCCGGCTCCGGCGCCGTCCCCCCGTCTTCGCGGTAGGTCCGCGTGGGCTGCCAGACGCGCCCGAACAGGAAGATGGCGACCATCGCGGCGAGCCCGGCACCGAGGTCGGCGAGTTCCGGGCCGAGGAACCAGAGGACGGATGCCTGGACACCGCTGAAGACCAGGGTGACCACGAGCGCCATCGGCCAGGTCTCGCGCAGGCCCCGCCGGCCATCGAGGATCGCCACGAGGACGAAGGGGATGACGAGGGTCAGCGGCTGGAGCATGAGCACCATGGCGCGGGAGAGCTCCAGCACGTCGAGCCCGCTCACCTGCGCCCCGACGATGACGGGGATGCCGATCGCGCCGTACGCCCCGGCGCCCGCATTCGCGACGAGTGAGATCATCGCGGCCTTCACCGGCCGGAATCCGAGCTGGACGAGAAGCGCCGCACAGATCGCGATCGGCACGCCGAACCCCGCGGCACCCTCGAGGAACCCGCCGAACGCGAAGCTGATGAGGAGCACCTGGACGCGCTGGTCGGGCGAGACCCCGCCGATGGAGGCTCGGATGACGTCGAAGCGACCACTCGCATCGGCGAGTTTGTACAGCCAGACCGCCATCACGATGATGTAGGCGATGGGCCAGATCGCGGTCAGCAGACCGAGCAGCCCCGCGCCCGCGACGGCTGTGGCGGGCATGTGGAACGGCAGCATCGCGACGACGATCTGGGTCGCCAGGGCGACGAGCGCGGCGGTGATGCCGCTCAGCTTGAAGACGACGAGGCCGGCGAGGAACACGACGATCGGGATCGCCGCGACGAGCGCGGAGAGCCACAGCGACCCGAACGGATCGACGGTCTGCGTCCACATGGCCGACCCCCTTCTGGCGCCGCGCCGAAGGCGACGGGGCGCGAGGTCAGACTAGAGCACTCGACCGCTGCGCGTGCGGAGGTCGCGCCCGCCGGTCAGAGACCGGGGTAGGTCCGCTCGCCCGCGCCGATGTAGAGCTGCTGCGGGCGGCCGATCTTGGTCTGCGGGTCGTTCTGCATCTCGGTCCAGTGCGCGAGCCAGCCGGGAAGGCGGCCGATCGCGAACAGCGGCGTGAACATGCGGGTGGGAAATCCCATCGCCTTGTAGATGACGCCGGTGTAGAAGTCGACGTTCGGGTAAAGCCGACGCTCCTTGAAGTAGTCGTCCTCGAGGGCGACCTGCTCGAGCTCCTGCGCGAGGTCGAGCAGCGGATCGTGCACGCCCAGCTCGGCGAGGATCTCGTCGGCCGACTCCTTGACGAGCCTCGCGCGGGGGTCGTAATTCTTGTAGACGCGGTGCCCGAAGCCCATCAGCTTCACGCCGTCTTCCTTGTTCTTCACGCGCTCGACGAAGCGCTGCACGCTCTCGCCCGAGTCGCGGATGCGCGCCAGCATGTCGAGCACGGCTTCGTTCGCGCCGCCGTGCAGCGGGCCGTAGAGCGCGTTGATGCCCGCCGAGATCGACGAGAACTGGTTGGCACCCGTCGAGCCGACGAGGCGCACCGTCGAGGTCGACGCGTTCTGCTCGTGGTCCTCGTGCAGGATCAGCAGACGCTCGAGCGCGCGCGAGGTGACCGGGTTCACCTCGTACACCTCGGCCAGGTTGCCGAAGTTCAGCTTCAGGAAGTTGTCGACGAAGCTCAGCGAGTTGTCCGGGTAGAGGAACGCCTGACCGATCGACTTCTTGTGCGCATACGCGGCGATCACGGGCAGCTTCGCCAGCAGACGGATCGTGTTCAGCTCGACGTGCTCGGGGTTGTCGGGGTCGGACTGGCCCTCGTAATAGGTCGAGAGCGCCGCGGTCGCGGCCGAGAGCACCGACATCGGGTGCGCCGTGTGCGGCAGCGACGAGAAGAAGCGCTTCAGGTCTTCGTGCAGCAGCGTGTGGTGGCGGATCTTGTCGTCCCACTCGCCCAGCTGGTCGGTCGTCGGCAGTTCGCCGTAGAGCAGCAGCCAGGCCACCTCGAGGTAGGTGCTGTTCTTCGCGAGCTGCTCGATCGGGTAACCGCGGTAGCGGAGGATCCCCTGGTCGCCGTCGATGAACGTGATCGCCGACTTCGTGGCCGCGGTGTTCACGAAGCCATAGTCGAGCGCGGTGTGCCCCGTCTGCCTCGTGAACGTCGCGAAGTCGACGCTGGGAACGCCCTCGGTGCCGGCGAGGATCGGCAGCTCGGCGGTCTTGTCGCCGACGGTGACGGTCGCGGTCTGGGGGGTGCCCGTGTCGCTCACGAAGCCTCCTTGCAGTGGTCGAGGGATCCTTTACAGCCTAATAGTCGTCGCGGCCTACTCAGATCTCCGCCAAAGGACGGCCGGATGCCTCCGAGGAAACCTACGAAGTCTGCGAAGCCTGCGCCGCCGACAGTCGCCGCGCGGCTTCCGCGATGCGCTCGTCGGTCGCGGTGAGCGAGAACCGCACGTGCTGCGGGTAGTGCTCGCCGTAGAAGTGCCCGGGGCCGGCCAGGATGCCGCGCTCCGCGAGCGCGCCCATCGTGTCCCAGGCATCCCGACCCTCGGTCGCCCAGAGGTACAGCCCGCCCTCGGAGTGGTCGATGCGGAATCCGGCGTTCTCGAGCGCGAGCTTCAGCACCTCGCGGCGGGCACGGTAGCGCTCCCGCTGCGCCGCGACGTGCGCGTCGTCGCCGAGCGCCGCCGTCATCGCCGCCTGCACAGGGGCCGGCAGCATGAGCCCGAGGTGCTTCCGCACCGTGAGCAGGCTCGCGACGAGTGTCGCGTCGCCGGCGAGGAACGCGGCGCGATACCCTGCGAGGTTCGACTGCTTGCTGAGCGAATACACCGACAGGATGCCTCGGCGATCGCCGTCCGTCACGCGGGGGTCGAGGATGCTCGGCACGGGCTCGCTCGCCCAGGCACCGTCCCATCCGAGCTCCGCGTAGCACTCGTCGGAGACGATGACCGCGCCGAGCTCGCGCGCCCGGCCGACGGCGGCGCGGAGCGCCTCGACGTCGAGCACCCGCCCGTCGGGGTTGCCGGGCGTGTTCAGCCAGACGAGGCGCGTCCCCTCCGGCCAGGTCGCCGGGTCGTCTGCGGCGACGGGTGTGGCGCCGACGAGCTTCGCGCCGACGGCGTAGGTCGGATACGCCGCGCGGGGGTGCACGACGATGTCACCCTCAGCGAGTCCGAGCAGCAGCGGCAGCAGCGCGACGAGCTCCTTCGAGCCGACGGTGGGGAGCACCTCCGAGGCATCCAGCCCCGGCACGCCCCGCCGGCGCGCATACCAGGCGGCGATCGCCTCGCGCAGGGCCGGCGTGCCGACCGTTTGCGGGTACGCGTGCGCGTCGGTCGCGGCACGGAGCGCGTCGGCGACGACGTCGGGCGTCGGGTCGACCGGCGATCCGATCGACAGGTCGACGAGGCCGCCGGGGTGCTCCGCGGCGCGGCGCGCGTAGGGAGCGACGGCGTCCCACGGGTACTCGTCGAGGTCGCGGACGGCCATCCGAGGTCAGTGTCCCTGCGGCGGGAGCGCGGCGATGATGGGGTGGTCCTTCGCGATCACGCCGACCTTCGCGGCGCCGCCGGGCGAGCCGATGTCCTCGAAAAACTCCACGTTGGCCGTGTAGTAGTCCTGCCACTCTTCGGGCAGGTCGTCCTCGTAGTAGATCGCCTCGACGGGGCAGACCGGTTCGCAGGCGCCGCAGTCGACGCACTCATCCGGGTGGATGTAAAGGGAGCGCTCGCCCTCGTAGATGCAGTCGACAGGGCATTCGTCGATGCAGGCACGGTCCTTCACATCCACGCAGGGCAGGGCGATCACGTACGTCACCCCTCGAGTCTAGTTCGTCGTCCGCTCGGCGGGTTCCGCGTCCGGCGTCGCGCGTCTACGCGCTGGGGGGCGCGGGCGTGTCCCGCCGGCCGGAGCGCGACGGCCAGCCGACGATGATCGCGGCGAGCAGCGGCACGGCGATCGTCCAGACGACGCCGGTGGAGAACTGCCCCTCAGCGGGCGCGGGCACGACGATCGACCCGCCCGGCCCGCGGCCGGAGAACACGAGCGTAGCGAGCATGACGCCCAGTCCGCAGGCGAGCGCCGCCCAGCGGTCGTCGGTGAGGGTGCGGACGGCGAGCATCAGCGCGCCGACGCCGATCACGGCGATGACGAGCCCGAGCGGCACCGGTCCCCACGTCGCGGCCTGACCGATCGTGCCGGCGACGCCGTAGACGATGCCGATCACGCCGGCGACGATCCACGTGCCCACGCGCGCCCAGGAGAATCCCACGCGGCCAGCTTAGGCGACAGGCATCCGCGCCGCCCCGCGCGCGGCGCGGCCCCCGGCGCTACGCGGCGAGCCCCCACAGCCGCAGCAACGCGGCGACGACCGCCGCGGCGACCACGACCACGAGGAACGGCGCCCGCACCATGAGCAGCCCGGCGGCGACGAGCAGCGCCGGCACCCGGGCATCCACGACGATCTGCTGGCCGACGCCGAGCGTCTGCACGGCGACCAGGGCGGCGAGAAGCGCCACGGTCAGCAGGTCGATGATGCGCGACGGTGCGGGCGCGGCGAACCACCGCGGCGGGATCAGATACCCGAGCGCCTTGAGCGCGAAGCAGAGCAGGGATGCCACGAGCACGGCCGTCCAGAGGGTCACGGCAGTCCCTCCAGCTCTCCCCCGGGACCCTGCGGGTCACCGCCCGCGTCGGTGCGCGGCTGACCCGCCGGCCTCGGCGGGCGCCGCGGGGCGAACCAGTTCGTCCACCCGACGACGACGGCGACGAGCGCGGCGATCAGCACGGGGATGCCGGGGAGGAGCACCGGCGTCAGCACGGTCGCGACGACAGCCGCCGCCACGCCGACGGCGATGGCCTGCCGCTGCCGCAGGCGCGGCCACAGCAGCGCGAGGAAGGCCGCGGCCGCCGCGGCATCCAGTCCGTACTGCTTCGGGTCGCCGAGCACGTCGCCGAGGAGCGCGCCAAGGAGGGTCGTGAGGTTCCAGCCGAGATAGATGCCGACGCCGGTCACCCAGAATCCGAGCCGGCGCGCCTTCGGCTCTTCGTGTGCGAGCGCGACCGCCGTCGACTCGTCGATCGTGAAGTGCGGGGCGACGATCCGGCGCCACGGCGACGTGCCGACCACCGGTGCCATCCGCAGGCCGTACGCGACGTTCCGCACGCCCAGGAGGCCCGACGAGGCGATCGCGGCGGGGGCGGCCGCCACTCCCCCGGCGCCGATCACGCCGATGAAGGCGAACTGCGACCCCCCGGTGAACATCACGAGACTGAGCACGCAGGTCTGCCAGATGTCGAGCCCGGATACCACGGCCAACGCACCGAACGAGATGCCGTAGGCGCTCGTGGCGAGCGCGACCCCGAGCCCCTCCCGCCGCGCGCGGCGGGAGGCGGCGTCAGTGGTCACCTGCCTGAGCCTACCGACCTGGCAGAGCCCGCCCGCCCGAACTGCAAGGGATTCGGCGCGACACGCCGCGCGGGGCGCTCGGACCACGGCGTGTCGGCGTCGAGGCCTTGCAGTTGCGCCGGGGCGCGGGGCCCGGGGCCAGACGGCGTCGGCGCGTACGCTGGTGGGCATGGACCGGAACGAGCGCCTCTACGGGATGCCTTTCGCGAAGGTGTACCCGCTGTACATCCAGAAGGTGGAGCGGAAGGGGCGCTCGAAGGCCGAGGTCGACGGCGCGATCCGCTGGCTGACCGGCTTCACGCAGGACGAGATCGACGCTCACGTGGCATCCGACACGACCTTCCGCGACTTCTTCGCGGACGCCGATCTGAACCCGAACGCGCGCCTCATCACGGGTGGGATCTGCGGCGTGCGCGTCGAGGAGATCGAGGATCCCCTGATGCAGCGGATCCGCTACCTCGACAAGCTCGTCGACGAGGTCGCGCGCGGCAAGGCGATGGACGAGGTCCTCCGCGCCTGACGCGCGCCCCGCGCTCAGGCGTTCGCGTCCTGGCGCTTCGCGCGCGCCGTGGCGCGGCCGCGCTCCGTGGCATCCAGCACGACCTTGCGGATGCGCACCTTCTCGGGCGTGACCTCGACGCATTCGTCGTCGCGCGCGAACTCGAGCGACTCCTCGAGGGTCAGCACGCGCGGCGGCGTCATCGACTCGAAGGAGTCGGACGTCGACGAACGCATGTTCGTGAGCTTCTTCTCCTTGGTGATGTTCACGTCCATGTCGTCGGCGCGCGAGTTCTCGCCGATGACCATGCCCTCGTAGACCTCTTCGGTCGGCTGCACGAAGAACGACATGCGTTCCTGCAGCGCGATCATCGCGAACGGCGTCACGACACCCGAGCGGTCGGCGACGATCGAGCCGTTCTGGCGAGTCGTGATCTGACCGGCCCAGTCGTCGTAGCCGTGCGAGATCGCGTTGGCGATACCGGTTCCGCGCGTGATCGTGAGGAACTCGCTGCGGAAGCCGATGAGGCCGCGCGAGGGGACGACGAACTCCATGCGCACCCAGCCGGTGCCGTGGTTGGTCATCGTGTCCATCCGGCCCTTGCGCGCCGCCATCAGCTGCGTGATCGCACCGAGGTGCTCTTCGGGCGCGTCGATCGTCAGGTGCTCGAACGGCTCCTTGACCTTGCCGTCCTCACCCTTGCGAGTGACCACCTGGGGCTTGCCGACGGTCAGCTCGAAGCCTTCGCGGCGCATGTTCTCGACGAGGATCGCGAGCGCGAGCTCGCCGCGGCCCTGCACCTCCCAGGCATCCGGACGTCCGATGTCGACGACCTTGAGCGACACATTGCCGATGAGCTCGCGGTCGAGGCGGTCCTTCACCATGCGCGCGGTCAGCTTGTGTCCCTTCACCTTGCCCATGAGGGGCGAGGTGTTCGTGCCGATCGTCATCGAGATCGCGGGGTCGTCGACCGTGATCGCGGGAAGCGCCCGCACGTCTTCGGGGTCGGCGATGGTCTCGCCGATCGTGATGTCTTCGATGCCGGCGATGGCGACGATGTCGCCGGGGCCCGCCGACTCGGCCGGGTAGCGGTCGAGGGCGCGGGTCTTCAGCAGTTCGGTGATGCGGGCGTTGGAGTGCGAGCCGTCGTGGCGCACCCAGGCGACGGTCTGGCCCTTCTTCAGCGTGCCGTTGAACACGCGCAGCAGCGCCAGGCGCCCGAGGAACGGCGACGAGTCGAGGTTCGTCACCCACGCCTGCAGCGGCGCCTCGTCGTCGTAGGCCGGGGCGGGCACGTGCTCGAGGATCGCCTCGAACAGCGGCTCGAGGTCGTCGTTGTCGGGCAGCGTGCCGTTCTCCGGACGGGTGCGGGATGCCGCGCCGGCGCGCCCGGAGGCGTAGACGACCGGCACGTCGAGGAGCGCGTCGACGTCGAGGTCGGGCACATCGTCGACGAGGTCGCCGGCGAGGCCCAGCAGCAGGTCGTGCGCCTCCTCCTCGACCTCGGCGATGCGCGCGTCGGGGCGGTCGGTCTTGTTGACCAGCAGGATGACCGGGAGCTTCGCCTCGAGCGCCTTGCGCAGCACGAAGCGGGTCTGCGGAAGCGGGCCCTCCGAGGCATCCACGAGCAGCACCACGCCGTCGACCATCGACAGGCCGCGCTCGACCTCGCCGCCGAAGTCGGCGTGACCGGGGGTGTCGATCACGTTGATCGTCACGGGGGTGTCGGTGTGGACGCCGTTGTAGGTGATCGCCGTGTTCTTGGCGAGGATCGTGATGCCCTTTTCGCGCTCGAGGTCGTTCGAGTCCATGGCACGCTCTTCCATGTGCTCGTGCGAGCCGAACGAGCCGGTCTGACGGAGCATGGCGTCGACGAGCGTCGTCTTGCCGTGATCGACGTGCGCGACGATCGCGACGTTGCGGAGATCCGGACGGAGGGCGTGCGCCATGGGTGACCTAACGAAAGAATGGGATGCGCCCCGAGCGGAGCGCATCCCATTCTACAAGGCGTGACCGTCAATGACGGTCAGGCCTCACTTCTTCCAGCCGACGATCGTCCAGTCGACCGGCAAGTAGCCGAACATCGCCGCACCGTAGTTGACGAGGCCCTGCTTGACCGCCCAGACGTTCGGCAGCGGCGCGATCGGGAACATCGGCACGTACGACCAGATGGTGTCGTTGATCTCGTTCGCGATCTCGATGCGCTTGTCGGGGTCGAGTTCGGCGTTCGCCTTCGTCCACAGGTCGCCGAGCTTCTCGTCGGTCGTGCCGGTGAAGTTCTGGCCCGAGTCGAGCGGGTAGAACAACGCCTCTTTGGACGAGATCGGGAAGGGCGTGCCCTGCCACGAGAAGGAGACCATCTCGAAGTTGCCCGGGATCACGTAGTCGCTGAAGTACTGCGCGGCCGGAACCGTCGTCAGCTCGACCGGGATGCCGAACTCGCCGAGGTCGGCCTGCACCTGCTCGGAGCGCTGGATGTTCGTCGCGGTGTCGGCGGGAACCGTGATCGTGAGCTTGAGCGCCTCGCCGTCCTTCGTCCAGCTGTCGCCGTCCTTCGTGTAGCCGGCGTCCTTCATGAAGCCCTCGGCCGCGGCGGTGTCGTGCGGCAGCGCCTTGTCCTGGTAGCCCTTCTGGCCGTTCATGAAGATGTAGTCGCCCTGCGTGACGGCGGGAACGCCGACGGGGGTGTTCGCCGCCGACGAGATCTGCTCGCGGTTGACGACGGATGCCACGGCCTTGCGGACGTTGACGTCCGACAGCGGGCCCTCCTTGGCGTTCATCGTCACGTGGGTCCAGGTGAGGCCGTTCGTGGCCTGGATCTCGGCGTCCTCACGCGACTGCGCGGTGGCGTACAGGTCGGCGTTGGCCGAGATGTACAGCGCGTCGATCTCCTTGTTGGCGAACGACGAGCCCTGCTGGGCCTGGCTGACCACCTTGAAGAGGATCGTGTCGAGCTTCGGCTTCTCGCCCCACCACACCGGGTTGGGCGTCAGGGTGACGACCTGGCCGGTCTGATCGATGTTCGAGATCACGTACGGGCCGTACGACGGCATCGCCTTCGCGGTGTACCCCGTGTTGAAGGCCGTCGGGTCGTTCGCGATGGCAGCGGGCAGCACCGTGCCGCCGAACAGGCTCTGCCAGTCGGCGAACACCGAGCTGAAGGTGACCTTCACGTCGAACTCGTCCGAGCCCTGCTCGACCGAGCCGATCTGGTCCCACCCGGTCGTCGAGACGACCTGGTAGGCCTCGTTGCTGCCGTTGAGCGCCTTCCAGGTGGCCTCGTAGTCGGCGACGGTGATCGGCGTGCCGTCTTCCCAGACCGCCTTGGGGTTCAGCTTGATCTCGACGACCTGGGGGTCATCGCTCACGAGCTCCACCGACGACGCGTAGTCGGGGTTGACCTCGCTCGAACCGTCGGTGGTGATGCGCAGCGGGCCGCCCTGCGTGGGCGAGAGCAGCGTGTTGGTGTCGACGTCGTTGCCGTCGATCTGCGAGTTGTTGTAGTTGACGGGCAGGGAACCGACGGCGAGGTTCAGCGCGCCCCCGTCCTGGACGTCACCGGCGTCGGCGGCATCCCAGTCGACCGTCGGCAGCGCCGCTGCCGGGCTGTCGGTCGTGCTGGGCGCGGTGTTGCCTGCGGCACACCCGGCGAACAGCATCGCGGCTGCGCTGAGCATCGCGACGGCGCCGAGTGCCTTTGCACTCCGTGTCCTCATGTGATCTTTCCTCTCGTTACCTTCTGGGGGCCCGGGCGACGTGGTGCACGCGCCGGGGGTCTGTCACGACGCGGCGGCCAGGGCCTCGTCACGCACCAGCTCGGACCGGTCGGCGTGGTGGCAGGCCACCTTCGATCGGCCGTGCGGGGTGAGCTGGGGGTCGGATGCGCGGCACAGCTCCTGCGCGGGCTCGTCGAGCAGCGCGTATAGCGGGCAGCGGGTGCGGAATCGGCATCCGCTGATCTCCTGCGTCGGGCTCGGCAGGTCGCCGTTGAGGAGGATCCGGGTGCGTCCACGCTCGATCTCGGGATCGGGAATGGGCGCCGCCGAGATGAGCGCCTTCGTGTAGGGATGTCGCGGATTCGTGAACACCTCGGCGACGGGCCCCTGCTCGACGATCACGCCGAGGTACATCACGGCGACGTCGTCGGCGATCTGCCGGACGACCGCGAGGTCGTGCGCGACGAAGAGGTAGGACAGGCCGAGGCGCTCCCCCAGGTCTTCGAGCAGGTTGATGACGCCCGCCTGGATCGACACGTCGAGCGCCGAGACGGGTTCGTCGAGGATCAGCACGGCGGGGTTGGTCGAGAGGGCGCGGGCGATGCCGATGCGCTGGCGCTGGCCGCCGGAGAACTCGTGCGGATACCGGTCGGCCATCGCGGGGTCGAGCCCCACGAGGTCGAGCAGCTCCGCGACGCGCTCGTCGCGTTCGGACTTCGAAACGCCCTGCACGCGCAGCGGCTCCGTGATCACCTCGCCGACCGGGAGGCGCGGGTCGATCGCGCCCATCGGGTCCTGGAAGACGATCTGCACGTCGCGCCGGAGGTTCTTGATCTCCTTCTTCGACGCCTCGGAGACATCGACGCCCTCGATGCGGATCGACCCCGACTGCGGGGCGGTCATCTCCATCACCTCGAGGATCGTCGTCGTCTTGCCGCACCCCGACTCTCCCACGAGGCCGAGCGTGCGCCCGGGGCGAAGCGTGAACGACACCCCGTCGACGGCGCGCACCGTGCCGACGCGTCGCGGGAACACCGAACCGCGCATCAACGGGAAGTGCCGTGTGAGGTCGGACACCTCAAGCACCGGCTGCTGATCGGTCTCGGCGCGCTCTTCGGCCGGAAGCGGCTCGGGGCGGGGGAACACCTCCGCCCGCACCAGCTCGCCGTCCACGATCTCTCCGGCGCGGATGCACGCGGAGACATGGGTCGGCGAGGCCGGATCGTGCGCGACGAGCGAGGGCTCGACCTCTCGGCACGCGTCGACCGCGATCGGGCAGCGGGCGGCGAAGGGGCATCCCTTCGGCAGGTTCGCGAGGGACGGCGGGCGCCCCTCGAGCGGGACGAGCCGCTGGGTGCCGGCGGTGAGCATGTTGGGCACCGATCGCAGCAGACCGATCGTGTACGGCATCTGCGGCGCCGCGAACACCTCGGCGGTCGTGCCGAGCTCGACCATCTTGCCCGCGTACATCACACCGACACGATCGGCATGCCCGGCGACGACGCCGAGGTCGTGGGTGATGAGCACCACGGATGCCCCGGTGATCTCCTTCGCCTTCTCGAGGACGTCGAGGATCTGCGCCTGGATGGTGACATCGAGCGCGGTCGTCGGTTCGTCGGCGAGGATGACCTTCGGATCGTTGGCGATCGCCATCGCGATCATCGCGCGCTGGCGCATGCCGCCGGAGTACTCGTGCGGGAAGGCACGCGCGCGCCGCTCGGCATCGGGGATGCCCACGATCTTGAGCAGCTCGACCGAACGGGCCGCCGCGGCCTGCGCCGACAGCTTCGAGTCGTGCAGGCGCAGCGCCTCGCTGATCTGGTCGCCCACCGTGTAGACCGGCGTCAATGCCGACAGCGGGTCCTGGAAGACCATGGCGAGCTCTTTGCCGCGGATGCGAGAGAGCTTGGCGTCGTCGAGGCCGATCAGCGGGCGCCCCTCGAACTCGATCGATCCGGTGATCTCGGCCGTCGAGGGCAGCAGACCCATGATCGCGAGCGACGAGACCGACTTGCCCGATCCGGATTCGCCGACGATGCCGAGGAACTCCCCCGGGTGGACGTCGTACGAGATGCCACGCACGGCATGCACGGGCGCGCCGTCGCGCTGCGGGAAGGTCACGCTGAGGTCGCGCACCGACAGGAGCGGTGTCCCCGTCCGCTCGCGCGTTGCGGTGGCGAAGGTGGCGGGCTCAGTCACGGTTCATTCCAGAGGTGGGGTCGATCGCGTCGCGCAGCGCATCGCCGACGAGGCTGATGGCGAACAGCAGGATGATGAGGACGAAGGCGGGGAAGACGAACAGCCACGGGCGCGTCACCGCCGCGGCGGTGCCGTCGGACAGGAGCGTGCCGAGGGAGACGTCGGGCTTCTGGATGCCGAAGCCGAAGTAGCTGAGGGACGTCTCGGCCATGATCGCCGAGACGACGCCGAGCGTCGCGTCGATGATCAAGATCGATGCCATGTTCGGGATGATGTGCCGCGTGAGGATCGTGCGCGTCGGCTCGCCCATGTACCGGGCCGCACGCACGAAGTCGCGGTTTCGCAGGGACCTCGTCTGAGATCGCACGACCTGCGCCATGATCATCCAGCTGAACAGGGCGATGTAGAACATCAGCACGACCCACGACAGGCCCTTGATGAGGGGGCTCAGCAAGATGAACAGGAAGAAGGCGGGGATGACGAGCAGCAGCAGGATGATCCACTGGATCACCCGGTCGACCCAGCCGCCGATGTATCCGGCCGTCGAACCCACGAGCGCCGCGATGATCGTGGCCGTCGGTCCGGCGACCAGACCGATGACGAGCGACTTCTGCAGGCCCGCGAGGGTCTGGGCGTAGATGTCCTGGCCGATCGAGTTGGTGCCGAACCAGTGGATCATCGTCGGACCCATGCCCATGTTGAGCGGGTCCCGGTCGGTGATCGACCACGGGTAGACGAGGGGCCCCACGAACGCCCAGAGGATGATCGCGACGACGACCACGATGCCGATCCAGAAGCGCGGCATCTTTTTCAGGCGCAACCAGACGAGGCCCGACCGCGAGAGCGGCTTGCGAGTCATCGTGACCTCGCTGACGGTCTCGAGCGGTTCCTCGATCGCCTTCTCCTGCATCACGGACACGTCAGCTCCTCACCCTCGGGTCGAGTGCGGCGTAGAGCACTTCGGACAGCGTCGATGCGATCAGGTAGAGCACCGCGACGAACAGGGCCGCGCCGGCGACCGCGTTGATGTCGTTCTTCTGGATCGCCTCGATCTGGAACTGGCCCATGCCGCGCCAACTGAAGACGATCTCGAGCATCGCGGATCCCGCGATGAGCGTGCCGAAGCTGTATGCGAAGAACGTCGACATCGGGATGAGGGCCAGACGCACGCCGTGACGGATGAGCGCCTTCGTGCGCGGCAGGCCCTTCGACCGCGCCGTGCGGATGTAGTCGGCGCCGAGCACGTCGAGCATCACGCTGCGCTGGTAGCGCGAGAAGGACGCCGCCCCGATCAACACGAGCGCGAGGGTCGGCAGGAGCAGATGCACAGCCCTGTCCCAGGCGAGATCCCACCAGCTGCCGCTGATGCCGGCGGTGTATTCGCCGGTGAAGGTGATGACTTGCGACCCGACGATGTTGTTGAACTGGGTCGCGAGGATCATGAGCAGCACGCCGATGACGAAGGTCGGCGTCGCGAACACGAGGTACGACGCGTAGGTGACGATCTGGTCGCTCGTGCGGTACTGGCGCACCGCCCCCCAGACGCCCAGGACCACGCCGAGGATCGCCCCGATGATCGAGCCGATCAGCAGCAGGCGCAGGCTCGCACCCGATCGGGCGGCGATCTCGCTCGTGACCTGAGCGCCGCCCACGGTCGTGCCGAGCGAGAACTGGGTGAACAGGTTCGTCAGCCAGTGCCACAGCCGCACGAGGATCGGCACGTCGGGGTTCACGCCCATGGCATCCAGCGACGCGTCGATCGAGGACTGCGGCGGCCTCGGGTTCATTCCGTAGAAGCGCGCGGCGGGGTCGAGCGCGATGCTCGCGAGGATGTACGCCATGCACGTCGCGATGAGGCTCAGGATGGCGTAGTTCAGGAACCGCCGAAAGATGTAGATGGTCATTGAGCCGGCCTCGCGGCCTGCCGGGGGTCAGACGTGCACATCGTCGTTCTTTCGTCGAATCAGATCAGGGGATGCAGCGTGTGCGGGGAACGCATGGAGGCTCCCGATCCTTCGACCCTAACCCCGGCGCGACGCTGCGACCGTCGGTGCTGTGGAGTCTTTGCACGACCGTAACATTGGGTCACGCCTTCGCAAAATGACCAGTGCGTGGTGGCGTTCATAGGCAATCCTGATACTTTCAGGCGGTCGTGCTGAGCGCAGAGATCACTGCGCCGACCACGATGACGGCGAGAGCCGCGAGGGCGGGAACATCCCACGATCGCTGGATGCCGAGGTCGCCGGCATCCCGACCGGCGGGGGCCCCGGCGGCGTCGCCCGACTGCCAGGCATCCACGCCCTGCCAGGCGTCACGCAGTTCGGCGACGTCGCGCAGCGCGGCGGGCACCGCGCGCCCCGGTGACGGGTCGGCGGGGCCCGTGCCGGCCGACCGCGTCCGGTCGGTGCGGGGTGCGCGCCCCGGCCGACCCGCCACCGGGCCGCCGTAGGCGGGCAGCGACGAGCCGTCGTCGAGGCCGAACACGACCTGCCAGCGCATCGCGATGTCGCGCACGCGCGGCCAGGGCACCCGGGTGATACGCAGATAGTTCTGCACGGTGGCGCCCTCGCGGTCGAAGGTGATGTGCGAGGCGTAGAGCAGCACGTACACCGCCCATACGGCGAGCAGCACCCAGGGCACCAGGCGCAGCATCTCGACGACACCCGCCCGCACGAGCGCGTCGCCGAGCAGCAGCACCGCGACGGCGCCCGCGAAGATCAGTGCGATGGTGCCCGACGTCGCGCGGAGGGTCCGGCGCGGCGGGGTGACACCCGCCGCGCCGGAGAAGCGTCGCCCGCTCAGAGCCCGGCCGCCGCTCCCCCGCCGAGCGGGATGGATGCCCCGGGGATTGCGTCGAGGAGGCGCTTGGTGTACTCCTCGGTCGGGTTCGCGAAGATCTCGTCGACCGTGCCCTGCTCGACGATCTTGCCGCGCTCCATGACGCACACGAGGTCCGCCGCCACCCGCACGACCGCGAGGTCGTGGGTGATGAACAGGTAGGTGAGCCCGAGCTCCGACTGCAGGTCGGCGAGCAGCTTCAGGATCTGGTCCTGCACCAGCACGTCGAGCGCCGAGACGGCTTCGTCGAGCACGACGATGTCGGGCTTCAGCGCGAGCGCACGCGCGATGGCGACGCGCTGACGCTGACCACCGGACAGCTCGTTCGCATACCGCGCGGCGAGCGACTGCGGCAGCGACACCTGGTCGAGCAGCTCCTTCACCCGTGCGCGGCGCGACGCGGCGTCGCCGACCTTGTGGATCTCGAGCGGCTCGGCGATCGTGTTGCCGATGTTGCGCATCGGGTCGAGCGAGCCGTACGGGTCCTGGAACACCGGCTGCATGCGACGGCGCAGGGCGAAGGTCTCTTTGCGCGAGAGCCCCGCAACGTCGACGCCATCTATCTCGATCGCACCCGACGTCGGCTCCTCGAGCTTCAGCACCATCTTCGCGACCGTGGACTTGCCCGACCCCGACTCGCCCACGAGGGCGAGGGTCTTGCCGCGCGGGATGTCGAACGACACGGCATCCACGGCACGGAACGGCTCGCTGCGGAAGCTGCCCTGACGGATCTTGTAGTCCTTGGTCAGCTCGCGCACGCGGAGGGTCGGCGTCGCGTCGACGATGTCGGCGGCCGTCGTGACGCCGCGATCCTCCACGACCGCTTGAATGCGCTGCGAGGCGATCGAGGGTGCCGCCGCGACGAGCCGCTGCGTGTAGGGGTGCTGCGGGTTCTCGAGGATGAGCCGACTCGGGCCGGACTCGACGATCTCACCGTCCTTCATGACGATGATCCGCTCGGCGCGCTCTGCGGCGAGTCCCAGGTCGTGCGTGATGAGGAGCACCGACGTGCCCTTCTCGCGCGTCAGCTTCGCCATGTGGTCGAGGATCACGCGCTGCACGGTGACGTCGAGCGCCGAGGTCGGCTCGTCGGCGATCAGCAGCTTCGGGTCGGCCGCGAGGCCGATGCCGATGAGCGCACGCTGACGCATGCCGCCCGAGAACTGGTGCGGGTACTGGTGCATGCGCTTCTCGGCATCCGCCAGACCCGCCTGCTTCAGCACCTCTACCGCGCGGGCCTCGATCTCCTTCTTGCCGCTCGCGATGCCGTTGGCGCGCACCGCCTCCTTCACCTGGAAGCCGATCGACCACACCGGGTTGAGGTTCGACATCGGGTCCTGCGGCACGTAGCCGATCTCACGGCCCCGGATGTTCGCCATCTGCGCCTGGTTGTACAGCGTCAGGTCGTCGTCGCCGAGCATGATGCTGCCCGACGTCACGTGCCCGGTGCCCGGAAGCAGCTGGATGATCGCCGACGCGGTCGTCGACTTGCCCGACCCCGACTCGCCCACGATGGCGATGGTCTCGCCCGGGAAGATGTCGAACGTGACGCTGTGCAGCACTTCGCGGCTGCCCGACTGCGACTCGAACGCGACGTGCAGGTCGCGCACGCTCAGCAGCGGCTCGCGTGAGGTCGCGTTCATCGGCGGGCCCTCGCTCTCGGGTCGAGGGCGTCGCGGATGAGCTCGCCCAGAAGGATGAAGGCCAGCACCGTCACCGTCAGGATGATCGACGGGTAGATGAGCGCCATCGGCGCGACGCGCAGCGACTGCTGTGCGGCACTGATGTCGTTGCCCCAGGACATGACGTTGCTGCCGAGGCCGACACCGAGGAACGCGAGCGTCGCCTCGGCGACGATCGCCGCGGCCAGCGAGATCGTCGTGATGACCAGCAGCGGCGCGATCGCGTTCGGCACGACGTGGCTGACGAGCGTGCCGAAGCGCGACTTGCCGAGCGCCCGGGAGGCGGTGACGAAGTCGGCCTGACGCACGCGCAGCACTTCGGCGCGCACGACACGGGCCGTGGATGCCCAGGCGAAGCCACCGATCGCGAACGCCAGCGTGAACACGTTGCGGTTCGTGGAGAAGACGCTCATGACGACGATCGCCGCGAGGATGTACGGGATCGAGAAGAAGATGTCGCCGATGCGCGAGAGCAGCGAGTCGAGCCAGCCGCCGTAGAAGCCGGCGAACGCGCCCATGATGAGGCCGATGACCGTGCCGATGATCGTCGCGAGCAGGCCGACGGTCAGCGAGGTGCGCGCACCCCAGACCATGCGCGCCCACACGTCGCAGCCGAGGAACGTGAAGCCGAGCGGATGCCCGTCGGTCGGGCCGCCGTTGCTGTTTGCCAGCTGGCAGTCGTTGTTCGGCGGCACCTGCGTGAACAGGGTCGGCCAGATGGCCATGAGCAGGACGATGGCCACCACCAGCAGGCTCAGCCAGAACACGGGGCGGCGGCGCAGGTCGCGCCACGCGTCGCTCCAGAGGTTGCTCGGCTTCTCGTCGACGCGGACGGCATCGACGACGAGGGTCGTGGTCGGGGCGGGAGCGACGTAGTGGTTCACCCCCGTGGGGTCGTTGAGATCACTTGACATAGCGGATCCTCGGATCGAGCAGGCCGTAGAGCAGGTCTACGACCAGGTTGACGAGCACATAGATGATCACGAACACCGTGACGAACGAGACGACCGTGGGCCCCTCGTGCTTCTGCACGGCGTGGAAGAGGGTGTTGCCGACGCCGGGCACGTTGAAGATGCCCTCGGTCACGGTCGCACCCACCAGCAGCACGCCGAAGTTCGTGGCGGAGTTGGTGATGACAGGGATGAGCGAGTTGCGCAGCACGTGCACCGGCACGACGCGCGAGCGAGTGAGCCCCTTGCTGTACGCGGTGCGCACCCAGTCCTGGTTGAGCGTGTCGATGACCGACGACCGCATGAGGCGCATGCTCGTCGCGTAGAGGCTCAGGCCGAGCACGATGGCCGGCAACCACAGGTCGCCCCAGTCGTTCTGGGCGCCGACGGTAGGTTTGAACCAGCCCCATTGGATCGCGAGGAAGTACTGGGCGAGAAAGCTCAGCACGAAGATCGGCAGCGCGACGAAGATCAGCGCGATCACGAGCATCGTGTTGTCGAAAAACTTGCCCTTGCGCAGCGCCGAGATCGTGCCGATGATGATCGCCAGCGTGAACTCGATCGCGATGGCCATGACGGCGAGGCGCGCCGTGACCGGGAGGGTGCGGGCGAGCACGTCGTTGACCGACTGGCCCGAGAAGGTCGAGCCGAGGTCCCCCTGGAAGATGCCGGTGATGTAGTAGAAGTACTGCACGATGAACGGCTGATCGAGGTGGTACTCCGCGCGCAGCTGCTCGACGACGGCCGGGTTCGGCGTCTTGTCGCCGAACAGGGCGATGATCGGGTCTCCGGGCAGCGCGAAGACCATGAAATAGATGAGCAGTGTGGCCCCGAAGAATACGGGGATCACCTGCAACAGGCGTCTGAGGATGTAACCGAACATCCCTCTCCTTCAGATGTGGGGTGCGGCGCGTCGGGCACGGCCTGAGTCACCCGCGAGAAACATCGTGCCGCGCGGGGAGCGCGGACGCGAGAGCCAGATGGACATACCGCGGGGCGGTGACGAGGTGTCACCGCCCCACGGGACGATCCGGGATGATCTGATTACTTGGTGATGAGGTAGTACAGCGGCACCGAGTTCCAACCGAACTCGACGTTCTGCACGCCCTCGGCGAAACCGCCGGTGACGTTCGAGTACCACAGCGGGGTCGCCGGGAGGTCCTTCAGCAGGATCGACTGCGCCTTCTGGAAGTCCTCGTTGGCCGTGGCCGAGTCGGTCGCCGAGATGCCGTCGGAGAGGAGCTTGTCGAACTCGGGGTTCGAGTAGTCACCGTCGTTCGAGCCGGCGTTGGTCGCGTACAGCGGGCCGAGGAAGTTGTACAGACCCGGGTAGTCGGCCTGCCAGCCGGTGCGGAACGCCGTCTGGATCGTGCGACCCGTGACCTCCTTGCGCAGCGACGCGAAGTCGGCGAACGGGTTGCCCGACGCCTCGATGCCGAGGGTGTTCTTGATCGAGTTCGCGACCGCGTCGACCCACGTCTGGTGGCCGCCGTCAGCGTTGTACGAGATCTGGAACGTGCCCGACCACGGCGCGATGGCGTCGGCCTGGGCCCACAGCTTCTTCGCCTCGTCGGGGTTGTACGCGAGCACCTCGGAGCCTTCGAGCTTGTCCGACCAACCGTCGATGACGGGCGAGGTGAAGTCGCTCGCGGGGGTGCGCGTGCCGTTGAAGACAACCTTTGTGATCTCTTCGCGGTCGATCGACATCGAGATCGCCTGGCGGCGGAGCTGTCCCTCTTCACCCGAGAAGTGCGCGAGGCGGCCCGGGATGGTGAACGACTGGAACACGGCGGCGGGCTGGTTGACCGCGCGGTCGCCGAGCTCCGACTCGAAGGTCGCGAGCGCCGACGAGGGAACGCCGTCGATGACGTCGACCTCGCCCGAGAGCAGGTCGGCGTATGCCGCGTCCTGCGTCGCGTAGAAGACGATGTCGAGGCCGGCGTTATGCGCGGCACGGCCACCCTGGTAGTCGTCGTTCTTCACGAGCGAGATCTGCACGTTGTGCTGCCACGCGTCGTCAGAGGCGACCTTGTAGGGGCCGTTGCCGATCGGGTTCTGACCGAAGGCATCCATGTCCTCGAACGCCGCGTCGGGCAGCGGGTAGAACGCGGAGTAGCCGAGGCGCAGCGCGAAGTCGGACGCCGGCTTGTTCAGCGCGATCGTGAAGGTGTAGTCGTCGACCTCCTTCAGACCGGTGAGCTCGGTGTCGGCGTCGTAGCTGAAGCCCTCGATGTCCTCGAAGAAGTAGCTGTTGAGCTGCTTGTTCGACAGCTTCGCGCCGTAGTTCCAGGCCTCGATGAAGTTGTGGGCCTGCACCTCGGTGCCGTCCGTGAACTTCTGGCCCTTCTTGAGCTTGACCGTGAGGTTCTGCGCGTCGTCGACGGTGATCGACTCGGCCATGTCGTTCTGCGGCGCGCCCTTGGCGTCGTAGTAGACCAGGCCGGCGAAGATCTCGTCGAGGATCTTGCCGCCACCGACCTCGTTGGTGTTGGTCGGGATCAGCGGGTTCTCGGGCTCAGACCCATTGGTCTTGATGATGGCGGTGCTGTCGCCGCCGCCCGATGCGCTCGGCGTGCCGCCGCCGCTGCCGGAGCAGCCCGTGAGGGCGAGTCCTCCGGCGACGAGCAGCGCGATGCCCGCGAGGGCGATCTTGTTGCGCTTCAACTTGTCCTCCTGTGCAAGGGTGAATCGCCCACGGCGTGCTGTGTGAACGCAGGGGCGGGAATAGGGAAACTGTAAGTAACGCAGCAGACTTCGACAAATCAACCCGGGAAAACGTTACAGACCCTTAACTCAAGCGACCCGCGATGTGGCAATCTGACAAGGTGATCGCCGATCGTGGCCCATTCGGCCCTGCCGCACCCCCGGCACACCCCCGTTCACTGCGCACCTCGCTCTGGTGGGAGATCGCGATCGTGCTCGCCCTGTCGGTGGGTCGGTCGGCGGTGTACTCGGTGCTGGCGCTCATCCAGGCGCTCACGAGGGAGCAGGCGCTCGGCGACCAGTCCACCGCGCTCAACCCGGGGGCGGACGCCGAACAGTTCTGGGACGTGCTCTACCAGTTCGTCGGGGCGTTCTTCGGTTTCGCGCCGGTGGCGCTTGCGATCTACCTGCTGTGGGAGCCAGGGCGCTCCGCGTTCCGCCGCATCGGCCTCGACTTCCGCGTCTTCGGACGGGATCTCGGCGCAGGCATCCTGCTCGTGCTCGTCATCGGCGTGCCGGGGCTCGGGCTCTACGCGGCCGGACGCGCGCTCGGTCTGACCGTGCAGGTGGATGCCGCGCCGCTCGACGGCTCGTGGTGGACGGTCCCCCTGCTGCTGATCGCGGCGCTGCGCGCGGGGCTCACCGAGGAGGTCATCTTCATCGGGTACCTGTTCGACCGGCTCCGCCGGCTCGGGTGGGGCCCGTGGACGATCATCCTCTCGACGGCGGCGCTCCGCGGTGCGTACCACGCCTACCAGGGCTTCGGCTCGATCATCGGCAACATGGCGATGGGCATCGTCTTCGGCTGGGTCTACCAGCGCTGGGGCCGGGTGATGCCCCTCGTGATCGCCCACACCCTGATCGACGTGATCGCCTTCGTCGGCTACCCCGTCGCCGCCGCCTGGTGGCCCGCCCTGTTCTGACCCCAGCGCGGCGCGTGGCCCCGGTCCGGCCCCTCCGCCCGCGAGACACCGTTGGTGCGCCGAGACACCGCCGATGGACCGGTGTCTCGGCGCGGAGACGGTGTCTCGTCCGGGGGCGCGTTCGCGCGCGCCGCGTTGTCCACAGGGGCGGGATCGACGGAGTTGTGCACAATCCGGGGTGAGGCGCTCCCGGTGGTGGGCGACATGCGGTGTGATGCGTGGATGTCGCTTCCACTCCTGTCCGATGCGCGTGCCTGTCCGGTTCCGTTCGTCACCCGCGCCGCTGCGACGCACATCGACCGAGACGTCGCCCGCGGCGATCTCGCGCGCGTCGACCGCGGGGTGTACGCGCCGAAGACGCTGTGGGACGCGCTCGCCCCGTGGGACCGTTACCTCGCGCGCGTGCACGCTGTCGCGCTCAGGCATCCGGACGCCATCTTCGTGCGCGAGTCCGCAGCCGCGCTCCGGGGCATCGCGGTCTTCGGCGAGCCGCGCGACGTCCACGCCGTCGCGCAGGACGCGGGACGCACCCGCATCAGAGGCACGACGCGCTTTCACGCCGCAGAACGGATGCCGCGGTTCGAGCGGCTCGGCAGCTTCAACGTCGCCACGGCGGGTGAAGTCGCGGCCGACGCGGCGCGCCTGTCGCACCCGGCGGTCGCGCTCGCGATCGCTGACAGTGCACTCCGAGCCGACGGGACTCTCACGGTCGCCGACATCGGTGACCTCGCGGAGACCCACCCCTCGTCACGAGGTCGGTCGCGCGCGCGGTGGGTGTGCGCGAGGGCGACCGGAACACCGGAATCACCGCTCGAGAGCGTGAGCATCGCCGTGATCGAGTGGCTCGGTTTCCCGGCTGCAGAATCGCAAGTGTGGATCGGTGATGACCGCATCGATCTGTTCTGGCGGCGGTGGAACGTCGCCGGCGAAGCCGACGGCGACGTCAAGTACAGCGGGGCCATGGGCGATGCCCGTGAGGCGCTGCGCGCACGACGCACACGCGACGGTCGACTGATCGCCCGCGGCGTCGCCGCCGTACCGCACTGGTCATGGGCCGATGCGATCGACGCCGCTCCGCTGCGGACGGCTCTTCTCAGTGCGGGCATCCCCATCGTCCGGGCGCCCCAGCCGACCTTCCTCGCGACGCTCCCGACCGCCGTACGCGGCCATTGACCGGGCGCGCGGCGACGAGACACCGCTCGTGCGCCGAGACACCGGTCCATCGGTGGTGTCTCGGCGCACAGGCGGTGTCTCGTCGAGGAGAAGCGCAGCGCGAGGGCGGGCGGCTACGCGAAGGCCTCGACGGGAGGGCAGGCGCACACGAGGTTGCGGTCGCCGTAGGCGTTGTCGATGCGGCGGACGGGCGGCCAGTACTTCGTGCGCACCAGCGTGTGCACGGGGTACACCGCGAGCTCTCGCGAATACGGGTGCTCCCACGAGCCCTCGATCACCGACGACGCGGTGTGCGGGGCGTTCACGAGCGGGTTGTCGGATGCCTCCCACTCCCCCGCCTGCAGCCGCGCAGCCTCGGCGCGGATCGCGATCATCGCCGCGATGAAGCGCTCGATCTCGCCGAGATCCTCCGACTCGGTCGGCTCGACCATGAGCGTGCCCGCGACGGGGAACGACATCGTCGGCGCGTGGAACCCGTAGTCGATCAGGCGCTTGGCCACATCGTCGACGGTGACTCCGGTCTCCTCCTTGAGCGGGCGCAGGTCGAGGATGCACTCGTGCGCGACGAGCCCGCCCTCCCCGGCGTAGAGCACGGGATAGTGCTCACCGAGGCGCGCGGCGATGTAGTTCGCCGACAGCACCGCGGCACCGGTCGCCTTTCGGAGGCCCGCGGCCCCCATCATCCTGATGTACGCCCACGAGATCGGCAGAATGGATGCCGAGCCGTAGGGCGCCGCCGAGATCGGACCCCCGTCGAAGACGAAGCCGCCCGCGTGCTCGGCCCGCTGCGCGAGCGGGTGCGAGGGCAGGTAGGGGGCGAGGTGCGCCTTCGCCGCGACCGGGCCGACGCCCGGTCCGCCGCCGCCGTGCGGGATCGCGAACGTCTTGTGCAGGTTCAGGTGCGACACGTCGCCGCCGAAGTCGCCGAAGCGGGCGAACCCGACGAGCGCGTTCATGTTGGCGCCGTCTACGTAGACCTGGCCGCCGGCCTCGTGCACGGCCGCGCACAGGTCGACGACGTCCTGCTCGTAGACGCCGTGCGTCGACGGGTAGGTGATCATGAGCGCCGCGAGCGTGTCGGCGTGGGCCGCGATCTTGGCGCGCAGGTCGCCGAGGTCGACGTTCCCCGCCTCGTCGCAGGCCACGACGACGACGCGCATGCCCGCGAGCACGGCCGACGCTGCATTCGTGCCGTGCGCCGACGACGGGATGAGGCACACATCGCGCTGCACCTCGCCGCGGTCGTGGTGGTATCCGCGGATCGCGAGAAGTCCCGCGAGCTCGCCCTGCGAACCGGCGTTCGGCTGCAGCGAGACCGCGTCGTACCCGGTGATCTCCGCGAGCCACGACTCGAGCTGCTCGATGAGCACGAGGTAGCCCGCGACGTCCTCCGCCGGTGCGAACGGGTGCACCCGGGAGAACTCCGGCCACGACACGGCCGCCATCTCGGTCGCCGCGTTGAGCTTCATCGTGCACGAGCCGAGCGGGATCATGCCGCGATCGAGCGCGTAGTCGCGGTCTGCGAGCTGCTTCAGGTAGCGCATCATCGCCGTCTCGGAGTGGTGCACGTGGAAGACGGGGTGCGTCAGGAACTCGTCCTCGCGGCGCAGCGACTCGGGCAGAGAGGCCGGCACCGGACCGATCACGAACCCGAAGGCGCGCTGCTCCGGGCCGCCGAACACCTGGGCGAGGGCGTGGAGTTCGGCGACCGTCGTGGTCTCGTCCACCGAGATGCCCACCGAGTCGGTGTCGCGGAACCACAGCTGGAACCCGCGCTCGCGCGCCGCCTCGACGATCTCGCCCGCGCGTCCGGGCACCAACACGACGATCGTGTCGAAGAAGTGCTCGTGGAGCACCTCGCTCCCGGCATCCACGATCCAGTCGCGCAGCGTCAGGGCCTTGGCGGCGACCTCCGCGGCGATCGCGCGCAGCCCGTTCGGCCCGTGGTAGACGGCGTACATGGATGCCATGACGGCCAGCAGCACCTGGGCGGTGCAGATGTTCGACGTGGCCTTCTCGCGCCGGATGTGCTGTTCGCGGGTCTGCAGCGACAGCCGGTACGCGGGCGCGCCCGAGGCATCCACCGACACACCGACGAGACGCCCGGGGAGCTGCCGCTCGAGCCCCGCGCGCACCGCCATGTAGCCGGCATGCGGTCCCCCGAAGCCGAGCGGCACACCGAAACGCTGCGTCGTGCCGACGGCGATGTCGGCGCCGAGTGATCCGGGCGAGCGCAGCAGGGTGAGGGCGAGCAGGTCGGCGGCGACGACCGCGAGGCCGCCCTGGGCCTGGACGGCGGCGATCGGACCCGACGGATCCCACACGCGACCACTCGCGCCCGGGTACTGGAAGAAGGCGCCGAACGCGTCGATCCCGGCTGCTTCGGTGGCGACGTCCGCCTCGAAGCCCGCGCCGGAGCCCTCCCACGGGCCGACTGGCACCTCGACGATCTCGATGCCGAGCGCCGCCGCGCGGTGCGCGAGCAGCGCCTTCGTCTGGGGCAGCGCGTCGGCGTCGACCAGGAACACGTTCGAGGTCGACTTCGAGGCGCGCCGCGCGACGAGCATGCCCTCGACGACGGCGGTCGACTCGTCGAGCATCGAGGCGTTGGCCGTCGCGAGCCCCGTGAGGTCGGTGACCATCGTCTGGAAGTTGATGAGGGCCTCGAGGCGCCCCTGCGAGATCTCGGGCTGGTAGGGCGTGTACGCCGTGTACCAGGACGGGTTCTCGAAGACGTTCCGGGCGATCACCGACGGCGTGAGCGTGTCGTAATAGCCGAGCCCGATCATCGATCGTGCGGGGCGGTTCATCGCGGCGAGCGAGCGCAGCTCGGCGAGAGCCTCGGCCTCGGTCGCGGCGAACGGGATCGCGCTGTCGGCGATCGGCGCGGCGTGGATGGATGCCGGGACCGCGCGTTCCACGAGCGCATCGACGCTCTCGTAGCCGAGCGCGCCGAGCATGATCGCCTGCGCCTCGGCATCCGTGCCGATGTGGCGGTCCCGGAAGGCGGCGGAGCTCACTCCTCGCCGCCCGTGAGCGCGACGTAGGCGTCGCGGTCGAGCAGCGCGTCGGCGTCGGCCGGGTCGACCTGGATCTTCACGAGCCACGCACCGAACGCGTCGCCGTTGACCAGGGCGGGGTCGTCGACGACGTCGGCGTTGACCTCGACGACCTCACCGGTCAGCGGCGCGTAGAGCTCGCCGACCGACTTCGTGGACTCGATCTCGCCGCAGACCTCGCCGGCCGTGACGGTCGCGCCGACGGCGGGCAGGTCGACGTAGACGATGTCGCCGAGCTGGTCGGCGGCGTAGTCGGTGATCCCGACGGTGGCGACGTCGCCCGACAGGGCGATCCACTCGTGCTCCTCGGTGTACTTGAGAGCGGCCAGGTCGGCCGTGTTGTCTTCGGTCATGCGTTCCTCCGGTAGAAGGGCAGGGCGGTCACGGTGGCGGGAATGCGGGTGCCCCGCACGTCGATGAGCAGGTCGGTGCCGACGGCGGCGGAGGCCGGGGCGACGAAGGCGAGCGCGATGGTGTGCCCGAGCGTCGGGCTGAGCGCGCCGCTCGTGATCTCGCCGACGGGCGCGCCCTCGGCATCCAGCACGGCGTAGCCGGCGCGGCCCGCGCGGCGCCCCTCTGCG
The DNA here is from genome assembly GCF_020905435.1 of Microbacterium sp. F2E. Taxonomy (NCBI): domain Bacteria; kingdom Bacillati; phylum Actinomycetota; class Actinomycetes; order Micrococcales; family Microbacteriaceae; genus Microbacterium; species Microbacterium sp. F2E. The sequence continues at coordinate 81,531 of NZ_JAJJIB010000007.1, read as the reverse complement.
GTGAGCCCCACGAGCACGGGCAGGTCGTCGGAGGCCGCGGCGAGCGCGTCCTTGCCGACGAAGTCGTCCTTGTCCATGGCGACGACGCGGCCGAGCCCGGCCTGCGCGGGCAGGATGTCGGTCGACAGCTCGTGCCCGTGCAGCGGCATGCCGGCCTCGAGGCGCAGCGTGTCGCGCGCCGCGAGTCCCGCGGGGACGAGGCCGAGCGGCTCCCCCGACGCGAGCAGCGCGTCCCACAGCGCGGGCGCGAGCGCATTGGCGACGAGCAGCTCGAATCCGTCCTCGCCGGTGTAGCCCGTGCGGGCGATGAAGAGGTCGTCGCCGCGGAACGTCCCGCCCGACCACGCGTAGTAGCCGAGGTCCGCGAGCGACGGCGTGACGTCGTCGATCCCGGCCGTCGCCTCGACGATCTCCCGGGCGCGCGGGCCCTGCACGGCGATGAGCGCGTGGTCGTCGGAGATGTCGGCGATCTCGATGTCGCCGACGAGCCGGTCGAACTCGGCCGCCACCAGCGCGCGGTTCCCGGCGTTCGAGATGACGAGGAAGTCATCCTCGCCCCGGCGGTACACGATGACGTCGTCGATGACGCCGCCGTTCTCGTCGAGCAGCAGGGAGTACTTCGCCTTGCCGACGCGCATGGTCGAGATGCGGCCGGCCAGCAGGTGGTCGAGCACGGCCCCGGCGCCGACGCCGCGCACCGTGAACTCGGCCATGTGCGAGATGTCGAACAGGCCCGCGGCCTGGCGCACGGCGTGATGCTCGGCGAGGTCGGAGGTGTAGCGGACCGGCATCGACCAGCCGCCGAAGTCGGTGAACGAGGCACCCAGTGCGGCGTGGCGATCGTGGAGCGGAGTGGTACGGAGGTCTGGCACGAGTTCTCCCGGATGGCGGGCGGGCGCCTGCCGTGTTCGGCAGACGTGAACTCCCCCTCTGTCATGGGCCTGAGAGTTTCGCCCCGGCGCCGTGCGCGGGGCTTTCACCGTCGGCGGATCCCCCTCACTGCGGGGATCTCTTTCCAGAGCGGCCGGACGAGAGCGGTACGCGGACCTGAGAGATTGGCGGGGAGGCTTGCTCCTTCGGTGCCCGGCGCCCCTTCGAGAAGAGGATGCCGGGGCTCTCCCGCACACGTCATGCGGCCGATGTTCTGTTGTGCGCCCAGCATAGCCGGTGCGGGTGTTCTGTCACCGCCCGCGCGAGATCGGGTGCGTCGCGCGGGTGGGAGCTCAGCGGGCGGCCGTCGCGTCGATCGTTTGCGTTCAGGTGCGGATGACTCTAAGATCGGACCACCGAGTTAGAGTCACTATGACCACAACCACCTCCACGTCACCCGCTACCGCCCACGCCGACATCCGCGTCGCCGTGTCGACGGTGATCTTCAGCCTGCGCCGCGAGCCCGGCCGGGAGCGACCGAGCGTCGTCATCCCCCTCGTCCGCCGCACGCGCGCACCGCACGAAGGTCAATGGGCCCTCCCCGGCGGCTGGCTCGGAGCCGACGAGGATCTCGAGATGGCGGCGTCGCGCACGCTCCGCGAGACGACGGGGCTCGCGCCGAGCTTCCTCGAGCAGCTCTACGCGTTCGGCGCGGTCGACCGCTCCCCCACCCGCGTCGTCTCGATCGTCTACTGGGCGCTCGTGCGCGAAGACGTGTCCGCACGCCCCGCACCCGAGAACGTCGCCTGGTTCGACGCGACGTCGCTGCCCGCGCTCGCCTTCGACCACAACCAGATCGTCGAGTACGCGCTGTGGCGCCTGCGCAACAAGGTCGGCTACAGCCGCATCGCGCACGGTCTGCTGCCGGAGCTGTTCACCCTCGCCGACCTCCGCGAGGTCTACGAGGCGATCCTCGACCGCCGCCTCGACCCGGCGAACTTCCGCCGACAGGTCGACACGTCCGGCACCCTCATCCCCACCGATGGATTCCGCACCGGCAGCCACCGCCCGGCGCGGCTGTACCGCTACGACCACGACGTGGAACTCGCCGAGCGCGGACCGCTCCCCGAGTGATCGCCCTCCCGAAAGGCATCGACATGACCCTCCTGCAGATCCACCCGCGTCAGCCGGACGCGAGCGTCGACCACGGCATCCAGGCGATCGTGGCGGGCATCTCGACCACTGAGACGTGCAACACCGACCTCGCCGCCGGACCCTGGGACTTCGACGCGCGCCCTGGCTACGGTCCGGGCTCATCGATGGGGGACGTGATCCCGACCGGCGCGCCCCGGCAGGGCGAGCTGCCCGCGGGGTACCGCGAGGCATCCGAGACGGAGCTCCACGCCCGCATCACCGCGGCGAAGACGACGCTCGGCGACCGCGTGGTCGTGCTCGGGCACTTCTACCAGCGCGAAGAGGTGGTGACCCACGCCGACTACGTGGGCGACTCGTTCCAGCTCGCGAACGCCGCGCTCACTCAGCCGCAGGCCGAGGCGATCGTCTTCTGCGGCGTGCACTTCATGGCCGAGACCGCCGACCTGCTCTCCCGGCCCGACCAGGCGGTGATCCTGCCGAACCTCGCCGCCGGCTGCTCGATGGCCGACATGGCCTCGATCGACGAGGTCGAGGACTGCTGGGAGCAGCTCGCCGAGATCTACGGGCCGCTGGATGCCGCGGATGCGGACGGCCTCGTGCCGGTCATCCCGGTCACCTACATGAACTCGTCGGCGGCGCTCAAGGGCTTCGTGGGCCGGCACGGCGGCATCGTCTGCACCTCGTCGAACGCCCGCACGGTGCTCGAGTGGGCGTTCGCGCGCGGGCGCAGGGTGCTGTTCTTCCCCGACCAGCACCTCGGTCGCAACACCGCGAAGGCCATGGGGGTGCCGCTCGAGCAGATGCCGATGTGGAACCCGCGCCGCCCCCTCGGCGGCTCCGCCGAGGCCGAGCTCGGCGATGCCCGGGTCATCCTCTGGCACGGGTTCTGCTCGGTGCACCGACGCTTCACGGTCGACCAGATCGCGGCGGCGCGCGCGGAGCACCCCGGCGTGCGGGTGATCGTGCACCCCGAGTGCCCGATGGCGGTCGTGGATGCCGCGGACGAGGCCGGTTCGACGGACTACATCCGGAAGGCCATCGCCGCCGCGACCGAACCGACGACGTTCGCGATCGGCACCGAGATCAACCTCGTGCAGCGCCTCGCCGCACAGTATCCGCAGCACGAGATCTTCTGCCTCGACCCCGTCGTCTGTCCCTGCTCGACGATGTACCGCATCCACCCCGGCTACCTCGCCTGGGTGCTCGAGGAGCTCGTCGCGGGGCGGGTCGTCAACCGCATCACGGTGCCGGGCGACGTCGCCGACCCCGCGCGCGTCGCGCTCGATCGCATGCTGGCGGCGAAGCCGTGAGCGGCTTCTCCGGTGGGGCGCCGGCTGGTGCCGGCGACCGGGCCGCCGACGGCGCCGCGGTCGTGGTCGTCGGCTCGGGCATCGCCGGACTGACGGCGGCGCTGCACGCCGTGGCATCCGGATGCCGCGTCACCCTCGTGACGAAAGACGCGCTCGAGCACGCGAACACCCGCTTCGCGCAGGGCGGGATCGCCGGCGTGATGTTCGACGACGACAGCGCGGCGGCGCACCTGCGCGACACCCTCGTCGCCGGCGCGGGGCTGTCCGACCCCGAGGCGGCGCGCGTGCTGGTCGACGAGGGCCCGGCGCGCATCCGCGAGCTGATCGCGTGGGGCGTCGCGTTCGACCGCGAGCCCGCCGGCGGGTTCGTGAAGGGCCTCGAGGCGGCCCACTCCTACCCGCGGGTGCTGCACGCCGGCGGGGATGCCACGGGGAGCGCGATCGAGCGGGCGCTCGTCGCGCGCGTGCGGGCCGCCGCGGTGCGGATCGTCGAGCAGGCGTTCCTGCGCGACCTCGTCGTCGAGGCAGGTCGCATCGTCGGGGTCGATCTGCTCGTGGGCGACGGGTCGGCGCCGGTGCGCGAGCGGATCGCGGCCGACGCGGTGATCCTCGCGACCGGCGGGGCTGGGCAGCTCTACGCGCACACGACGAACCCGCCCGTGGCGACCGGCGACGGCATCGCCGCGGCCCTCCGCGCGGGCGCCGCGGTGGTCGATCTGGAGTTCGTCCAGTTCCACCCGACGGTGCTTCCAGGGAGCGCGGCGGAGGCGCCGTTCCTCGTGTCGGAGGCGGTCCGTGGCGAGGGCGCGGTTCTCCGCGACGAGCAGGGGCGCCGGTTCATGCTCGAGGTGCACCCCGATGCGGAGCTCGCCCCGCGCGATGTCGTGGCGCGGACGATCGCCGAGGTGATGGCGGCGCAGGACGGCCGGCCCGTGCTGCTCGACGCGACCGGGCTCCGCCCCACGCGCAAGCAGACGACGGCGTTCCTCGCGGCGCGCTTTCCGACGATCGATGCGGCGGTGCGGGAGCGCGGCGACGACTGGGCGCGCGAGCCGATCGCGGTGACGCCCGCGGCGCACTACCTGATGGGCGGGGTGACGACCGACCTGTCCGGACGCACGAGCGTGCCGGACCTCTACGCCGTGGGCGAGGTCGCCCGCACGGGCGTGCACGGCGCCAACCGGCTCGCGTCGAACTCGCTGCTCGAGGGCGCCGTGTTCGGCGCGCGCGCCGGCGACGCGGTGGCCGCCGACGTCCGCTCGGGAGCGTGGCCGGACCCCGCGGGCTTCGCCCGGGGCGCCGCCGCTCCCCCGCCGCCGGCCGAATCGGGTGCCGTGGGGGTCCCGTTCAGCCGGGCCGCCCTGCAGGAGCTGATGTGGCGCGACGCCGGACTCGTGCGCGATGCGCCCGGGCTCGCGCACGCGGCATCCGTCATCGCCGGCTGGCGCGGGCGGGCTCTCGCGACGCCGGTCACCGAGGCCGACCACGAGGACGCGAACCTGCTGCAGGTGGCCGCCGCCCTCGTCGCGGCCGCGCTCGCCCGCCCCGAATCGGTCGGCGCGCACACGCGGCGCGACGCGCTGGCGGGACGTATGCAGGAGATCCGCACCGGAGCCGCCGATCTCGGCCCCGAAACCGCCCCATCAGGGTCAGTTCTCCTGCAATCGTCACACGGCCCCGCCCGAGATGACGCCGCAGCGCCTCCCGCCGCCGAGCTGGTGCCGACGGCGCCCGAGCCGCTGGTGGCGGCGCCCGAGCCACTGGTGGCGGCGCCCGAACCGGCCGGGCGCGACGCGCCGGCGGGAGGTATGCAGGAGATTCCCGCCGGAACCGCCGATTTCGGCCCCGAAACCGCCCCTCCGGAGTCAGTTCTCCTGCAATCGTCACGCGACCCCGACGGGGCGACGCCTGATCGGGTTCGGGGCGACCGGGCGGAGGTCACGGCATGCTGACGCGGAGCCACATCGAGGCCGTCGTGCGCGCCACGCTCGACGAAGATGCCCCGTGGGGCGACCTCACGAGCGAGACCCTGATCCCCGCGGATGCGACGGCGACGGCCGACCTGCGGGCGCGGGAGGACGGCGTCTTCAGCGGCGGGGAGGTGTTCGCCGCCGCGTTCGCCCTGACCGATCCGCGCATCGAGGTCGATCTGCTGCGCCGCGACGGCGACGCGTTCGGCGCCGGCGACGTGCTCGCCCGGGTCACCGGTCCCGCCCGCGGCGTGCTCACGGCGGAGCGGATCGGGCTGAACTTCGCGCAGCGCATGTCGGGCATCGCGACCCTGACCGCCGCGTACGTCGCCGCCGTCGCGCATACGACCGCGCGCATCGTCGACACCCGCAAGACGACGCCGGGGCTCCGACGGTTCGAGCGGCACGCGGTGCGCAGCGGCGGCGGCCGGAATCACCGCTTCAGCCTCTCCGACGCGGTGATGGCCAAGGACAACCACCTCGCCGTGCTCACCGCCCGGCACGGGTCGGTGACCGAGGCGCTCCGCGCCGCGCGCGCGGCGCTCCCGCACACCGCCCACCTCGAGGTCGAGATCGACCGCCTCGACCAGCTCGACGCCGTGCTCGCCGCCGGCACGGGCCCCGCGGGCGTCGGCACGATCATGCTCGACAACTTCAGCATCGACGACCTCCGCACCGGCGTCGCCCGCATCGGCGGGCGGACGATCGTGGAGGCATCCGGCGGCGTCGCGCTCGACACCGTCGCCGCGATCGCGGAAACCGGCGTCGACGTCATCTCGGTCGGCGCGCTCACGCACTCCGCCCGCGCGCTCGACCTCGGGCTCGACGCGCGCGTCGAAGGCTGACGCCGGTGCTCTACCTCGACCACGCCGCCACTACGCCGGTGCGCCCCGAGGTGCTCGAGGCGATGCTCCCCTACCTCACGGACCGGTTCGGCAACCCCTCCAGCCATCACACGGTCGGCGAGGCCGCCGCCTCCGCCCTCGCCGACGCGCGAGCGCGGGTGGCGGACGTGCTCGGCGTGCGGGCGTCCGACGTCGTGTTCACCTCGGGGGGCACCGAGGCCGACAACCTCGCGATCAAAGGTCTCGCGATCGGGGCGCTGCTCCGCCGCCGCGATCCGCGCCGCGCGCTCGGCACGCTGAACACATCCAGCACGGCCGGCATGGCCGAACCGCCGGTGCACGTGATCACGACCGCGATCGAGCACGAGGCGGTCCTCGCCTCGTGCGACTACCTCGAGCGCGTGCACGGCATGGCCGTGACACGACTGGCGGTGGATGCCACGGGCACCGTGTCACCGGACAATCTCGCCGCGGCGATCCGCCCCGAGACGGCGGTCGTGAGCATCGGCTACGCCAACAACGAGGTCGGCACGGTGCAGGACGTGGCGGCACTGTCGGCGGTCACCGCCGCCGCGCGCGTGCCGCTGCACCTCGACGCGGTGCAGGCGGCGGGCTGGCTGCCGCTGCGCGGCACCGGCGCCGACGCTCTCTCGATCGCGGGCCACAAGCTCGGCGCGCCCGCCGGGATCGGCGTGCTCGCGGTGGGGTCGCGGCTCCCCCTCGAACCGGTGCTCCACGGCGGCGGTCAGGAACGCGACCGCCGCAGCGGCACCGAGAACGTCGCCGGCGCCGTCGGCCTCGCCGTGGCGCTCGAGCGTGCCGAGGCCGAGCGCGCCGAGGCATCCGCCCGGGTCGGCGCGCTCCGCGACCGGTTCGCCCGGCGGGTGCTCTCGCTCGTGCCGACCGCCCGGCTCACCGGGCATCCGACCCGACGCCTGCCCGGCACGGCGAGCTTCACCTTCGCGGGCACGAGCGGCGAGGCCGTGCTGCTCGAACTCGAGCGGCGCGGGGTCGTCACCTCGAGCGGCTCGGCGTGCGCGGCGGGCAGCGACGAGCCCTCGCACGTGCTGCTCGCGTGCGGGATCGATCCCGCCACGGCGCAGACCGCCGTGCGCTTCACCTTCGCGCACGGGCACACCGCCGACCTCGATCCGGTCGCGGACGCGGTCGCGGCGGCCGTCGCGGCGGTACGATCGGGCGCGTGAGCATCGCCGCAGATCCAACTCCGGACGCCCCCGCCGCGCCGGACGCCCTGGTGACCGTGATCATGCCCGGTCGCGACGTCGCCGACTACGTCGCCGAGGCCCTCTCCTCGCTCCGCGCACAGACCCTCACCCGCTGGCGGGCGATCCTCGTCGACGACGCATCGCGCGACGCGACGGCCGAGCTGTTCGCGCGCGCCGCCGCATCCGACCCGCGGTTCCGGCTCGTGCGTCTGGAGCGCCCGCGCGGACTCGGCGCGGCGCGCAACGTCGGGCTCGACCTCGTCGAGACGCCGTACGTCGCGTTCCTCGACGCCGACGACGTCATGACCCCGACCGCGCTCGAGCGTCTGGTCGCGACCCTCTCGGCCTCCGGCAGCGACGTCGCCGTCGGCGCGTACGTGCGGCTGCGGCCGGACGTCGACGGCGGGTACGTCACGGGCGAGGTGCAGCCGTGGGTGCGCGCCGCGAACGACCCGGAGCGCCGCGGCACGACCCTCGCCGAGCATCCGGAGATCTCGGGGAACGTCGTCGCCTGGTCGAAGCTCAGCCGCGTGGAGCTGTGGCGCCGGAACACCCTCCGCTTCCCCGAGGGCGCCCTCTACGAGGACCAGGTCGTCGTGCAGCTGCTCTACGTGCACGCGCGCGCGATCGATGTCATCCCCGACGTCGTCGTGCACTGGCGCGAGCGCGCCGACGGCTCCTCGCTCACCCAGCGCAAGGCGGCCGTCGCCGTGCTCAGCGACTACCTCACGGGCATGCGCGACGGCATCGCGATCCTCGACAGCGCGGGCCACCGCGCGGCGGCGCGCGCCCGCGTGCGCCTGATCCTCGAGATGGACACGCCGCCGCTCGTGCGCATCGCCGAGGGGCACCCGGATGCCACGTACCGCCGACTCCTCGGGGAGTTCGTGCGCGAGCTCACCGCACGCGCCGACCTCGAGGCGCTCGAGCTCGATCCGCAGACGGCGGCGCTGCGCTCGGCCGCCGTGCTGTGGTGACCCGCTCCCGCGGGGTCGCCCGTTGCGGCTAGGGTGAACGGCATGACCGGCACCCCCGAGAACCTCCCCGAGACGCCCGACGGCCCCGACCTGGGCGCGCTGCGCGACGAGATCGACGAGCTGAAGAAGACGCCCGCCGAGGAGCTCATCAGCCCCGTTCCGACCGCCGTCGAAGAGGACGAGCCCACGCCGGTACCGACCGACGCCATCGGCTCGGCCGACGAGGACGACGCGAAGCCCGCGCACTGACCACGACCCCCGCGCACTGACCACGGCCGCGCGCACCGACCCAAAGCCGCGCACTGACCGCGACCCCGCTCGCTGACGGACGGCCCCGCCGCGCCTCACTCCACGAACTGCCAGGCCGGTTCCGGAGCGCTCTGCGCGGGCGGATCGGCCAGCAGTCGTGCCGCATCGGTGCCCGCCGCACCGTCGGGTGCCTTGTCGGCCCGGCGCTCAGGCAGCGCGGCGCGGCCCGGCGCCGCGGCATCCATCCCGGCGATCGTCGCGGCGGCCATCTGCTCCGCCGCGAGCTCGGCGTAGAGACCGCCGCGGGCGAGCAGCTCGGCGTGCGTGCCCGACTCGACGATCCGACCGGCGTCGACGACGTGGATGACATCGGCGCCGACCACCGTCGACAGCCGGTGTGCGATCGACAGGGTGGTGCGCCCGGATGAGGCCGCCTCGAGCGCCTCCTGCACGACCCGCTCCGAGACGGTATCGAGCGCGCTCGTCGCCTCATCGAGCAGCAGCACCGGTGGGTCCTTCAGCAGCACCCGGGCGATCGCGATGCGCTGCTTCTCGCCGCCGGACAGGCGGTAGCCGCGCTCGCCGACGATGGTGTCGTAGCCGTCCTCGAAGCTCTCGATGATGTGGTGGATGTTGGCGGCACGGCACGCGGCCTCGATCTCGGCGTCGGTCGCGTCAGGCTTCGCGTAGCGCAGGTTCTCGCGGATCGTCGCGTGGAAGAGGTAGGTCTCCTGCGTGACGATGCCGATGTGGTCGATGATCGACTCCTGCATGAGGCCGCGCACGTCCGCCCCGGAGAAGAGCACCTCCCCCGCGCTCGCCTCGTAGAACCGCGGCGCGAGGTAGAGCACCGTGGTCTTGCCGGCGCCCGACGGCCCGACGAAGGCTACATGCTGACCGTGCTCGGCGACGAACGAGACACCGCCGAGGGTCGGGCGGGCGTCCGGCGCCGCGTCGGGGTAGCGGAACACCACGTCGCGGAACTCGATCCGGCCGACCGGCCCGGGCGCGTCTGCGACCGTGATCGCGCCGGGCGCGTCCTGGATGGCGGGCACGAGGTCGAGGTACTCGAAGATGCGCGCGAACAGCGCGCGGGAGGTCTGCAGGTCGAGCGCGACCCGCATGAGGCCCATGAGCGGCTGCAGCAGCCGCGCCTGCACCGTCGTGAACGCGACGACGGTGCCGGCCGTGATCGTCGCGCCGCCCGCGCTGCCCGTCAGCAGATAGCCTGCGACGAGGTAGATCACCGCGGGGACGGATGCCATGAGCACCTGCACGACCGCCAAGAACCCCTGCCCGCTCATCGCCCGCTGCACCTGCAGGCGCACCTGGTTGGCGTTCTCCTCGCGGTAGCGCGTCGACTCGGTGCGCTGGCGGTTGAACGACTTCGACAGCAGGATGCCCGACACGGACAGTGTCTCCTGCGTGATCGTCGTGAGCTCCGACAGCGATTCCTGCGTCTGCCCGGCGATCCGGGCGCGCACCTGACCGACGCGCCGCTGCACGAAGATCAGGATCGGCATGAGGAAGACGGCGATGAGGGTGAGGCGCCAGTCGATCAGGATCATCGCGACGAGCGCCGAGATCACGGTCACGACGTTGCCGAGGATGCTCGTGACGGTATTCGTGAGCACTCCCGACACGCCGCCGACGTCGTTCTGCAGACGCGACTGGATCACGCCTGTCTTCGTGCGCGTGAAGAACCCCAGCTCCATCGCCTGCAGATGGTCGAACAGGCGCACCCGCAGGTCGCCGGTGACCGCGTTGCCGACCGTCGAGGTGAGCCAGGTCTGCGCGATGCCGAGTGCCGCGGAGAGGAGGAACAGCCCGATCATCGCCGCGACCAGACGCCACAGCAGCGCGATGTCGACCCCGGAGCCGTCGGTGGGGAAGAGCGCCTGGTCGAAGATCTGCTGCACGATCAGCGGCGGGATGACCCCGATCGCGGCACCGGCGATCACCAGCAGCGCAGTCAGGAGCAGCCGTCCGCGGTAGGGGCGGAACATCTCCCGCACCCGCGCGCCCAGGTTCGGGATCTTCGGCGCCTGCGCGTTGAGTTTGCGCTGCGCCTCCGCATCCACCCCGCGGAAACCGCCTCCGCGGCCGCCCGGACCGCCCGCCATGCTCATCCGGCAACTTTAGCCAGCGGCGGGGACACCGGGGCGGATGCCGGGCAGAAGCCGGCTCAGCCGAGGCCGGAGACCAGGTTGATCACGGTGGCGAGGATGACCGCGCCGAACAGGTAGGCGATGAGTGTCTGCGCGATGACGATCCGGCGGATCTCGTTCGTCGTGACATCGGTGTCGGCGACCTGATAGGTCATCCCGAGCCCGACCGAGAAGTAGCCGAAGTCGGAGTACATGGGCGGTTCGTCCTGATTGAAGTCGATGCCGCCGCGCGCGCCGTCCTCGACCCGCGAGTAGTAGCGGTGCGCGTAGCGCAGCATGTAATCGACCTGGATCAGCGCCCACGAGAAGGTGACCGCGGCGATCGCGACCGCGGCGATCGCGAACGCCGTCGCCGGGTCGCTATGGCTGCGCACGAGCACGGCGATGACCGCGCCGAGGCTCGCGACGCTCCCGATCAGCGAGATCGCCCGCGCGACGGTGCGCCCCGGATCCTCCGCCGTCGCGTGCGAGCGCGTGCTCTCGGCATCCATCGGCCACAGCGCCACCAGCAGCCACACCACGTTGACGAAGGCGACCGCCGTCCAGCCGACGAGGAGGCCCGCCACCCAGTCGAGGAGGGGGATCGCGATCGCGGCGGCGGCGACGCCCACCGCGACGGAGACGGGGCCGCGGACGGCGAGGCGCGAATTCAGGTGGTGGGATGCCATGGGCGAATCGTCTCACCCCGCACGGGAATACGATGTCAGGCCCCCCGGTTAGCTTTGAGGTTTCCACCGGCCACGCCGTCTCGCGCGGTCGCAGCCCCTGCCGCAGGCATCGCGTCAGCGCCTCCCCGCCCCCGATGACCTTCAGGAGTTCCCATGGCACACGTCGACACCGACACCGCCCACACCGCGCCGGCGACGGTGGGCGCGAAGGAGAACCGCGTCATCTGGCTGCTGCTGGCGGCCGCGTTCGTCGCGATCCTCAATGAGACCACGATGGGCGTCGCGATCCCGCACCTGATCGGCGACCTCGGCATCACGGCCGTGGATGCCCAGTGGCTGACCACCGCGTTCATGCTGACCATGGCGGTCGTGATCCCGACGACCGGGTTCCTGCTCAACCGCTTCTCGACGCGGGCGATGTTCGCGACGGCGATGGGCCTCTTCTCGGCGGGCACGTTCGTCGCGCTCGTCGCGCCCGGGTACGAGGTGCTGCTCGTGGCGCGGGTCATCCAGGCATCCGGCACCGCCATCATGATGCCGCTGCTCATGACGACCCTCATGACGGTCGTCCCGCCGCACCTGCGCGGACGGATGATGGGCCGCGTCAGCATCGTGATGTCGCTCGCCCCCGCGATCGGCCCGACGATGGCCGGCGTCATCCTCGACACGCTCAGCTGGCGGTGGATCTTCGCGATCGTGCTGCCGATCGCGCTCATCGCGCTGGTCGTGGGCGTGCGCTGGATCCCCAACATCGGTGAGCGCACCCACGCGCCGCTCGATGTCGTGTCGGTCATCCTCTCCGCGTTCGGCTTCGGCGGGCTGGTCTTCGGACTCAGCCAGATCGGCGGCGCCGGCCACGGCGGGGCGACGGCCGCGGGCGCCACGACGACGCTCGTCGTCTCGCTCGCCGTCGGCGTCGTCGCGCTCGCTCTCTTCATCTGGCGCCAGATCTCGCTGCAGAAGGTCGACGACGCGCTGCTCGACCTCCGGATCTTCCGCTCGCGCAACTTCTCGCTGTCGGTCGCGCACTTCGCGGTGATGTCGCTCGCCTTCTTCGGCACGATCACGGCGCTGCCCCTGTACCTGCAGGGGACGCTCGGGCTGTCGGCGACCGAGTCCGGCCTCGTCGTGCTGCCGGGCGCCGTCGCGATGGGCCTGCTCGGCCCGGTGATCGGGCGCATCTACGACCGCTGGGGCACCACGGTGCTGCTCGTGCCGGGCACGATCGTCGTGCTCGCGATCCTGTGGAGCTTCACCCTGCTCACCGAGACGACTCCGGTGTGGCTGCTCGTCGTGACCCAGACAGTGCTCTCGGTGGGCCTCGCGATGTCGTTCACACCGCTGTTCACGGCGTCGCTCGGCTCCCTCGAGCCGAGGTACTACTCCTACGGAAGCGCCACCGTCTCCACCGTGCAGCAGGTCGCCGGGGCCGCCGGGATCGCCCTGCTCATCACCGTCATGTCGTCGGTGTCGGCGGGCGCCACCGCACCGGGCGCGTCCGCTGCCGCCTCCGGCGCCGCGGGGGCGCGGGCGGCGTTCCTGCTGGCGGCGATCATCGCGACGCCGTTGCTGGTCAGCGCCGTCCTCATCCGCAAGCCCGCCGACTCGATCGGCGAAGGCGCGCGAGCAGCGCACTGAGCGGGATTCGGCCGGTCGCGTGTCAACCCCCGGCGCCCGGCGACGGGCGGCGCCGTAGCGTTGCGGCATGGACACGCTCAACGGAAAGAAGATCGTGTTCATCGCGACCGACGGCTATGCGCGTGGACGAGGACTCCGTGGCCTTCGCCACGGCGTTCTTCGCGGCGCACAAGCCCGTCGGCGCGATCTGCCACGCCGCGTGGACCCTTGTCGAGGGCGACGTCGTGCGAGGCCGGACGCTGACGAGCTATCCGAGTCTGCAGACCGATCTGCGCAACGCCGGCGCGACGTGGGTGGATGAAGAGGTGGCGGTCGACGACGGGCTCGTCACGAGCCGCACTCCGGATGACCTGCCCGCCTTCAACGCGAAGCTCATCGAAGAGTGTGCCGAGGGCGAGCACGCCGGCCAGACGGCCTGACCGCGCTCCGCGCCGGCTGAGCCCTCGACGGGGGCGTCAGTTCGTGCTGCAGCACCCGCCGCCGCAGCACGAGGCGCCCTCGTCGGCGCCGGCGAGCAGGTTCAGCTCCTCGGGCACGGGCTGAAGCGTGGGAGTGGGGAGGTTCGACGTGGCCATGGCACGATTCTAACGCCGCGCCGGACGGCGGAGGCGAAGAACCTGTCAACCCCCGTGTAGGTCGGCGGCGGATCGGATTAGCCTGGGTCTACGAAGCCGTCGACGGCCGTCGACGCGAGTCGAGAGCGAGGACCCCATGCCTGATCTTCCCGTCGCCGATTCCGGCGTCGCCACGTCCGAGGGTTCGCCCGTCGGCGAGTCCATCCGCACCGCCCCCTCCGCCGAGGCATCCCTCGGCTCCACCACCGACACGGGCGCACCCGCTCCCAGCGACCGCAATGCCCTCACCGTCGGCGCGGACGGGCCGATCCTGCTGCACGACGTGCACTTCGTGAACCAGATGGCTCACTTCAACCGTGAGCGCGTGCCCGAGCGGAACGTCCACGCCAAGGGCTCGGGTGCGTTCGGTCACTTCGAGACCACCGAGGACGTGAGCGCGTTCACGAAGGCGGGCCTGTTCCAGCCCGGCGCCGTCACCGACATGCTGGCGCGCTTCTCGACCGTCGCCGGCGAGCAGGGCTCTCCCGACACCTGGCGCGACCCGCGCGGGTTCGCGCTGAAGTTCTACACCGATGAGGGCAACTACGACCTCGTCGGCAACAACACGCCAATCTTCTTCATCCGCGATGCGATGAAGTTCCCGCACTTCATCCGCTCGCAGAAGCGCCGCGGCGGCAACGGCCTTCGCGACAACAACATGCAGTGGGATTTCTGGACGCTGAACCCGGAGTCCGCTCATCAGGTCACGTATCTCATGGGCGACCGCGGCATCCCGCGCTCCTATCGCACCATGAACGGCTACGGGTCGCACACGTACATGTGGGTCAACGCGGCCGGCGATCGGTTCTGGGTCAAGTACCACTTCCACAGCGATCAGGGGGTGGAAGGCCTTACGGATGAGGACGCGACGCGCATCGCGGGAGAGGACGCCGACTTCCACCGCCGAGACCTGTACGAGGCGATCGACCGGGGCGAGTTCCCCTCGTGGACCCTGTCGGTGCAGGTCATGCCGTACGAGCAGGCCCGCGACTATCACCTGAACCCGTTCGACCTCACCAAGGTGTGGCCGCACGCGGATATTCCGTTGCGCAAGGTCGGCACGATGACGCTCGACCGCAATCCCGAGAACTTCTTCGCCGAGATCGAGCAGGCGGCGTTCGAGCCGTCGGCGCTCGTGCCCGGCATCGGGTTCTCGCCCGACAAGATGTTGCTCGGGAGGGCGTTCGCCTACGCCGACACGCACCGGCACCGCATCGGCGCGAACTATCTGCAGCTGCCCGTCAACCGCCCGCACGTCGAGGTGAACACCTACACCAAGGACGGCCCGATGGCGTATGAGCACACGGGAGACGCCCCCGTGTACGCGCCGAACTCGTTCGGCCGCGGGTACGCCGACAACGTCGGCGAGGTCGACCCGGGGTGGGAGACCGACGGACCGATGGTGCGCGAGGCCTACACGCTGCGCCCGGACGACGACGACTTCTCGCAGGCCGGGGCGCTCGTGCGCGACGTCTGGAACGACGAGCAGCGCGCCGCCTTCGTGAAGACGGTCGCGGGGCACCTGCTGGGCGGCGTGACGGGCGACGTCCTCGAGCGCGCCTTCTCGTACTGGCGGCACGTCGACGAGGCGACGGGGGCCGAGATCGAGCGGCTCGTCCGCGCCGACGCGGACCTCGGTGCGCCGGGCGCGCAAGACGACGCGGCCAAAGAGAATGCTTCGGACCCGATCGTCGAGCCGAACACGAACGCCGCCACCTGAGCGGTGACGGCGTTCGCGCGTCGCGTCTGAGCGCCGGGCATCCTCTGACGGATGCCGGCGCTCAGACGCCGAGCTTCTTCGCGGCCTTCTTGGCAGCCTTGTCTACGACCTTCCGCGACTGCGCGCGCGCCTTCCGCAGCGACGGGTCGTCCCAGAGGTGCTTGGCGGCCTTGCTGATCTCGCGGTAGCGAGCGCGACCGGCGCGTGCGCCGAGGATGTACGCGCCGACCCCGACGACTCCGACAGTGAGCCAGAACTTGAATCCGGACATGGATGTCCACCCTTCGATAATCGTGTCTCCACGCTAGACCGGGCGACGTCAGCGCGCGAAGGGGTTGACACCGCGCGGCGGTTCCGGCATCACCGCCGCGAGGAGCTCGTCGGGCTCGAAGCCTCCGTCGGGTGGTCCGCCTATACCAACGATCCGGCGCGCCTCGCGGCGGCGATCGCAGCGTCGCTCCACGTGGTCACCGCTCGACGCGTCGATATCGCTAGACGTTGAAACGGAACTCCACCACGTCGCCGTCCCGCCGCCGTTCAGCACGGCTGAGCATCGTCCGCGCAAGAACAGCACCGGTCAAGCCCGCCATCACCGCGATGCCGATGAACATGTACAAGTAGCCAGCACCACCGGTCACGGCAGCCACAACTCCGAAGGCGAGCCACAGCACCGCCGCCCCGACACTTGCGCCGACGGTCCCGATGAGGACGCGCGACGCGCTCGGTCGTCCGAGTTGCCGGTCACGCAACCAGATCGCGGTCACCCCGCCCGCGCATGCTGTCAGGCCCGTCCCGATACCGAAACCCGCGCCCAGAGCGATCCAATAAAATAAGCCTCCCCAGCCAGCCTGTGCGCGGTAGTCCGCGTTCCCGGTGAGGTACAGTGCAAGCCCGCAAAAGAGCCCGAGCATCGCTGATGCAACAATCGCCAACCCGAGGGTTGACCGATAACGCCGCCAGATCATGCTCACGCGCTCAATCCCAATCCATACCGCTAACTGAAGCGGAACTCCACCACTACTCGTCCCTGCGACCGAGCGGCCACGGATCGTACTTCACATCAGCGAAGTCAGCGACTTCAGCACGAAGGCGTGTCGCAACACGCACGCCCTCTCGCGCCACCGTTCGCGCGCCGCATCGCTCTTCCAACCGTCGAACGGGTCGAAGTTCGCCTCCCACAGCGCATTCCAGTCGGCCATATCTCGTGTCAGGTCCTCTGACAGTCCGTACATCTCCGGTGTGGTCGTGTAGCCGACGTCCCACGCGGGAGTCGAGTTCTCCCACAGAGGCCAGTTTCGGCCGTACTCGGGGAAGAGACGGATCACGCGACGCGCGCGAGCCTTACCGCTCATCGTCCCTCCCTTCCTTTCACGAACCAGATGCCTAACTGTGACGGAACTCCACCACGTCGCCGTCCTGCATGACGTAGTCCTTGCCCTCGAGGCGCGCCTTGCCCTTGGCGCGAGCCTCGGCGACCGAGCCGAGCGCGACGAGGTCGTCGAACGAGATCACCTCGGCCTTGATGAAGCCCTTCTCGAAGTCGGTGTGGATGACCCCCGCCGCCTGCGGCGCCTTCCAGCCCTTGCCGATCGTCCACGCGCGGGCTTCCTTCGGGCCGGCGGTGAGGTAAGTCTGCAGCCCCAGGGTGTCGAAGCCGATGCGGGCGAGCTGGTCGAGTCCCGACTCCTCCTGACCGGTGGATGCCAGCAGCTCCGCCGCGTCCGCGGGGTCGAGGTCGATCAGCTCCGACTCGATCTTCGCGTCGAGGAAGACGGCCTTCGCGGGGGCGACGAGCGCTTCGAGCTCGGCCTTGCGCGCGGCATCCGTCAGCACCTGCTCGTCGACGTTGAAGACGAAGATGAACGGCTTCGCGGTGAGCAGGCCCAGCTCGCGGATGGGTGCGAGGTCGAGGTTCGACGCGGACAGAAGTTCCCCGCGCTGCAGAGCGTCGCGCGCGGCGATCGCCGCCTCGAGCACGGACGGGTCGAGCTTCTTCCCACGCACCTCCTTCTCGTAGCGCGTGATCGCCTTCTCGAGCGTCTCGAGGTCGGCCAGCTGCAGCTCGGCGTTGATCGTCTCCATGTCGCCGCGCGGATTCACCGCACCGTCGACGTGCACGACGTCGTCGTCGGCGAAGCCACGGACGACCTGGGCGATCGCGTCGGCCTCGCGGATGTTCGCGAGGAACTTGTTGCCGAGCCCCTCACCCTCGCTGGCGCCGCGCACGATGCCGGCGATGTCGACGAACGAGACCGCGGCGGGAAGGATCCGCTCCGAACCGAACACCTCGGCGAGCTTCTCGAGCCGCGGATCGGGCAGGTTCACCACGCCGACGTTCGGCTCGATCGTCGCGAACGGATAGTTCGCGGCGAGCACGTCGTTCTTGGTCAGAGCGTTGAACAGGGTCGACTTGCCGACGTTGGGGAGACCGACGATTCCGATGGTAAGAGCCACGGGAGACCAGTCTAGATGCCGGACCCGTCAGCGCGCGGCGCCGCCGGCCTCGGGCTTCACAGCGCGGAACGCGTACGTCACGTACGGCAGCGACACCGTGGCATCCCCCGTCGCACCGATCTCGTCGAACAGCACCTCCAGCTCACGGTCGATCCGCGCGCGCTCCTCCGGCGTCGCCGTGATGACGTAGCTGCGCGAGTGCACCATCGCCATGAGCGCGGCGCGCGTGATCGGGCGCGCCCAGTGCCAGGTGCGGGATGCGAGCTCGCCGAAGGGCGCCGCCACCTCGGGCCCGCCGTCCGCCAGCAGCTGCTCGGCGTGGCTGCCCTTCGTGATCTCGGTCAGCCGCGCGACCCACGGCACGGACTCGTCGCGGATGTTCCAGACGAGGCCGAGCACTCCGCCCGGGCGGAGCACACGACCGATCTCCGCCGACGCCGCGACCGGGTCGACCCAGTGCCAGGCCTGCCCGAGCACGGCCGCGTCCGCGCTCTCGTCGGGCAGCGTGAGGTGCTCCGCGGTGCCCACGAGCGTCTGGATGCCCTGGAGCGCGTTCCGCAGCGCATCGAGCATCGCCGCGTCGGGTTCCACCGCGATCACATCCGTGCCGTGCTCGGCGGTGATCTCCGCGACGACGCGGGTGAGCTTGCCGGTTCCGGCGCCGATGTCGACGACCCGCGGGTGGGCGCCGGCCGGTTCGAGCAGCCACGCGACGGCCTCCGCCGGGTAGCCCGGCCGACCCTCCTCATACGCCGCCGCTTCGGCTCCGAAACTGTTCGCCATCTCGTCGCGTGTCGCCATGGTGCGACCATACCGCCCGCCACCGACGCAACATCATGCAACGTTGCGCGTTCTACCGTCGTCGCCATCGGGCGGAACGGCTCCGCCGAGAGGAAGTGATGTCAATGACGACTCTGACCGACACCCCCACCCGCGCCGCCGCCTCGGCGACGCCCACCACGATGCGCGCCGCGGTCGTGAAGACCTCGGGCGAACCCCTCGTGGTGGCGGAAGTCCCCCTGCCCACGCCGGGCCCGCGCCAGGCGCTCGTGAAGGTGATCACGACCGGCGTCTGCCACACCGACCTGCACGCCGCCCACGGCGACTGGCCGGTCGCTCCGAAAGCCGACCTCATCCCGGGCCACGAGGGCTACGGCGAGGTCGTCGCGATCGGCGACCAGGTGACGACGCTCGAGGTCGGCCAGAAGGTCGGCAACGCGTGGCTCTGGTCGGCGTGCGGCGTGTGCGAGTACTGCCGCACCGGCTGGGAGACCCTGTGCCCCGAGCAGCAGAACGGCGGATACTCCGTCGACGGCAGCTTCGGCGAGTACATGCTCGTCGACGAGCGCTTCGCCGCCCGCATTCCCGAAGGCGCCGACCCGGTCGAGGTCGCGCCGATCCTGTGCGCCGGGGTCACCGTCTACAAGGGACTCAAGATGACCGGGGTGCGCCCCGGCCAGTGGGTCGTGATCTCGGGCATCGGCGGGCTCGGCCACATCGCCGTGCAGTACGCACGTGCGATGGGCATGCGCGTGGTCGCGGTCGACGTCGACGACGCCAAGCTCGCGCTCGCGCGCACGCACGGCGCGGAGGTCGTCGTGAACGCCGCGCACGACGATCCCGGCGCCGCCGTGCAGGAGGCGATCGGCGGCGCGCACGGCGTGCTCGTCACGGCCGTGCACCCGCGCGCGTTCGGCCAGGCGCTCGGCGCGGTGCGCCGCGGCGGCACGGTCGTCTTCAACGGGCTGCCGCCGGGCACCTTCGACGCCGACATCTTCGACATCGTGCTGCGCGCGATCACGGTACGCGGCTCGATCGTCGGCACCCGGCAGGACATGATCGAGGCGCTCGACTTCTATGCCCGCGGCCAGATCCACCCGAGAGTGCAGGTCGAGACTCTCGACGACATCAACGACATCTTCGACCGCATGCAGCGCGGCGCGATCGAGGGCCGCATCGTGATGAAGTACTGACGAAGCGAGAGGATCCGGGAGGGGCGGCCGCAGCAGGGTCGCCCCTCCCGGTGTGTTCCGGGGGCGGTGGCGGCGCCGCGCGGCGCGGCACCGTGACGATTGCAGGAGATGGCGCGCGATGCGGCGGGAAATCCGGCCTAGCGGGGTGTGGAGCGCACCGAACTCCTGCGATCGTCACCGCGCGGCGCGCGCAGGACCGCGTCCGGGCGGCGGGGGCGCCAGAGTGCGGGGGTGTGAGGTGGCCGCAGTATGGCCGTCCCTCCCGATGCCGTTCGGGGGCGGCGCCGTGACGATTGCAGGGGATGGCGCGCGATGCGGCGGGAGATCCGGCGTGTCGCGGTGGGTCGCACACGAATCTCCTGCAATCGTCACCGAGCGGCGCGCGCATCCTGTCGGGGTGACGACGCGGGCGCCGGCCTGACGGCGCGCCGGGGCGCCTCCGCGGCGGCGGCGGTCGGCGGGGCGAGGGTGGGGAGGTGCCCTTGGATTTCACCGCGATCGACTTCGAGACCGCGAACTCCTCGAGCGCATCGGCCTGTGCCGTGGGCCTCGCCCGGGTGCGGGACGGGCACGTGATCGAGACTGCGGGCTGGCTCATCAAACCGCCCGCCGGGCACGATCAGTTCTTCGAGGTGAACATCGGCATCCACGGGATCCGGCCCGACCACGTCGCCGCCGCACCGACCTGGACCGATCAGCTCGGCGCCCTGACCGACTTCGTCGGCGACGACGTGCTCGTCGCGCACAACGCCGGATTCGACGTGCGGGTGCTCCGCACCGCCTGCGAGGCGACGGATGCCCCGTGCCCGCCGTACCGGTACGTGTGCAGCCTGCAGGCGTCGCGCAAGACGTACCGGCTCGACTCGTATCGGCTGCCGAACGTCGCCGCCGCCGCGGGATTCCTCGACTTTGCGCACCACGACGCCACCGCCGACGCCCTCGCCTGCGCGCACATCATGATCGATGCCGCACGCCGCGTCGGCGCCGACGACATCGTCGAGCTCGCGATGCTCCTCGGACTGCGCGTGCCGCAGATTCCGGGCGCATCCGTCGAGCCGCCCGAGGTGGCCGCTGGTTCGGCACGCCGGATGGCCTCCCCCGCGCGGTAACACCGTCGACTGCACCCGGGCACCCGGGCGGCCCGCCGCGGGCCGTTGTCTGCGCGTCGATCCGGCGATGTCGGAGGCCTGCGCCACGCTGTGATCATGGATGCCACCCTCGTCACCGCCCTCGTGCTGGTCAGTCTGCTCGCCGGTCTGCTGGCGGGCTGGTTCGCCGCCACGGCGCGGGCCGCGGAGCGCTCCTCGGAGGCCCTGGCCGGCCTGACCGCTCGCGCGGTCGCCGCCGAAGGCGCGCAGCGCTCCCTCACCGACCAGCTCGAGCAGCAGCGATCGCTCACCCGCGATCTCGGCGCGCAGACGCGCGCCGACCAGGCGGCGCAGCACGAGCGCGAACGCCGCGAGCAGGTGGTGCTGCGGGCCCTCGCGCCCGTGCAGGAGACGCTCCAGACGATGCAGCACAAGGTCGACGAGCTCGAGCGCGAGCGGCAGGCGCAGTACGGCTCGATCGCCGAGCAGCTGCGCCGCGCGCATGAGTCCGACGAGGCGCTCCGCGCCACGACCGAGTCGCTCGCGGGCGCGCTCCGCTCCAACGCGACGCGCGGCGTGTGGGGCGAGACGCAGCTGCGCCGGGTGGTCGAGTCGGCGGGCCTCACTCGTTATGTCGACTTCGATACGCAGTCCTCGGTCACCGCCGATGTCGGCGCCGGGCGGCCCGACATGATCGTGCGGCTGCCCGGCGAGAAGGCGCTCGCGATCGATGCGAAAGTGCCGCTCGACGCCTACCTCGAGGCATCCGCGATCCCGCTGACCGCGCAGGGCGAGCAGGCCGCGCAGCGGGCCCGACTGCTGCAGAAGCACGTCAAGGCGGTGCGTGCGCACGTCGACGCGCTCGCGGGCAAGCGGTATTGGACCGGCCTGCAGTCGAGCCCCGAGTTCGTCGTGTGCTTCCTGCCGACCGAATCGCTGCTCGCGGCTGCGCTCGAAGAAGACCCGGCCCTGCTCGACTACGCGTTCTCGCGGCGCGTTGCGCTGGCCTCTCCGGTGAACCTCTGGGCGGTGCTCAAGACCGTCGCGTACACGTGGACGCAGCAGGACGTCTCGACGGAGGCGCGGCGGCTCTTCGACCTCGGCAACGAGCTGTACCAGCGCCTCGGCGGTCTCGCCACGCACACCGACGAGCTGCGGCGTGCGATCGAGCGCACCGTCGACAGCTACAACCGGTTCGTCGGCTCGCTCGAGTCGCGGGTGCTCGTGAGCGCACGGCGTTTCCCCGGCATCGACGACACGCGGCTCGATGCGACGGCGACGCCGATGGCAATCGAGAAGAGCCCCCGCAAGCTGACGGCGCCGGAGCTCATCGAGCATCTGGGTGACGAAGAGCCCGACGCCGGGCGGGTGGGCGCCGACGTGGGCGACCTCAGGGGACGACTGTGAGCCCCAACCGGGGAGGCCCCCCGTTCGCGCGGGCGCGGGGTCAGCCGCCAGGGAAGAATCCGAGCAGCGCGACGACGCCGACCGAGACGCCGACGAAGGCGCCGATCATCCACCAGGCGCTGACCTGGTGCCCCTCGGGCATGCGCTTGCGGAGGAGGACATCGGGTCGACGGGCCGTGTCGACGGGGATCGGGATCTGCCCGGTCCTCGGACTACTGGCTGCGGTGGACATGTGAACCCCCGGTGATGACGTGGACGACGTGCAGGTCTCCGGTGACCCGCCCTCATTCTGCCAGAGTGCACCGCTCGATGGGTGGAAGCGGGCCGGGACTTTCGCCGCGAGCGGCGAAGGTCACAGCCACTTCGACGTCAGATGCTCCGAGCTGATCCGGCGGAGGGTGCCCGACGCGCCGCGCAGCACGACGCTCTCGGTCAGCACGAAGTCGCCATCACGGCGGACCCCCGCGACGAGCTCACCGTTGGTGACGCCGGTGGCGACGAAGATCGTGTTCTTGCCCTTCACCAGGTCATCGGCCTCGTATACCGTGTCGTCGACCTTGAGCCCCGCGTCGATGCCGCGCTGCTTCTCGTCGTCGTCCCGCGGCCACAGCCGGCCCTGGATGTGCCCGCCGAGCGCCTTGATCGCGCACGCCGTCGCCACGCCCTCCGGGCTGCCGCCGATGCCGATGCACATGTCGGTGCGCGCGTTGTAGCGCGCGGCATTGATGCCGCCGGCCACGTCGCCGTCGCTCATCAGGCGCGTGCCGGCGCCCGCGTCGCGGATCTCTTGGATGAGCCGCGCGTGGCGCGGCCGGTTCAGCACCGACACCACGAGCTCGTCGACGGGCTTTCCGAGCGCCTTGGCGAGCAGTCGGATGTTCTCCGCGACAGGGAGCCGGATGTCGACGACGCCGACGCCTGCCGGGCCCGTGACGATCTTGTCCATGTAGAACACGCTCGAGGCATCCAGCATCGTGCCGCGATCGGAGACCGCCAGCACCGACAGCGCGTTGTTGCGCCCCTCGGCGGTCAGAGACGTGCCATCGATCGGGTCGACGGCGATGTCGCACTGCGGGCCGCGGCCCGTCCCGACGTGCTCCCCGTTGAAGAGCATGGGCGCGTTGTCCTTCTCGCCCTCGCCGATGACGATCACCCCGTCGAAGTTCACGGTGGTGAGGAAGGCGCGCATCGCGTCGACGGCGGCACCGTCGGCGAGCTCCTTCTGCCCGCGTCCGATGAACGGGACGGACCGGATCGCGGCAGCCTCGGTCGCGCGCACGAGCTCCAGCGCGAGGTTCCGGTCGGGGTGGAGGGGACTCATGTCTGCGGTCAGGCTCACCATGCTCTGAGACTACGGCGATCGATCGCCGCGCGGGCCCGATTCGGTGCTGCGCCGCACGAAGGAATCGCGGTTCTTTCGCGCCGCGCGGTTTCGCCGCCGCCGACCGCTGCGGCGGCGGGCCGCTTTTGCCCGGTGAGCACCCCGCGCCGCGAACGCTCCCTTCGCTAGAGTGACCGGTGGAGATATCCGCAGACCTGAGGAGTGGAAATGCCCGTCGCAACCCCCGAGCAGTATGCAGAGATGCTGGACAAGGCGAAGGCGGGCGGGTACGCCTTCCCCGCGATCAACGCCTCCAGCTCGCAGTCGATCAACGCCATCCTGCAGGGACTCACCGAGGCCGGCTCCGACGGCATCATCCAGGTGACCACCGGTGGCGCCGACTACTTCGCCGGCCACACCGTCAAGGGCCGCGCGACCGGCGCCATCGCCTTCGCCAAGTTCGCCACCGAGGTCGCCAAGAACTACCCGATCACGGTCGCGCTGCACACCGACCACTGCCCCAAGCCGGCACTCGAGGACTTCCTGCTTCCGTTGATCGCGGCATCCGAAGAAGAGGTCAAGGCCGGTCGCAACCCGATCTTCCAGTCGCACATGTGGGACGGCTCGGCCCTGCCGCTGGACGAGAACATCGAGATCGCGAAGCAACTGCTCCCCCGCACGAAGAACATCAACGCGATCCTCGAGGTCGAGATCGGTGTCGTCGGCGGCGAGGAGGACGGTGTCAAGCACGAGGGCTCCAACGAGGCGCTCTACACGACGGTCGCCGACGTGTCGAAGTTCGTCGAGGCTCTGGGTCTGGGCGAGAACGGCCGCTACCTCGCGGCGCTGACTTTCGGCAACGTGCACGGCGTCTACAAGCCGGGCAACGTGAAGCTGCGCCCCGAGCTGCTCGGTGAGATCCAGGCCGGTATCGCGGAGAAGTTCGGCACGGGCCCCAAGCCCCTCGACCTCGTCTTCCACGGCGGCAGCGGCTCGACCCCCGAGGAGATCGCGACGGCCGTCGCGAACGGCGTCGTGAAGATGAACATCGACACCGACACGCAGTACGCCTTCACCCGCTCGGTCGCGGGCTTCATGTTCCGCAACTACGACGGCGTCCTGAAGATCGACGGCGAGGTCGGCAACAAGAAGCTCTACGACCCGCGCGCGTGGGGCAAGGTCGCCGAATCGGGGATGGCCGCCCGCGTCGTCGGGGCCACGCAGCAGCTGGGCTCTGCGGGTCACTCGATCAGCGCCTGATCACCGCGTCTGCGACACGCCCCGCCCTCTTCCGAGGGCGGGGCGTCTCGCTGTGCGGCCCGGCGGCGTCGCCGGAAGCGCACACGGACGCTCGTGGCGTCAGGCGCCGAAGTGCGCGACGATCGCCGGGTCGCCGAGGAGCGGCACGGTCAGGCACACGCTCACCACGATGAACGTGACGATCGCCCCGACCAGCGGAATCCACCACGCGAGCTTTCCCCGCGCGATCGCGCGCACCGACAGCGCGGCGGTCACGAGCCAGCCGACGACGAACACGCCGACGCCGATCCGGCCCCACAGGTCGCCCTGCGCGGTGTTCGTGAAGGTACCGTCGATGCCGGCGAGGTCCATCCACGACCCCGCGAACGCCGCGAAGTGCCACAGCTGCGGGATCGCGCTCGCGACGGTGACGAGCCCGTAGGCGAGCAGGATCAGCGTGATGACCCGGTCGGCGGTGCGGCTCGGCCGCGCCGCGCTGGTCGTCGGCCGGGGCGGTGGAAGGTGACGATCGCCGGATGCCCCGTGCCGGCGCGACGGCGAAGCGTCCGCCGCCGGCGCCGTGCGCCCCGCGGACGCCGAGCCCGACACCGACGCCGAACCCGGCTCAGACCCGGCACCCGCGCCCGGCGCGGGCACCCGGATCGCCGCGCGCTGCTCCTCGGGCGTCGCGTACTCGCCGTACTGCGGTCGCGCGCGCTCCGGCTCGCTCACGCGCCGGCCCGTCCCCCCGACTGCCGTCCGCCGAGCGCCCGCCCGTCGCGGCGGCCCGAGGCATCCTGGCGCAACTCTTTCGGCAGCGAGAACATGAGGTCCTCCTCCGCGGTGCGCACCTGCTCCACGTCGCGGTAGCCGGCACCGGAGAGCTCGTCGAGCACCTCCTGCACGAGCACCTCGGGAACCGACGCGCCGCTCGTGACACCGACGGTCTCGACGCCGTCGAGCCACGACTGCTCGATCTCGTGGGCGTAGTCGACGCGGTAGGCCGCCTTCGCCCCGTACTCCAGGGCGACCTCGACGAGGCGCACCGAGTTCGACGAGTTGGCCGAGCCGACGACGATCACGAGGTCGGCGTCCTGCGCAACCTTCTTGATCGCGACCTGCCGGTTCTGGGTGGCGTAGCAGATGTCATCGGACGGCGGATCGTTCAGCTCGGGAAAGCGCTCGCGCAGTCGCCGCACGGTCTCCATGGTCTCGTCGACCGAGAGCGTCGTCTGCGAGAGCCACACCACCTTCGACGGGTCCTTCACGACGACCGTGTCGGCGTCCTCCGGCGAGTTCACGACGGTGACATGGTCGGGCGCCTCGCCGGCGGTGCCCTCGACCTCTTCGTGACCGTCGTGGCCGATCAGCAGGATCTCGTAGTCGTCGCGCGCGAACCGCACCGCCTCGCGGTGCACCTTCGTCACGAGCGGGCAGGTCGCGTCGATCGCCTGCAGGCCGCGGTTCTCGGCGGCGCTGACGACCGCGGGCGAGACACCGTGCGCGCTGAAGACGACGTGCGCGCCCTCGGGAACCTCGTCGACCTCGTCGACGAAGATCGCCCCCTGCGCCTCGAGCTCGGTGACCACGTGGATGTTGTGCACGATCTGCTTGCGGACGTAGACCGGGGCGCCGAAGCGCTCGAGCGCCTTCTCGACGGCGATCACGGCGCGGTCGACGCCGGCGCAGTAGCCGCGGGGCGAGGCCAGCAGCACGCGCTTGTGTCCGACCACCGGGTTATCCTGAAGCCGTCCACGCGGCCCCGGTATGCGGGGCGAGGGAAGACGGACGGCTGTGCTGCTCACCCTTGTGATTCTACGGATGCCACGCTGGGCGCGGGCCGCACGCGCGCCCGACACGACATCACCGCACACGTCCGGACACGACAGGGAGCCCCGATGACCGCCTTCGCCCCGGCATCCGGCCAGACTCCGCCGCCCGATTCGGTGCACCCGCGGGAGTCGTCGCCGGAGGCCCCCACCTCGATCTCACGGCTCAACGAGACGATCCGCGGGTTCGTCTCGAACTGGGGTTCGGTATGGGTCGAGGGCGAGATCACCGCCTGGAACCTCCGCGGCGGCCACGTGTTCGGACGGTTGAAGGATGCCACGGGCGACGCCCTCATCTCCTTCCGGCTGTGGTCGTCGACGCTGCAGCGGCTGCCCGACGACCTGCGCGTGGGCAACCGGGTCGTCGCGTGCGTGAAGAGCGACTACTTCATGAAGTCGGGAGACTTCACCTTCACCGTCTCGGCGATGCGGCACACCGGCCTCGGCGACCAGCTCGCCCGTCTCGAGCAGCTGCGCGCGCAGCTGCGACGCGAGGGCCTGTTCGACGAGTCGCGCAAGAAGCGCCTGCCGTTCCTGCCGCACGTGATCGGACTCATCACCGGGGAGCGCAGCGACGCCGAGAAGGACGTGCACAGGAACGCCGAGCTGCGCTGGCCGCAGGTGCGCTTCCGCACCGCGCACGTCGCCGTGCAGGGCGAGCGGTGCGTGCCGGAGACGCTCGCCGCGCTCGCGACCCTCGACGCCGACCCCGAGGTCGACGTCATCGTCATCGCCCGCGGCGGCGGCGACCCGCAGACGCTCCTCGGTTTCAGCGACGAGCGGCTGCTGCGAGCGGTGGCCGCGGCATCCACCCCGATCGTCTCGGCGATCGGTCATGAGAACGACCATCCGCTGCTCGACGACGTCGCCGATCTCCGCACCTCGACGCCGACGGATGCCGCGAAGAAGGTCGTCCCCGACGTCGCCGAGCAGCGGGCCCTCGTGCAGCAGCTGCGCGCCCGCGCGCGCACCCGCCTCACGCAGCGGATCGCGCACGATGTCGCCCAGCTCGAGCAGCTGCGCACGCGCCCCGTGCTGCGCGCGCCCGAGGGCATGCTCGTCGCGCGCTCGCACGAGCTGTTCGCGCTCACCTCGCGCGGGCGCGACGTCGTGACCCGACAGGTGCACGAGGGCGAGCGGCGCGTCGCGCAGCTGCAGGCCTCGCTCGCCGCCCTCTCCCCCGGCGCGACCCTCGCCCGGGGCTACGCGATCGCGCACCTCGAGGGCGGCGTCATCGTGCGCGAGGCGACCCAGGCGCCCGCCGGCGCCGCGGTGGTCGTCACCGTCGCCGAGGGATCCTTCGCGGCACGCTCCGACGGCCCCGTCGCCGAGGCGGATGTCTCCTGACGCTCCCGCCCCGAACGGGGCGAAGCGGTGTCGGAGGCGACCCTAAGATGAGAGTATGACCGCCGACCCCGCTGCCGACGTCGCGAGCCTCTCGTTCGAGCAGGCCCGCGATGAGCTCGTGCGGGTGGTCGCCGAGCTCGAACAGGGCGCACCGACCCTCGAGCAGTCGCTGAGCCTGTGGACCCGCGGCGAGGCGCTCGCGGCCCGCTGCGAGGAGTGGCTGCTGGGCGCCAAGCGTCTTCTCGACGCCGCCCGGCCCTCCACCGGAGACGCCTGATGCGGGGGACGTGCTGATGGCCGGTCCGCGCATCGTCGCCGAGCTCGGCCGCCCCGAGACTCCGCAGGAGACGGCCGACCGCAAGGCCGCCTCCTCCGCCAGGTACCGGTCGAGCAAGACGTTCCGAAACCTCGTCGCGGCGCTTCTGATCACGATCGCCGTCGTCGCCGTCGTCTACCTGGGCGTGCCCCGCGGCTCGCTCGCCGAGCCCGAGCCGGCCGATGTCCCCGCCGCCGCGGCGGCGGCCGAGGCATCCGTCGGCAGACCCGTCCTCGTCCCCGAGGTCCCCGAAGATTGGCGAGCCAACTCGGCCCGTCTCGAGGGCGGCATGTGGCGCGTCGTCTACGCCCCCGCGAGCGGGTTCGTCCGCGTCGCCCAGGGCCTCGACGCCCCCGACGACTGGGCGAGCCGCGAGATCGGCGGCTACGCCCCGACCGGCACCGTCACGATCGACGGCATCACGTGGGACGAGTACCGCATCCCGAGCGCGGGGCGCACCGACTCGATCTCCTACGCACTGTCGACGCCCGTCGGCACCGACACCGTGCTCGTCTACGGTGCGACCGACGCCGCCACCGCCGCGATCGCGGCCGAGGGCGTGACCGACCAGATCCGCACCCTGCGCGAGGAGACGCCATGATGGATGCCGCTGTCACCGCACGACCGACGCCGGCGGATGTCTGGGCCGAGATGCGCGAGGGCAACGCCCGCTTCGTCGCGGGCGAACCCCGCCACCCCCGTCAGGACGTGGAGCGCCGGCACGTGCTCGCCGCGGCGCAGACCCCCCGCGCGGCCCTGTTCGGCTGCGCCGACTCGCGCCTGGCGGCGGAGATCATCTTCGATCAGGGCCTCGGCGACCTGTTCGTCGTGCGCAACGCCGGGCAGGTCGCGTCGGACTCGGCCGTCGCGAGCCTCGAGTACGCGGTCGCCGCCCTCGACGTGTCACTCATCATCGTGCTCGCCCACGACGCGTGCGGCGCGGTGCGGGCCGCGATCGACTCGACCGCGCTCGACTCCCCCGAACTCCCCCCGCACATCTGGCGCCTGATCGCCAAGATCGTGCCGGCGGCGCGCACCGTGCTCCGCGCGAGCGGCGGCATCGACCCGCGCGAGCTCGACGCCGAAGACGTCGGCATCGCGCACCTGCACAACACGATCGACGACCTGCTGGCCTCGTCGCGCCTCATCGCCGACGCCGTCGCCGAAGGCCGCGTCGGCATCGTCGGCGCGAACTACCGACTCAGCGAGGGCACCGCGGTGCCGCACGTGGCCGTCGGCATCGGCTCCTGACGGCGACGCGAAGCGCCGACCTACCTTCCGGACACCCGAACACCCCCACCACGAGGACGTGATACCCATGACCGAGAGCACCGAGTACCGCATCGAGCACGACACGATGGGAGAGGTGCGCGTTCCGAAGAACGCCCTCTACGCCGCGCAGACCCAGCGCGCCGTGGAGAACTTCCCGATCTCCGGCTCGGGGCTCGAGTCGACCCAGATCGCCGCGCTCGCCCGCATCAAGAAGGCGGCCGCCCTCGCCAACAAGCAGCTCGGCACCCTCGACGGCGACATCGCCGACGCGATCGCCGCGGCCGCCGATGAGGTCATCAGCGGCCGCTACGACGACCAGTTCCCCGTCGACACCTACCAGACCGGCTCGGGCACGTCGTCGAACATGAACATGAACGAGGTGCTCGCGACCCTCGCCACCCGGCACCTCGGGGCGCCGGTGCACCCGAACGACCACGTCAACGCGTCGCAGTCGTCCAACGACGTCTTCCCCACCTCGGTGCACATCGCCGTCACGCAGGCGCTCATCGACGACCTGATCCCGGCGCTCGACCACCTCGCCGTCGCCCTCGAGGCGAAGGCGGAGCTGTGGAAGGATGCCGTGAAGTCGGGCCGCACGCACCTCATGGATGCCACGCCGGTCACCCTCGGCCAGGAGTTCGGCGGCTACGCCCGCCAGATGCGCCTGGGCATCGACCGCGTGCAGGCCGTGCTCCCCCGCGTCGGCGAGGTGCCGCTCGGCGGCACGGCCGTCGGCACCGGCATCAACACGCCCACCGGCTTCCCGCAGAAGGTCATCGAGCTCCTCGCCGCCGAGACCGAGCTGCCGATCACCGAGGCGAAGGACCACTTCGAGGCGCAGGCCAACCGTGACGGCCTCGTCGAGGCATCCGGCGCCCTCCGCACGATCGCGGTGTCGCTGACCAAGATCAACAACGACATCCGCTGGATGGGCTCGGGCCCGAACACCGGGCTCGCCGAGCTGCACATCCCCGACCTGCAGCCGGGTTCGTCGATCATGCCCGGCAAGGTGAACCCCGTCGTCCCCGAGGCGACCCTGATGGTCTGCGCCCGCGTCATCGGCAACGACGCGACCGTCGCCTGGGCCGGGGCGTCCGGCTCATTCGAGCTCAACGTCGCGATCCCGGTCATGGGCACGGCCCTGCTCGAGTCGATCCGACTACTCTCCAACGCGCTGCGCGTGCTCGCCGACAAGACCATCGACGGCCTCGAGGCGAACCTCGAGCGCGCCGCCGCCTACGCCGGCATGTCCCCCTCGATCGTCACGCCCCTGAACAAGCTGATCGGCTACGAGGCGGCGGCGAAGATCGCCAAGCACGCGGTCGCCGAAGGCATCACCGTGCGCGAGGCCGTCATCGATCTCGGGTACGTCGAGCGGGGCGAGCTGACCGAAGAGCAACTCGACGCGAAACTCGATCTGCTGTCGATGACCCACCCTGGTTGATAATCGTCAGTGTGAACCGCACCGCCGGCGCCGCACGGGTGAGCACCGCCCGCCGCCCCCGCACGCTCGGCCTGGTTCTCGCGACGGTGGCGGCGGGGTTCGCGGTCACCGCGATCGGCGTGCTCATCGCGCTCGTCGCGACCTCGGCGGAGGTGTCCTGGCCCGCGGTGGCGGTGTTCGGCGTGGGCGCGGTGGCGACCCTCGGGGTGACCGCGATCGTCGGGTGGGCGCTCCTCGCTGAGGCGCCCGCCGCGGCATCCACCGACGGCGCGGAGGCCTCGTTCGACGCGCAGCGGCGCCTGCTCGACGACGTGCGCCATGAGTTGAAGACGCCGATCACGATCGTGCGCGGGCACCTGGAGCTGATGGATCCGAACGATCCCGTCGACACCGCGGCGACGCGGGAGCTCGGCATCGCGGAGCTCGACCGCATGACGCGCCTCATCGGCGACATCGATCTGCTCGCCGCCGTCGAGGCCGACAGCTTCTCGATGGGCGACGTCGATCTCGCGGAGCTCACCCGCCGCGTCGCCGACCTCGTCGGGGTGATCGCCGGCCACACCTGGCGGGTCGAGCAGGAGGCGCAGGCGATCGTCCGCGGCGATCGCGACCGGCTGCTGCAGGCGTGGCTGCAGCTGGCCGACAACGCCGCCAAGTACACCCCCGAAGGCAGCCCGATCGAGATCGGCAGCGCCGTGCATCCGTCGGGCGCGCAGCTCTGGGTGCGCGATCACGGCCCCGGCATCCCGCCCGCCATGCGTCACCGCGTGTTCCGCCGCTTCGACCGCGGCGCCGGCAAGCGCTCGGTCGGCGGATCGGGCCTCGGGCTCGCGATCGTCGACGCCATCGCGAAGGCGCACGGCGGCCGCTGCACCGTCGCCGAGACGCCCGGCGGCGGCGCCACGCTGACCCTCGGGATCCCCATCGGTACCCGCGCATCCCTTCCCATGCCGGTGCGCGCCGGCGACGTCGTACTCCAGCGAGAGGCCTCCGGATGACCCGCATCCTCGTCGTCGATGACGAACCCCACATCCTCGCCCTGGTCACCCGGGCGCTGCATGCCGACGGGCACGAGACCGTCGTCGCCGAGGACGGTCAGGCGGCCCTCGATCGCGCGCTCGAGGGCGATATCGACCTCGTCATCCTCGACGTGGGGTTGCCGAGCCTCGACGGCTTCGAGGTGCTGCGGGCGCTCCGCGCCGGTGGCGAGCGAATGCCCGTGATCATGCTCACCGCGCGGTCGTCGACGAGCGACGCGGTCGACGGGCTGGATGCCGGAGCGAGCGATTACGTGCCGAAGCCGTTCTCGGTCGCCGAGCTGATGGCGCGTGTGCGGTCGCGGCTGCGGGAGCGCACCGGCGCGGTGACGATGGTGCTCTCGCAGGGCGATGTGACCCTCGACATCCTGGCGCGGCGGACGACCGTCGCGGGGCGCGAGGTCGACCTGTCGGCGCGCGAGTTCGCGCTCGCGGAGCAGTTCCTGCGCCACCCCGGCGCGGTGCTCACCCGCGAGGTGCTGCTGAGCCGCATCTGGGGCATGGACTTCGACCCGGGCTCCAACGTCGTCGATGTGTACGTGCGCTACCTGCGCGCGAAGCTCGGCGCCGACCACATCGTGACCGTGCGCGGCGAGGGCTACCGCTGGGAGTAGACCCGTCGGGCCCCGCCCCGGCCCCGCGGCCGCGCCTCGACCGCGGCGGTCAGCTGAGCTCGCCCTGCTCCAGCAGGTCGGTCACGAGCGCGGCGATGGCGGAGCGCTCCGAGCGAGTCAGCGTGACGTGGCCGAACAGCTCGTGGCCCTTGAGGGTCTCGATGACCGACGCGACCCCGTCGTGCCGGCCGACCCGCAGGTTGTCGCGCTGGCCGACGTCGTGCGTGAGCACGACCTTGGAGTTCTGCCCCATCCGGCTCAGCACCGTGAGCAGCACGTTCCGCTCGAGCGACTGCGCCTCGTCGACGATCACGAAGGCGTCGTGCAGGGAGCGGCCACGGATGTGGGTGAGCGGCATGACCTCGAGCATGCCCCGCGCGACGACCTCTTCGAGGACGTTGCCCGAGACGACGGAGCCGAGCGTGTCGAACACGGCCTGCCCCCACGGGTTCATCTTCTCGGCCTGATCGCCGGGCAGGTAGCCGAGCTCCTGACCGCCGACGGCGAAGAGGGGCCGGAACACGATGACCTTCTTCTGCTGCTGACGCTCGAGCACCGCCTCGAGACCCGCGCACAGGGCGAGGGCCGACTTGCCGGTGCCGGCGCGGCCGCCGAGCGAGACGATCCCGACCTCCGGGTCGAGCAGCAGGTCGATCGCGATCCGCTGCTCGGCGGAGCGCCCGTGCAGCCCGAACACGTCGCGGTCGCCACGCACGAGCTTGTACGCGCCGTCACCGGTCACCCGGCCGAGCGCCGAGCCGCGCTCGGAGTGGATGACGAGGCCCGTGTTCACCGGCAGTCCGCGCACCTCGTCGCTCGAGGCGACCTCGCTCTCGTAGAGGTCGCTGATGTCGTCGCCCGAGACGTTCAGGTCGGCGATGCCGGTCCAGCCGCTGTCGACGGCCTGCTCGGCGAGGTACTCCTCGGCGTGCAGGCCGAGCGAAGCGGCTTTAACGCGCATCGGCAGGTCTTTCGAGACGATCGTGACCTCCTGTCCGTCCTGGGCGAGGTGCGTCGCGACCGACAGGATGCGGGTGTCGTTGTCGCTCAGGCGGAGGCCGGCCGGCAGCACCGAGGCATCCGTGTTGGCGAGCTCGACGCGCAGCGTGCCGCCCGCGCCGACCGGAACCGGGAAGTCGAGGCGTCCGTGTTCGACGCGCAGCTCGTCGAGGTGGCGCAGCGCCTGGCGGGCGAAGTAGCCGAGTTCGGGATCGTGTCGCTTGGCCTCGAGCTCGGTGATCACGACCACCGGCACGACGACCGAATGTTCGGCGAACCGGAAGAAGGCCCGCGGATCGCTCAGCAGCACCGACGTGTCGAGCACGTAGGTGCGGAGGTCCTGGTCCACCTCCGCCGCGGTGTCGAGGTGCTGCTGCTCTGGAACTCGTGTGGTCACGACCCACTCCCGCCCCGGGTGAGGATCACCCGGCAGTCTCGAGTCGACCAGGGCCACGAGTCGTGGTGAGGCCGACCCGACCGGGCGCCTTGCCCGATGTGATGAACGTACGGCCGCCGTGGATGCCACCGCAGGCGCGACACGCCGCGCTCAGGTTGCCGTGGTGTTAATTCTCGGTGCGGCCGTCGTTGTCCGGCGCGGCGTCGTCGATGGTGGCGATCACGATCTCGTCATCGGCGGCGTCGACCGCGTCGTCGACGGCGGCCTCGGCGTCGAGCGCGTCGTCGGGCACCGCCTCGATCTCCGACACGGTCTCCGCCCCGGGGACGGCGCCCGTCGCGGGTTCGGCCCACGCGTCGCCTTCCGGGCGCGTCTCGGGCGCCGGCGGCGCGTCGATCACCTCGATCGTGATGATCTCGGCCGCGCTGATCTCCCCGCCGGGGTCGCCGCCGAAGTCGACCGCGCTGACGCGGCGGCTGGCCGCATCGGCGAGGGCGTCGCCGAGGAGCAGCAGGCTGTCGGCGCCGGTGCCGACGTGCGCCGACACGCGGATGCTCGCTCCCCGGGCCGTGACGGTGACGCCGTGGTTGGCGAGGGCCGCGGCCAGCGCCGAGGCGTCGGCCGCCGCAGGCAGGAGCGTGACGATGCCGGCGTGGGCTTCACGCGGCGTCATCACGGGCACCTCGTAACGATCGGCGAGGTGCATGACCTCCTGCGCGCGAGCGCGGACGGCCGCAGCGATGGGCGCGACGCCGACGTCGTCGATGTCCCGCAGCGCCGCGGCGAGCCGCGAGGCCGCCAGCGGGTCGGAGGGCGCCACGGAGTAGGCGGCCGCTCCCGGCAGCACCCCGGGGACGCCGAGGGTGCCGGCGTCGCCGAGCATGCCGGAGATCCCCGACAGCACCGCTTCGATGCGGTCGCGCGCCGCCGGTGAGAACCGCGCGAAGCCGGTCCCCCGCCCGGAGCGCAGCCATTTGTAGCCATTGCCGGTGATGACATCGGCCGCGCGCCAGTCGACGTCGACGACGCCGAAGGCCTGGATGGCATCGACGATGAGCAGACGGTCGCCGATCGCCTCCCGGATGGCGGGGAGGTCGACGAGGGCCCCGGTGCGGTAGTCGACGAGACTCAGCGCCACCGCGGTCACGTCGTCGTCGAGGGCGTCGACGATGGCATCCGTCGTCACGATGCCCTCGGGCGGGTCGATCTCGCGAACGGCGAGCAGTCCGCGCGCCGCGGCCGCCCGTGCCGCGGAGAGCCGCACCGCCGGGAAGTCCTGCGCGGGAACGACGACGGTGCCCTCGAGGCCGAACATGGCGTGCAGCAGACCGTGGGTCGTCGAGGGCTGCAGCACGATCTCGTCGCCGGGCACGTCGAGCAGCTTCGCGACGAGCGTGCGCGCTTCCGCGGCGCGAGCGCCGACGAGGTCGATCCCGGCGCGCCGTCCGGTGCCGAGCAGTTCGGCGTCGGCGCTCATCTCCGCGCGCACACTCGGGGAGAGGGGGCCGAAGCGGGCCCAGTCGAGATATCCCGGTTCGACGTCGAACGAGTCGATCAGAGTGTCCACATCGTTCACGTCTGCCATTGTCTCACGCGCCGGTCGCGCGTACCGATCAGCCCCCGAAGCGGCGGTCGCGGGTCGCGTAATCGCGGATCGCCCGCAGAAAGTCGACCTCGCGCAGATCGGGGCCGAGCGCCTCGACGAAGTAGAACTCGGAGTGCGCCGACTGCCAGAGCAGGAAGTCGCTCAGGCGCTGCTCCCCCGACGTCCGGATGACGAGGTCGGGGTCGGCCTGACCGCCGGTGTAGAGGTGCTCGCCGATCTGCTCGGGGGTGAGACTCGCGGCGAGCTCTTCGAGCGAGCCGCCGACCCGCTGGTGCTGGGCGATGATGCTCCGCACCGCGTCGACGATCTCGCCGCGACCGCCGTAGCCGACGGCGAGGTTCACGTGCAGTCCGGTGTTGCCGGCGGTGCGCTCCTCGGCCGTCTTCAGCACGCGGGCGAGATCGGCGGGCAGGCCGTCGGCGCGGCCGACGTGCTGCACCCGCCAGCCGGGCTCCTGGGAGAGCTCGTCGGCGAGTTCCGCGATGATCTCGATGAGATCCGACAGCTCCTGCGAGTCGCGCTTGCGGAGGTTGTCGTTCGAGAGCAGGTACAGCGAGACGACACGGATGCCGAGCTCATCGCACCAGCGGAGGAACTCGTGCATCTTGGCCGCACCGGCCCGGTGGCCCTCCGCGACCGTCGCGTAGCCCGACTGGCGCGCCCAGCGCCGATTGCCGTCGATCATCATCGCGACGTGGTGCGGGACGGTCTCGGGGGTGAGCAGGCGCCGGAGTCGCGAACTGTACAGCCGATAGAGGAACCCTCTCCCCTCACCCGGCGCCGACGCTGTCACCCCCCTACGCTACCGTGCCCGGGCGTGAGCCCGCGTGTCCGCGTATGTGCGCGACGGCATACGCCGCGCCCTAGGCTCGGACCGTGCCCGAACCCACACCCGATGAGGGCGTCGACATGCCCCAGCTGCCTCTGATCGAGGCGGCCGAGGTCAGCGCGAACTCCGAGATCAAGCCCACGTGGCGCGGATGGATCCACGCCGGCACCTTCCCCGTGGCGATCGCCGCGGGCATCGTGCTGATCGCGCTCGCCGACGGCGCCGCGGCCAAGTGGGCCTGCGCGATCTTCATGGCGACCTCGGTGCTGCTGTTCGGGAACTCCGCGCTCTACCACCGCTTCAACTGGGGCCCGCGCACCAAGGCGGTGCTCAAGCGCATCGACCACGCGAACATCATGCTGCTGATCGCGGGCACCTACACGCCCATCGCCGTGCTGGCCCTTCCCCCGCAGAAGGGCACGGTGCTGCTCGTGCTCGTATGGACGGGGGCTCTCCTCGGCATCCTCTTCCGCGTGTTCTGGATCAACGCGCCGCGCTGGCTGTACGTCGCGCTGTATCTGCTGCTCGGCTGGGCGGCGGTCATGTACCTCGTCGACCTGCTCGAGGCGAACGTCGCGATGATGGTGCTCGTCATCATCGGCGGCCTCCTCTACACCGGCGGCGCCGTCTGCTACGCGCTGAAGAAGCCGAACCCCTGGCCGGGGCGCTTCGGCTTCCACGAGATCTTCCACGTGTGCACGGTGCTCGCCTTCCTGTGCCACTGGACGGCGTGTCTGCTGATCGCGCTCGACCCGGTGGTGCCCTCGCTCGGCGCGCCCGCCTGATCCGGCGCGGGCATTCGCCGCACGGTCAGCGCCCTGCGCCGCCGCGGGGGTCGATGTCCTGGTCGTCGACGTCGGTCGCGCGCTCGGCGGACTCGCCCTGAGCCTCGGCCTGCGCCTCGGCATCCAGCTGCTCGTTGACGTCGGCGCGGTAGCCGGCACGACGGATGCGTCGCAGCATGTCGATGATGAGGAACACCACGACGACCGCGATGAGCGCGATCGCGACGAACCCGACGAACCCGGGAGTGACCGAGTCGGGGTCGACCGTCATCGAGGGCGAGGGCGTCGCGAGCCCCGCGTGCCGCGCGGAGGCGGCGATCCACTCGGTCGCGGAGGGAAGTGTCAGCATCGTTCCTCGCTTCGTCGTTCCTCGGCGGCGCGCGCACGGCGTAGCCTGGAACTCCAGTCTAGATCGCCCACCTCCACCGCGAAGACCCACGATGCCCTCCACCCCCGACGTCACCGCGCACGACGACACCGCGACGCTGTCGCCCGAGGTCCGTGCCGAGCTCGACGATCGCTACGGCCGCACGCGCGGGCGTCGCCGAGGCCTCTGGATCGCGGTCGGCGTGGTCGCGGTCGCCCTCATCGGGTACTTCGGCTGGACGACAGTCGCACAGTCGATGGACTCCGTCGACGTCGACAACACCGCCTTCCACTCGGTCGACGCGCACTCGGTGACGATCGAGTTCCAGGTGACCCTCCGGCGCGGCGCGGCGGTCACGTGCGCGGTCGAGGCGCAGGACACCGACCACGGCGTCGTGGGGTGGCGGATCGTCGAGTATCCGGCCAGCGACGCGCACAGCCGCAGCTTCACCGAGACGATCCCGACCGTCGCCGAGGCGACGACGGGTTTGGCGACCTCCTGCTGGATCCCGTAGTCTGAGGCGACACGACGCGCCCCGGCTGCCTGCCGGGGCGTTCGGTTTACCCCGGCAGGGCCGGGCGAACCCAGCACGACGCACCCGTGCGGCAGAGCCGCACGTTCCCCCGATGCAAGGAGAGACGCGTGGCCGAGAACACGGAGACCTTCCTCACCCAGGACGCCTACGACCGGCTCGCCGCAGAGCTCGAGCACCTGTCGACGACGGGACGCACCGAGATCGCGGCGCGCATCGAGGCCGCCCGCGAAGAAGGCGACCTCAAGGAGAACGGCGGCTACCACGCCGCGAAGGACGAGCAGGGCAAGCAGGAGGCGCGCATCCGCACGCTGCAGCAGTTGCTGAAGGAGGCCGTGGTCGGCGAGGCTCCCGAGGCCGACGGCATCGTCCGCGGCGGCACGGTCGTCACCGCGATCGTCGCCGGCGGCGAAGAGGTGTTCCTCCTCGGCAGCCGCGAGATCGCCGCCGGTTCCGAGCTCGACGTCTACAGCGAG
This sequence comes from Microbacterium sp. F2E, assembly GCF_020905435.1. Taxonomy (NCBI): domain Bacteria; kingdom Bacillati; phylum Actinomycetota; class Actinomycetes; order Micrococcales; family Microbacteriaceae; genus Microbacterium; species Microbacterium sp. F2E. Next base: position 42,789 of record NZ_JAJJIB010000007.1, on the reverse strand, counting down.
GCGTCCCCGCTCGGCGCGGCGATCCTCGGCCTCGCCGTGGGCGCCAAGACCTCGTACACGGCGCCGACGGGGCGCGAGATCCCCGTCGAGATCGTCAAGGTCGACACCTACACCGGCCAGTAGGCCGCGCCCAGGCATCCTGCGCCTCACGAAGGCAGGACAAATCACCGAGGCAGGACGGAACCCGCGGGTTTCGTCCTGCCTCGGTGATTTCGCCTGTGTCGGTGACGCACGCGGACGGCGACGGATGCCCCGACGCGGTCAGTCCTCGACGACGCGCGGGTGGAAGCCCGCGGCATCCAGCACGCTGATCACGTGCGCGCGGTGCTCCTCGCCGCGCGTTTCGACGCTCAGCTGCAGGATCACCTCGCTGATCTGCAGCCCCTGGCCGTGCCGTGTGTGCAGCACCTCGATGACGTTGGCGCCGGCGATCGAGAGCAGCTCCGACACGCGGGCGAGCTGGCCCGGACGGTCGGGCAGCGGGATCTGCAGCGTCATGTAGCGCCCGGATGCCGCGAGGCCGTGTGCCACGACGCGCTGGAGCAGCAGCGGGTCGATGTTGCCGCCGGAGAGGATGACCGCGCTCGGGCCGCTGGCCCGCACCTTGCCGGCGAGGATCGCGGCGACCCCGACCGCACCGGCGGGCTCGACGACCTGCTTGGCGCGCTCGAGGAGGTTCAAGAGCGCACGGGCGATATCGTCGTCGCTGACCGTCACGACCTCATCGACGAGCTCGCTGATGACCTCGAAGGTCAGCTCCCCCGGGCGCGCCACGGCGATGCCGTCGGCGATCGTCGGCGTGGTCTCGACCGTGAGCGGCTCGCCGGCCGCGAGCGAGGCGGGGTAGGCGGCCGAGTTCTCCGCCTGCACGCCGATGACCCGTACGGTGCGCCCCTCGGCCGCCGCACGCGCCTTGACGGCGGCGGCGACACCGGCGATGAGCCCCCCGCCGCCGATGCCGACGATGACCGTCTCGAGGTCCTCGACCGCGTCCCACAGCTCGAGTCCGAGCGTTCCCTGCCCGACGATCACGTCACGGTGGTCAAACGGGTGGATGAGCACCGCCCCGGTGCGCTCGGCGTACTCCGCGGCGAGGCGCAGCGGCGTCTCGACGGTCGCGCCCTCGAGGATCACCTCGGCGCCGTACCCGCGCGTCGCGAGGAGCTTCGGCACGGGCACACCGAGCGGCATGAAGATCGTGGCGTGGATGCCGAGCTTCTGCGCCGCGAGCGCGACGCCCTGCGCGTGGTTGCCGGCGGATGCCGCAACGACACCCCGCGCGCGTTCTTCCGCGCTCAGCCGGGAGAGCCGGTAGGTCGCGCCGCGGATCTTGAAGGAGCCGGTGCGCTGCAGATTCTCGAGCTTCAGATGCACGGGCGCGCCGAGCACGTCGGAGAGGTACTCCGACTCGTCGAACGGGGTCTGCACGATGACGGGGCGCAGCACGGCGGCGGCGTCTTCGAACTCCGCCAGGGTCGGGATGGTCACGCGGTCGTCCCCCTGCTTCGCGGCACGGTACTCCAGATCAGATCGGCCTCGGACGGCGGCGCCGACCCCCCGTGGTGCCGGTGGGAGAGGTAGACCGCGACGACGTTGATGAAGGCCGCGATCGGCACCGCGAACAGGGCGCCGGGGATGCCCGCGATCATCGCGCCGCCGGCGACGACGAGCACGACGGCGAGCGGATGCACCTTGACGGCCGCTCCCATGAGGAGCGGCTGCAGCACGTGGCCCTCGAGCTGCTGCACGCCGAGCACGACGATGATCATCCAGAACGCGATCCAGGGCCCGTTGTAGACGAGCGCGAGGAACACCGCGAGCGTGCCGGTGACGATCGCGCCCACGAAGGGCACGAAGGCGCCGAGGAAGACGAGCACCCCGATGGGGATCGCGAGCGGCACGCCGAGGAGGAAGGCGCCGAGCCCGATGCCGATCGCATCGATCGTGGCGACCAGCAGCTGCGTGCGCGCGTAGGTGACGACCGTCGCCCAGCCCGCGCGGCCGGCGCCGTCGACGTCCGCGCGCGCGCGGCGGGGGAACAGGCGCACCACCCAGCGCCAGATGCCGGCGCCGTCGGCGAGGATGCAGAGCAGGATGAACAGCGACAGCACGGCGCCGGTCGCGACGTGCCCGACGGTCGATCCGATCGCGAGCGCGCCGGACCAGAGGAGCTCCGCCTGCTGCTGCAGGAAGGTCCATGCCTGCCAGAGCACGCTGTCGATCTGGGCTTCGGTGAGGTGCAGGGGGCCCTCGACGAGGTACTGCCGCAGCTGCTGCACCGACTCGAGGGTGCGGGCGCGCACGGAGCCCCACTCGCGGCTGATCTGCCAGACGGCGAGCCACAGCAGGCCGCCGATCACGGCGAAGGTGCCGATCACCGACACGACGATCGCGAGCCACCGCGGCACCCGGTGGCGCAGCAGCCAGGTGAATCCGGGCCAGATCAGCGCCGCCACGAGGATCGCGACGAGGAGCGGCACGACCAGCAGCTTCAGCTGGATGACGATCCAGATGAGGATGCCTGCCGCCACCGCGATCACGACGAACCGCCACGCGTAGGCGGTGGTGACCTTGAGGCCGTGGGGCAGCCCCGCGGAGATCTCCGTGGTCACGGTCCGCTCGGGGTTCCGCAGGGATTCCAGCAACGACGGCCGGGGCTTGCGCTCCCCGCCGGTCTCATCCGCGCCGCTCATCCGCTCAGTCTAGGACTCGGAATATGCGGGCTCCGTCACGCGAAACCGCTCGACGCGCACTGCCGGGTCAGAACTGGATGCGCGGGGGTTCGGCGATCGCCGCTCCCCCGGTGACCTCGAAGAACTCGCGCTCGTGGAAGCCGAGGTTTCGCGCGAACAGGTTGTTCGGGAACACCTTGATCTTGGTGTTCAGTTCACGGACGCCCCCGTTGTAGAACCGGCGCGAGGCCTGGATCTTGTCTTCGGTGTCGACGATCTGGCTCTGCAGCTGCAGGAAGTTCTGGCTCGCCTGCAGTTGCGGGTAGGCCTCGGCGACGGCGAACAGCGACTTGAGCGCCTGCTGCATGTGGCCCTCGGCGACCCCCGCCTCGGCGGGCGTCTGGGCGCCGATCGTCTCGGCACGGGCGCGCGTGACGTTCTCGAACACGGCCTTCTCGTGCGCGGCGTAGCCCTTCACCGTCTCGATGAGGTTCGGCAACAGGTCGGCGCGGCGCTTCAACTGCACCGTGATGTCGCTCCACGCCTCGTCGACGCGGACGTTCAGCGCCACGAGCGAGTTGTAGGTCGCCCACAGGTAGATCCCGACGATCACGACCAGCGCGACCACGATCAGAACCGGGATCAGCCACGCCATGTCCATAGGACTCCCCTCGATGCTGTGATCATCCTATCCGCGCGCGCCGGGGCATCCGTGTGCCTCCCGCGCACTTCTCAGCGGTTACCCACCGAGCACGCGGTCGAGGTACGGGTTGCGGAACGCGCGGTGCGGATCGAGGCGGTCGCGGAGGGCGGTGAAGTCGTCGAAGCGCGGATACCGGGCGCGCAGCGGCGTGGCATCCAGGGTGTGCATCTTGCCCCAGTGCGGGCGCCCGCCGTGCGCGAGCATGACCTCTTCGACGGCGGCGAAGTAGGCGGTCGGGTCGACCTTCCAGTACCGGTGCACGGCGAGGTAGCCGGTCGCGCGACCCGTCGCGGTTGAGAGCCAGAGGTCGTCGGCGGCGGCGACGCGCACCTCGATCGGGAATTCGACGTGCCAGCCGTTCTCGTCGATCACGCGCTGCACCCCGCGGAAGGCGGATGCCAGGTTCTCGAGCGGCACGGCGTATTCCATCTCGCGGAAGCGCACGCCGCGGCTCGTGGCGAACACGCGGTGCGACGCGTCGGAGAACGTGCGGTCGCCCCAGACCCGCGCCGACAGGCGGTTGATGCCCGGCACGAGACCCGGCGCCGCGCGCCCGGCGCTGCACACCGACTGATGCACGACGTTTCCGACGAGCACGTCGTCGACGAGGCGCGAGGTGGCGGTGAGGGGCCGCGTCGCGGTGCCGGCGGGCAGGCGCGTGTTGGTCTTGGTGAGCGCGGTGGCCGTGTGCGGGAACCAGTAGAACTCGAAGTGGTCGACGGCATCGGCACGCGTCTCGAGATCGTCGACGACGGCGTCGAGCGGCTCGGGGCGCTCGACCGCCTCGAGCACGAAGGCAGGGACGCACTGGATCGTGATGTCGACGAGGATGCCGAGGGCGCCGAGCCCGAGCGCGACGGCGGGGAGCATTTCGGCGTTCTCGGTCTCGGAGACCGTCAGCAGGTCGCCGTCGGCCGTGACGAGGGTCGCGGCGACGACCTGGCTGGCGATGCCGCCGAAGCGCGCCCCGGTGCCGTGCGTGCCGGTCGAGATCGCGCCGGACAGCGACTGCCGGTCGATGTCGCCGAGGTTCGTCATCGCGAGGCCGTACGGGGCGAGGAGCGCGGGGATCCGGTGCAGGCGCGTGCCGGCGAGGAGGCGGGCGTGCCGTCGCTCGCGGTCGACCGAGACGAGGCCCGACAGCTCGGTGAGCTCGAGCAGCGTGCCCGGGGCGACGGCGATACCGGTGAAGCTGTGCCCCGTGCCCACGGCCTTGATCGGGCGTCCGCGCGCCGCGGCCGAGCGCACGGAGCGGCGCACCGCCTCGATCGTGGACGGGTACTCGACGGTGAGCGGGCGCACCCGCTCGGTGCGCGCCCAGTTCTGCCAGGTGCCGCCGGGTCGTGTCACAGGAAGCTCTTTCCCTCGCCGCGGTAGGTGGGGCTCTCGCCGACGAGCCGGTCGCCCGCGGTCAGCAGGTAGCGGTCGACCCGCTCGGCGAGCTCGCCGCTCTTGGCGTGCCGGAACCAGACCCGGTCGCCGATCGACAGACGCCGCGCCGCCTCGCCCTGGAGCGGCGTCTGCACCTCTCCGGCGCCCTCGCGGGCGAGAGGGCGCAAGCCCTGCGGCCACACCGGTAGCGGCTGGCGCGACGCGACCGGCGGCCCGGAGGCGATCCAGCCGCCGCCGAGCACCGTCACGATGTCGGGAACGGGCCGGCGCACGACATCCAGCGCGAAGGCGGCGGCCGGTGCGAGCGAGAAATGCCGGTAGAGGTCGAACAGGTGTCCGGCGAGCAGGCCGCTGCCGGCGGTGGTCTCGGTGACGGCGGGGTCGGACGCCGTCGATTCGAGCGAACCCGTCCCTCCCCCGTTCACGAACTCGAGGTCGGCGACGGCGCGCACCGCGGCGACGATCCGGCCGCGGCGCTCACGCAGTTCGTCGGTGGACCGGCGCTGCATCCAGCGGATGACGCCGTCGCCCGAGCCGGCGTCATCGGGCTGACCGGCGATCTGCGCCTCGTACATCATGAGTCCGACGAGGCGGAAGCCCGGTCGAGCGACGATCGCCTGCGCGAGGCGCGCGACCTCGGCGGGCTCGTGCACGGGCGAACGGCGCACCCCGATGTGGCCGAGCACGGGCGAGCGCCACGAGGCATCCGCGTCGATCGCCACGCGGATCTCGGCGCGTGAGCCCGGCGCGGCGACCGCGTCGACGGCGTCGAGCTGGGCGAGGTCGTCGACCATCAGCGTGATGCGGGCGGCCTTCTGCTCGTCGGCGGCGAGGGCGGCGAGGGCGGCGCGGTCGACGCTCGGGTAGCCGAGCACGATGTCGTCGTGGGTGTTCGCGAGCCAGAGCGCCTCGGGCAGCGTGAAGGCGAGGATGCCACGGTAGCCGGGAAGCGCGAGCGCGGCATCCAGCACCTCGCGCACCCGGATCGACTTGCTCGCGACGCGGATCGGCACGCCGCTCGAACGCACGACGAGGTCGAGCGCGTTGTAGCGGAGCGCGGCGAGGTCGATGGATGCCACAGGGGCGGAGACGTCCGCCACCGCGGCGCTCCGCGCGCGCCAGTACGATGCGGGGTTCGTCCACGGCTCGGGGTTCGCCGACGGGGCGGCGGCGGCCGGTGCGCCGGGTGGGTCGGCGAGCAGATCGATGCTCATGGGGCGGCTCCTTCGCGCGGGTGGTCTCAGCATAGGGCGAGACGCGGTGCCGCCCCGTGCCGGACTGCGGCTCGCGGCGCCCGCGGTTCAGCGGGCCGCGTCGACGACGCGGCCCAGACGCTCGGACATCACGAGTCCGAGGGCGACGAGCACGGCGAGCAAGAGCGGCAGGGCGAGCATCATGACGCCGACGCCGACCATCACGAACCCGCCGCGGATGAGCGCCCGGTCGCCGACGCGGTCGGCGAAGAAACCGGCGAGGAAGCGTCCGCCGGTGATGCCGATGAGGAAGAGCGAGGCGAACGCGGCGGCCGTCGCGGCGTCGACCCCGCGATCGCCGACGAGGTAGGTCGCCGCCCAGAGGATGACGGTGCTCTCCAGCGCGCAGTAGGCGAAGAAGGCGATGATGACCAGGACGACGCCGGGGATGCGCAGCGCGGTCGCGAGCGACACGTGGGTGCGGGGCGGGCCCGCGGCATCCTCCCCCGCTTCCGTGCCGGTCGCCGCCCCGGCATCCGCTCCGGCGACTTCGCTCGCGACCCCGCTCGCGACCGAATCGGGCGGAACGACGGAGTTGACCTTCCGCCACAGCGGCAGGCTCATCAGGAGCGCGAATGTGAGGACGGGGCCTTCTGCGGGGAGGGTCGGGCAGCGGCATCCAGCCTACGGCGATGCCGCGCGTCGTTCGGGCGTCGTCGCGGCGAGCACCGTCGACTCCTCCACCGGAAAGAGCCCGCCCGGCAGATCGGGCGGGCTCTTTCGGTCGCGAGGCTCAGTGCCGAGCAGCCACGCCGAGGTCGGGCGTCACTGCACGGCGACGAACACCTTGTCCGCGACCATGCCGGGTCGCACGACGATCACGCCGTCGACCGGAGACGGGACCTGCATCGCCGTGTTCCCGGTCGTCGTGCCCCCGTTGTACAGCGTGCTCAGGACGTCGATCGACTCGGGCGCGACCACGACCTTGGAACCGAGGCCGACCGTGGCGCCGCCGCCGGTGACGTAATCCACACCGACCATGGCGGGGATCTGACCATCGGCGTCGTCGCCGATGTAGGTGACCGTGTAGTTGACGATGATGTACTCGGAGCCGGCGTCGGCCGGTTCGTTGAACTGGTTGGCTGAGATGGCGTCGGCGGCGGCCGCGCCGGTGGTGACGGAGTTGATCGTCACCTTCCACTCGTCGTTGGCGATCTCGGTGCCGATCGGCGCCGGGTTGTCACGAGTGCCGACCGTGGCGGACTCCTCGGACGAGGTCGCCTCGTCCGTTGCCTGCTCGTCGCTGACCGAGCTGTCTTTCACGGTGGTGTCACCGCTTGAGAAGGCGTTGTTGAACGAGCTTGCGACGACCGCGAAGAACACGATCGCTCCCACGATCGTCCCCACCACGGAGACGACGATCGCAGTGATCGCCTGCCACTTCGTCCCCTTCAGGAAGACCGCGACGATGCCGAGGATGAAGGCGATCGGCAGCAGGAGCCATCCGACGATGAGCGCTCCGGGGATGCACGCGAAGATGAACCCGACGATGGCGATGATCATCGCGACGAGACCGAGGGTATTCCGGGCGGGCTTCTCCGTCGGGGTGCCCTGAGGCGCGTACGCCGGAGGCGCGGCGTAGGGCTGCTGCGGAGTGTTGTCGGTGGGCGAGGGGGGATAGGACATGGGTCTCCAGAGGTGCTTTCACGGGGGTTTGTCTCTCAGAGGCGAAACGGACCGTCCCGGCGCGGCCGGTGATCGCGAGTGCTTAACATGAGACAGTTCTCATCTTACGGATAGCTCCGACATCGTCTTTTCCCCGCATCCGAGGCGCGTCGAATGTCTGACCGCGTCGCTCCGCCCGCGGGCCCGCAGGCCCGCAGGCCCGCAGAGCAGTCGCTCAGGGGCAGACGCGCGCGAGTCGGTTCTCGTAGCCGACCACGTCACCGACCTGCAGCTGGCGCCCGCGCCGGCGATCGACCTCGCCGTTGACGGTAACGAGCCCGTCGATGATCGCCTCTTTGACGTCGCCGCCCGAGTCGAGAAGACTCGCGAACTTCATGAACTGACCGAGTCGGATGCCATCGCCGCCGATCGACACGTCTTCGATCGCAGCCTCATTCGCCATATCGGAAGGGTAACCGACCGACCGGGCGCCGCCGCGTCAGCCGCGCAGGGCGAGCGCGAACGGGAGCACCGCGGTCGCGCCGGCACGGCGGAGCTCGCGTGCGGCGGCGGTGATCGTCCAGCGGCTGTCGACGAGGTCGTCGACGAGGAGGACCGGACCGGGCGGCACGTCGAGGTGCGCCGCACTGACCCGCTCCCACACCCCCGCCAGCCGGAAGGCGCTGTTGCCGCCCGGACCGTTCGTCGAGCCGCCGTCGACGAGGTCGAGCGTGCCGACGAGCGGCAGCCGACCGACGTCGGCGAGATGGCGGGCGAGCGAGTCGACGAGCATCGGGCGGGAGCGCGACGGCATCGCAACCACCGCGACGGGGCGCTCCTCCCACCCCCAGTCGGCGAGCACGCGGACGCAGGCGGCGAGCACGTTCGGGGCCGCGGCCGCGTCGGACGCTCCCGCCGCGAACACGCCGCGCAGCACCCCGCCCCAGCCGAGGTCGGTGAGGCGCGCGAGCGCGCGACCCTCGGTGTACTGCTCGTCGGCGGCCATGCGACCGCGCACCGGCACGCCGAGGCGGTCGGCGCCCGTCGGCCACTGCCGGCGCGGTTCGATCGACACCCCGACGCGATCGAGCGCCGAGACCGCGATCTGCGTGGCATCCTCGGTCACCCCGGCGGGATACCACGCCCCCGCGCAGGTGTCGCAGCGCCCGCACGGCACGGCGGTGTCGTCGTCGAGGGTGCGCTGGAGGAACTCCATGCGGCAGGCATCCGTCTGCTCGTAGTCGAGCATGTGCTGCTGCTCGGCGACGCGCTCGGCCGCGATGCTCGCGTAGCGGTGCTCGTCGTACATCCAGGGCTCGCCGGTCGCGCGCCAGCCGCCTTGCACGCGGTCGACCGCACCGTCGACGTCGAGCACCTTCAGCAGCAGCTCGAGCGGCGTGCGGCGGATGTCGACGACCGCCTCGAGGGCGGCGGTGGACATCGGCGACGGGGCGGCCGAGAGCGCGGCGAGCACGCGATCGGCGCGGGCGCGGTCGGGCATCGAGGCGGTGGCGAAGTAGTGCCAGATCTCACGGTCCTCGTCGCCCGGCAGCAGGAGCACGTCGGCAGACGCGGTGGCGCGCCCCGCGCGACCGACCTGCTGGTAGTAGGCCACCGGGGACGACGGTGCGCCGAGGTGCACGACGAAGCCGAGGTCGGGCTTGTCGAAGCCCATGCCGAGCGCGCTCGTGGCGACGAGGGCCTTGACGCGGTTGTCCTTCAGGAGCGATTCGGACTCCTCGCGCTCGTCGGCGTCGGTCTGCCCCGTGTAGGCGCGCACGTCGTACCCGCGCTCACGGAGGAGGCGCGCGGTGTCGTTCGCGGCGGCGACGGTGAGGGTGTAGATGATGCCGGACCCGGCCAGGTCGCCGAGGTGGGTGAGCAGCCACGCGAGGCGGGCGTGGGCGGTGGGCAGCTTCAGCACGCCGAGGCGTAGCGAGCTGCGCGCGAGGGGTCCGCGGATGACGAGCACCTCGGCGCTCTCTCCCGCGGGGCCTTGCGCGTCGAGCTGCTCGGCGACGTCGGCGACGACGCGGCTGTTGGCGGTCGCCGTGGTGGCGAGCACCGGAACGCCAGCGGGGATGCGCGCGATGAGATCGCGGAGGCGCCGATAGTCCGGGCGGAAATCGTGGCCCCAATCGCTGATGCAGTGCGCTTCATCGACCACCAGCAGCCCGATGCGGGAGACGAGCTGCGGCAGCTGCTCGTCGCGGAAGGAGGGGTTGTTGAGGCGTTCGGGTGAGACGAGCAGCACGTCGACCTCGTCGCGGTCGAGGGCGTCGATGACGTCCCGCCATTCGTGCGGGTTGGTGGAGTTGATCGCCACGGCGCGGACGCCGGCGCGCTCTGCCGCCGCGATCTGATCGCGCATGAGAGCCAGCAGCGGCGAGACGAGCACCGTCGGTCCGGCTCCTCGGCGACGCAACAGCAGTGTCGCGACGAAGTACACCGCCGACTTGCCCCACCCGGTGCGCTGCACGACGAGCGCGCGCCTGTGATCGGCGACGAGGGCGTCGATCGCCTCGAACTGGCCGTCGTGGAAGCGGGCGTCGTCGCGCCCGACCAGCGTGCGCAGGACGTCGAGGGCATCGGATCGCGTCGAGGTCGTTGTGGCCATGGCATCCAGTCTGCTCTGCGCCACCGACATGGATGCCCCCGCGCGGGGAGCACTCACTGCGGGTCGAGGTACCAACCCCTCGGGCCACCCGTATTCTTCAAGAAGTCGAGGAAGTGACGCTCGCCGATCGACGTGGTGTCCTTTCGCTACGAGGAGGCAGACCGTCGTGGGTGCACGATAAGCGCCGATCTACCCGGTCCGCGACGGGACTGTTCCACCCAACGGAACGGACGTGCCCCCGCTGGGACTCGAACCCAGACTGAAGCGATTTTAAGTCGCCTGCCTCTGCCATTGGGCTACGGGGGCCCGCGTCCAGGCTAGTGCGCCGATGCGATGAGCCCCCATCCTGCGACAGGACGGGGGCTCATCGAACGCACGAGGGTGGCGGGTCGGTCAGGCCTGCGACTTCGCCTTGGCCGGAGCCTTCTTCGCAGGCACCTTCTTCGCCGGAGCCTTCTTCGCGGGGGTCTCGGTCTCGACGGGAGCGGCGTCATCCGCCTTCTCGCCGGCGACGGGAGCGTTCTCGCCCACGACCGACTTCGGGTCGATCGCCGGCGACGCAGCAGCCGGCGCCGCGGCAACCGGCGCGGCAGGCGCCGCCTCGGGCGCGGCCGGACGCGGGCGCGCCGCGAACTCCTGGAAGACGCGGCGAGGGTTCTGCACGGCCTCCAGCGACACGTTGTCGCGGTGCAGCCAGAAGTTGTGCCACCAGTCGCCGATCACGCGCCACTTGCGCTCCCACGACGGCATCGCCAGGCCGTGGTAGCCGCGGTGCGCGCACCAGGCGATAAAGCCCTTGAGCGCGATCTTGCCCGACTGGAACACACCCTTGTACAGCCCCAGACCCGCGACGGCGCCCTGGTTGTGGTGGATGTACTGGTGCGGCAGCTCGCCCCGCAGGTCGGCGACGATGTTCTTCGCGAGCAGCTTCGCCTGGCGGACGGCGTGCTGCGCGTTCGGCACGCAGTACCCGCCGACGCCCTTGCCGGTGAGGTCGGGAACGGCGGCGACGTCGCCCGCGGCCCAGGCATCCGCCACGGCCTCTTCTTCGGAACCGACCCGCAGGTCGGCGCGGGTGCGGATGCGGCCGCGCTCCTCGACGGGCAGGTCTCCCCCGCGCACGACGGTCGGGTTCGCCATGACGCCGGCGGTCCACACGATCAGGTCGGTCGGGATGACCTCGCCGGTCGAGAGCTCGACGTTGCCGTCGATGGCGCCGGTCACCTGCGTGTCGAGGTGCACGTTCGCGCCCCGCTTGGCGAGGTCCTTCAGCACCCACTCGCTCGTCTTCAGCGACACCTCGGGCATGATCCGGCTCATCGCCTCGATCAGGTGGAAGTGCGTGTCCTCGAAGCGCAGCTGCGGGTAGTTCTTCAGCAGCGAGGATGCCAGGGCGCGCATCTCGGCGAACACCTCGATGCCGGCGAAGCCGCCACCGACGACCACGACGGTCAGCAGTCGGTCGCGCTCGGGACCGGCGGGCAGGTTCGCCGCACGGTCGAAGTTCGACAGGATGCGGTCGCGGATCGCGACGGCCTCTTCGATCGTCTTCAGCCCGATGGCGTTGTCGGCGATGCCGGGGATCGGGAACGTGCGCGAGACGGCACCGGCGGTCACGACGATCTGGTCGTAGCTCTCCTGCCACGGCTCGCCGACCTGCGGCGTGATGGTCGCGGTGCGGTGGGCGTGGTCGATGCCCGTGACCTTCGCCGTGATCACGCGCGTCTTCTTCAGGTGACGACGCAACCCCACGACCGCGTGGCGCGCCTCGATCTCACCGGCGGCGACCTCGGGAAGGAACGGCTGATACGTCATGTAGGGCAGCGGGTCGACGATCGTGACCTCTGCCTCGCCCTTGCGCAGGTGCTTCTCGAGCTTCCATGCGGTGTAGAAACCGGCGTAGCCACCGCCGACGACGAGGATCTTGGGAACCGTGGCGCCGACCGCGCGATCGGCAGTGCTGGACGCTGTGTGAGTCACAGGTGGAAGTACTCCTTGGATGGGCGACTCGGAGTACGAGGTGCGCGCTCCGATCTGATGCGCCGGGCAGCAGCAGTGACACCGAGCGCCACCAGTATAGCCGCCAAGGTCCCGGCCATGAGCGGCACGGTGCCGTAGCGCAGGCTGTCGGCGTTCGGCAGCAGCGGCGAACGCACGTCGGCGCGATCGGCCGCGGGCAGGTCGGGCACGCTCGCCGTCGCCGTCGGCTGCGGCGCCGGGGCGACGTCGGCGCGGCGGTACAGGCGCACCCATTCCGTGAGGGTCATGCCGAGCGGACTCGACGACACGGATGCCACGTTTGCCGTCACCGCCGCTGCGGCATCCACCAGTCCGTAGCCGTAGTTCGGATCGGGCGTCCGCGTCGCACCCGCCGCGGGCTTCGCCGTGCGGATGATGCGGTTGATGACGTTGTCGGCGTCGAGCTCGGGGTGCGCGGAACGCACGAGCGCGGCGATCCCCGCGACGATCGGCGCCGCACCGCTCGTGCCGTTCCGGACGACCAGCTGACCGTCGGCCGACACACCCAGCAGCTCCTCGCTGGGAGCCGAGATCCCGATGGTGATGCCCTGCGTGGATGCCTCTTCGCTCGCCGCGCCGGCACGGTTGACTCCGCCCACGGTGAGCACGCCCGGGATCGTCGCCGGCGCTCCGACCTCGTCGGTGCCGCTCCCCTTGTTGCCCGCCGCGACGATGACCACGACATCGTGGTCGAACGCGTACTGGAAGGCGTCGTCCCACAGCGGATCCCAGGAGAGCGTGTTGGTGGTGAACGACAGGTTGATGATGTCGGCGTCGTGGTCGACCGCCCACCGCATCGCGTCGGCCACCTGCTGCACGAACGGCACCGACGACGACACTCCGAAGCCGATCGAGATCGACAGCAGCTGCGCCTCGGGCGCCACGCCGATCATGCCGGTTCCGGCGCCCGTGCCCCGGGACGCCGCGAGCGAGGCGACCCAGCTGCCGTGGTTCGCGTCGACCGCGCCGACCGGCATGCGCCCGTCGGACGCGCCGACGCCGGAGAAGTCGGCGCCGCCGGCGACGGCCCCGGCGAACTCGACCGGGGAGCGCCCGATGCCCGTGTCAATGATCGCGATCGTCGATCCCTTGCCGCGCGTCGTCTGCCACGCGGTGCGGATGCCGTACTCGTCGAGCCAGTACTCCGCGGCACGCGCAGGGTCTTCCGCGCCGGCGCCCACCCCCGGCGACGACACTCTGGGAGACGGGACCCCGGGTGACGGGACCGGCGCCGCAACGGGTGCGGTCGCACCCGGCGGCGCCTCGTCAACGGCCGGGGCGATGCTCGCACCGCCGAGCGCGACCGTCATCGCGATCGCCGCGGCGCTGACCGCGACCCGCCCCGCTCGCCGGGCGTTCACTGGGTCTCCCGAGGCTCCGCACACGTGCAGCGCAGCGGCGACCAGTCACCGCGCGCGAGCGCGAGGTCGCCGATCGGGTTGACGCCCGGGCCGGCCGCGAGGGCGTGCCCGGCGAGGGCGTGCAGGCACTTCACCCGCGTCGGCATGCCGCCGGCGGAGATGCCCTCGATCTCGGCCACGTCGCCGTAGACCTCTCGGTCGGACAGGTACGCCTCGTGCGCGGCGCGGTAGGCGCTCGCGACCTCAGCATCCTCGTCGAGCAGGTCGCTGAACTCGCGCATGACCTGTCCCGCCTCGAGCGCCGACATGGCGGCGGTGGCGCCGGGGTGGGTCAGATAGTAGAAGGTCGGGAAGGGCGTGCCGTCGGGCAGGCGCGGCTCCGTGGCGACGACCGTCGGATTGCCGCACACGCACCGCGCGGCGACCCCCACGACGCCGCGCATCGGGCGGCCGAGCTGCGCGCGCATGACCTCGAGATCGGCGTCGGTCGCGGGGCTGAGCGTGGGGTGGGGCATCCGTCCAGGGTAGCGGGACGGCCTGACGAACCGCTGATCGGGCGCGGGGTCAGGGTGCGGTGCCGCCGGTGCCGTCCGGCGCGACCGCGGTCTGGGTGAGCCCGGCTGCGGTCACCGAGCGCACGAGCTGCGCCATCCAGTCCGACCGGGTCTCCTGCACGTCGTCGCTGACGGGCTGCTGGTCGAGCGGGATGGAGGCGGGCGGCAGGTCGTCGTCGACGAGGTAGACGACCTCGCCGGGCAGCATGTAGTACAGCCGCGCACGGGCCTGCGAGGTGACGTAGGCGGGGTCGGCCCAGCGCTGCTTCTGCTGCTCGAGAGCGGCGACCTCGTCGGTCGTCAGCTGCACCGAATGCTCCAGTGCCGTGATCTGCTGCTGCTGCGACAGGTAGGTGCCCACGGTCGGCACGAGCACGAACACCGCGAGCACGACGAGGCCCAGCATGATCGCCGTGAAGGCCGAGAACCGGATGCCTCCGGCCCACTCGCGCACGTCGACGGCGCGGCGCTCGCGCGAGGCATCCGTGATCTGCGAGTTCGGGGTACGAGAAGGGGGAGCCGCAGGTCTTCTCACGGCTCCCCCTCTCGTCTCAGCGTCTCAGCGGCGCATCAGCCCTTGTAGCGGCGGAAGGCGGCGCGACCGGCGAAGGTCGTCGCATCGCCCAGTTCTTCTTCGATGCGCAGAAGCTGATTGTACTTCGCGACGCGCTCCGACCGAGCGGGCGCGCCGCTCTTGATCTGGCCCGAGTTCACCGCGACGACGAGGTCGGCGATCGTGGTGTCCTCGGTCTCGCCCGAACGGTGCGAGAACATCGTCGTGTAGCCCGAGCGGTGCGCGAGGTCGACGGCGTCAAGGGTCTCGGACAGCGTGCCGATCTGGTTGACCTTGACGAGCAGCGAGTTCGCGACGCCGAGGTCGATGCCCTTCGCGAGGCGCTCCGGGTTGGTCACGAACAGGTCGTCGCCGACGAGCTGCACCTTGCTGCCGAGGCGCTCGGTGAGCTTCTGCCAGTTTTCCCAGTCCTCTTCGTCGAGCGCGTCTTCGATCGTCACGACGGGGAACGAGTCGACGAGGTCGGCGTAGTAGTCGATGAGCTGGTCGGGCGTCCAATCCTTGCCGTCCATGTGGTAGACGCCGTCGTTGTAGAACTCGCTCGCCGCGACGTCGAGACCGACACCGACGTCCTTGCCGGGGGTGAAGCCGGCCTTCGAGATCGCGTCGATGAGGAACTCGAGTCCGGCGCGGTTGCTCGGCAGGTCGGGCGCGAACCCGCCCTCGTCGCCGAGGCCCGTCGCGTAGCCGGCGGCCTTCAGCTCGCTCTTGAGCACGTGGTAGATCTCGGTGCCCCAGCGCAGCGCCTCGGAGAACGTCTCGGCACCGTAGGGCGCGAGGAAGAACTCCTGGAAGTCGATGCCGTTGTCGGCGTGCTCGCCGCCGTTGATCACGTTGAACAGCGGCACGGGAAGCACGTGCGCGTTCGGCCCGCCGACGTAGCGGAACAGGGGCAGGTCGGCCGCGTCGGCAGCCGCCTTCGCGACCGCGAGCGAGACGCCGAGGATGGCGTTCGCGCCGGTGCGCGACTTGTTCTCGGTGCCGTCGGTGGCGATGAGGATCTCATCGATGACGCGCTGCTCACTGGCATCCACGCCCTCGATCGCCGGGCCGAGCTCGTCGATGACGGCGGCCACGGCCTTCAGCACGCCCTTGCCGCCGTACCGGCTCTTGTCGCCGTCGCGCAGCTCGTACGCTTCGAACGCGCCGGTGGATGCGCCGGAGGGGACGGCCGCCCGCTGGACGATGCCGTCGTCGAGGAGCACCTCCACTTCGACAGTCGGGTTGCCACGCGAATCCAGGATCTCGCGTGCGCCTACAGCCTCGATCAGTGCCACAGGGGACTCCTTGCTTGTGGAGGATGAATCTCGGAGCGTCGTCGGTCCGTCTTCGAGCATAGTGACCTGGATGCCGCGGCCACAGGCCCCTCCCCCGGATCTAAGGTCACACGAGGACGCGGATCCGCGTCTCGCGCGGAAGGCCGGTGCGCGTCCCGCGAGGACGGCGGATGCGCGTCCCGCGAGGACGGCGGATCAAGGTCAGACGAGGACAGCGAGGGCGATGCCGTCCCAGCCCTTGGCATCCAGGGTCTGCAGGGCCGTCGCCTCGAACCGCGGATCGTCGGCGAGCATCGCGAGTCCGGCACGGACGCCCGCGACCTGCGCGCTGTCATCGGCGGGGTCGGCGACGCGTCCGGAACGCACGACGTTGTCCACGATGACGAGTGCGCCCGGGCGCCCGAGCCGCGCCGCCCAGTCGAGGTAGACGGTGTTCGACTCCTTGTCGGCGTCGATGAAGACGAAGTCGAACGGCTCGTCGCCGGCGAGGTCGGGCAGGACGTCCGCGGCGCGGCCGACGCGGATCTCGACCCTGTCGCCGATGCCGGCGCGGTCGATGCTCGCGCGGGCGATGTCGGCGTTGCGCGGCTCGGCCTCGATCGTGACGACGCGGCCGCCGGTCGGCAGGGCGCGGGCGAGCCAGATGGTCGAGTAGCCGCCGAGGGTGCCGATCTCGAGCACCCGCCGCGCCCCGATCGCACGGGCGAGCAGGTGCAGCAGCTTGCCGCCCGTGGGCGCGACCTCGATGTCGGGCAGTCCTGCCGCGCGCTGGTCCGCGACCGCGACATCCAGCGCCGCATCCGCCCCGATCAGCGTCTCGACGAGATACCGATCCACCGCCCGCGCCCCCTCGGGGGTCACTTCCCTCATCCCCCCACCCAACCCCGCCCCTCCTCACCGCGTCAACCGACCCGACCCGCGAGCCGCTACGCCCCGTGCGAGCCGCTACGCCGTGGACTGTCCGGGGCGCGGCGGCTCGGCCGTGGCGTGGCGGCTCGGCGAGGCGCGTGACCGCAGCACGACGCCGAACCCGCCACCGGGAGCCCAGCGCAACCCCCATCCGCCGAACTCGCCCATCGGGTTGACCTGCACCGCCTCGACGCGGTCGATGTCGGAGAGCGGAACGTGCACGCGCGGGATCCCGACCACGGAGTTGACCGTGAGACCCGTCTCGTCGACGCGGACGTGGAAGGCCACGGTGGTGGCGACCAGGAGCGCCAGCACCAGCGTGACGGCGATGGTGATCGCGAGGACGCCGGCGGGAGCACCGGCGAAGCCGGTCACGAGGGTCGTCGCCAGGAGAAGGACGAGCGCCACGCCGAGGGTGATCGCGCCGCCCCGGGCGAGCTGCACGCGCTGGAGCCAGACGGCCCGCTCCCCCGCGGCCAGGTGAACATCCTTCCCGGCGACGAGCGTCGGCCGGTACGGCTGATGGGGCTGCAGCATCCAGCCGGCCACGCCGGCGACGATCGCCGCGGCGAGCGCGACCAGCACCGGGAGGGCGATGGAGGGCGCGTCCTGCGCCGAGCCCAGCCCGACCTGCCCGAGGACGGTGCCGGTGCTCAGCACGGCCATCAGCGCGGCCGAACTGCACGTCAACGCGATCACCCGCAACTACGTCGGGACCGCGTTCGGCGGCTCGATGTCGGCGATGACCGATCCGTACTTCTTCATGCTCGTGATGCATCAGCTCGGCCGCGACTACGTCGTCTGGGACACGCGCGGCGAGATCGAGTTCCTCACGCCGGGGCGCGGAGTGCTGACCGCGCACTTCCACGTGCCGCGCGAGGCGGCCGAGTCGATCCGCGCGCGCGCCCGCGGCGGAGCCAAGGTGCTCGAGTGGTTCGAGACCGAGATCACGGATGCCGGAGGCGAGGTCGTCGCGCGGGTGCGGCGCGAGGTCTACGTCCGCGAGAAGAAGCGCGTCACGAGCGCGGGCGCGTAGCCCGGGTCACTGGCCTGCCGGCCGGGGCCCCCGACACCGTCGGCGGTCAGGTGAGACCGTCGACGGCGGCCGGGATGCGGCGCTCGCGCGTCTCCGACTTCTTCGCCTCGACGACCCCGCGCACGATCTCCTTGCGGCGGGACGGCGCGAGCGCATCGAAGGCATCGCGAACATCTGCGGCGTCGAGGGCTGCTGCCAGGACGGCGGGCACCTCGGTGACGCGATCATCGCCGTCGAGATCGATCGTCGCGTCGACGGTGTCACCGATCTCGACGCCGAGTTCGGTGCGCGCTGCTTTGGAGAGCCCCACGAGGTTCCTTCCGCCCATGACACCCAGACGCAGTCGTGCCTCGCGGTCGCCGATCCGCACGCGCACGGCGGCGCGCTTCCCCCCGCCCAGCTCCTCGACCTGTTCATCGGTGAGTTCGATGGCCGTCGCGGGGCCGTGCGCGGCGAGGGTGGTGTGCACGTGCAGAGTCATGGCCGCATTCTGCCCCACGCGGGCGCGGCGCGCACGAGGTTCTCGCGCGCGATGCTCCGGCACGGGCACGGGCACGAGGGCGCCGTTCAGGGCGCGGTTCAGCTGAGCGGCTTGACCTCGAGGTCTGCGGCGGTCTGACCTGCCGTGACCGTCGCGAAGGAGGTGTATCCGTCGGCGGCGGCGCGTTCGAGCAGCGCCTTGAGGTTCCTCGTCCGCTGCTCGAGTCGCACCCGCGTCCCCTGCGCGACGAGCGCCGCTTTCAGGCTCACGAGGTCGGCGGGCGGCAGGTCGCGGTCGTGCACGAGGACGATCGCCTCGGCCGCGGCATCCGCCTCGGCATCCAGCAGGTCGACGATCCGCTCGAAACCGATCGAGAAGCCGACCGCGGGCACGTCCTGGCCGAGGAACCGCCCGATCATGCCGTCGTAGCGCCCACCGCCGCCGAGCGAGTAGTCGACGCTCGGGTGCGCGAGCTCGAAGATCGTGCCGGTGTAATACCCCATGCCGCGCACGAGGAACGGGTCGAACTGCACGGGCAGCGTGAAGTACGGCGCAGGGATGCCTCGGGCGCGGCCGACGGCGTCGCCGAGCGCGACGAGGTCGGCGACGACATCATCGGGGGCGTCCTCGGGCAGCGCCTTGCGGATCGAGCCCTCGCCGAAGGCGCGGAGTTCGAGGGTCTGCGGACGGTGCAGGAAGGCGTCGAACGCGTCGACAGCGGTGGGCGTCACGCCGCGCTCGCGGAGCTCGGCGACGACACCGTCAACGCCGATCTTGTCGAGCTTGTCGATCGTGATCAGCACGCCCGGGCGCTCGTCGGCGCTGAAGCCGAAGTGCCCGAGCATCCAGTCGAGGAGGCGCCGGTCGTTGATGCGCACCACCGCTCCTTCGAGGCCGAGCGCGTCGACGGCGTCGAGCGTCGCGGCGAGCAGCTCCGCCTCGGCACGCGCCGACGGGTCGCCGATGATGTCAATGTCGCACTGCACGAACTGCCGGTAGCGCCCCTTCTGCGGGCGCTCCGCCCGCCAGACCGGTGCGACCTGGATCGAACGGAACACCGTCGGCAGCTCGGCCCGATGCGACGCGTAGAAGCGCGCGAGCGGCACCGTCAGGTCGTAGCGCAGCCCGAGGTCGGCGAGCCGGGCGGGGTCATCGGCCGCCGCGGCGATGGCCTCGGCATCCAGCCCGCGCTTGAGCACACTGAAGGAGAGCTTCTCGTTGTCGCCGCCGATCCCGGCGTGCAGTCGCGCGTAATCCTCCATGACGGGGGTCTCGATCTCGTCGAAACCGTGCGCACGGTAGCGCTCGCGGATCGTGGCGAGCACGCGCTCGCGACGGGCCTTGTCGGCGGGGAGGAGGTCGCGCATGCCGCGCGGCGGGTTCACGGAGGGCACCGATCCAGTATTCCAGGTCGGGATCGGCGCCGATGTGGGGCGACGGGAGAGGTGTCCGGCGGCGGTCTCGGGGGCGCCGTGTTCACAACGTCGGAGAATCTGCGCGCCGTGGCGGGAATAGGGCCCGTCGGGGCGTTCGCGGCCCGAAACTCCGACGTTGTGAACGCACGGGTGGTGGGACCGGGCGGCGCGGACCCCCGGTTACGCGCCTTCGGCGGCCCGCACGTCGCCTTCGGCGGCGCGCACGTCCGCTTCGAGGGCGCGGATCGTGCCGCGGAGGGCGCGATCGGCGTCCCACCCGCGCTCGCGCGCGAGCGCGACGAGCCCGAGCAGCGACGCGCCCAGCTCCGCCTCCGACTCCGGGGGACGCGTGACCGCCGCGGCGGGCGCGACCTCCGGCGCGGGCGCCCCGACGCCGACCTGCGCGGCGCGGCCGAGGAGCTTCTGGGCCAGCGCGAGCGAGGGCATGTGCGGCGAGACGCCGTCGAGCACCGAGCGGCGCTCGCGCTTCTCCGCGGCTTTGGCGGCGTGCCAGTGCACGAGCACTTCCTCGGGCGTCCGCGCCACGGCGCCGGCGAACACGTGCGGGTGTCGCCGCACCATCTTCTCGACCAGGCCGGATGCCACGTCATCGATCGTGAACGGGTCGTCGGGGTCCTCCGCGGCGACCGCGGCATGGAACAGCACCTGCCAGAGCAGATCGCCGAGCTCCTCGCGGAGGTCGGCGCGCGAACCCTGCTCGACGGCGTCGATGAGCTCGGCCGACTCCTCGACGAGGTACGGCACGAGGTCGTCGTGCGTGATCTGCTGCGACCAGACACACCGCTCGCGCACCGCGCGCATCGTCTCCGCCGCCTCCCGCAGTGGGTCTCCCCCGGACGACGCGGCGGGGCCAGCGCCGGCGGCGCCGGTCGGCCCGGCGCCGCCGGAACGGCCGGGCTCCGGGGCATCCGACGTCGTCATACGTCCTCGCTTCGCACCATCCGACGATAGTGCCGCGCCCGCGCCGAGACCAGGACGGCGGCGAGCGCGATCGAGATGAGCGACCCGGTCAGCACGCCCAGCACCGCCTCGTCGCGCAGCAGCGCGTCACCGGCGAAGGCGAGGTCCGACAGCAGCAGCGAGACCGTGAATCCGATGCCGCCGAGAGCGCCGGCGGCGAGCAGATCAGCGAACGGCAGGGGCGGTTCGGCAGCCCGGCCGCGACCGACCCGCTGCGAGAACCAGCCGAACACCGAGATGCCGAGGACCTTGCCCACCGGCAGCGCGATCGCCACGCCCCAGAACGCCGGCTGCAGCTGCGCCGGGGTCACCGCCGGGATCACCACGAGCGACGCCGTGAACGCGAACAGCGGCAGGATGAGCCCGTTCACCCACGGCTCGAGCGCGTGCCGCACGCGGAGCGCCGGGTGCTGCGACATCGCGAGCCCGAGGGCGACGCCCGCGATGGTCGCGTGCACTCCCGACACGTAGACGAATCCCCAGGTGAGCAGGGCGACGATGACCATGACGCCCGCGATCGCCGTGCGGTGCCGCGAGTCGAGCTGCCGGCTCAGGATGCCGAAGACCACCACCCCGACGCCCGCCGCGGCGAGCATGCCGACATTGACCCCGGTCGTGAACAGCACCGCGATGAAGACGATCCCGACGATGTCGTCGAGGATCGCCAGCGCCAGCAGGAAGACGCGGAGCGCCGAGGGCAGCCCCTTGCCGAACACCGCGAGCACGCCGAGCGCGAACGCGATGTCGGTCGCCGTCGGCACGGGCCATCCCCCGGCACTCGGCGTGCCCCAGGCGAGCGCCAGATAGATCGCGATCGGCACGAGCACGCCGCCCGCGGCCGCGATCGCGGGCTGGATGGCCTTCCGCGCGGAGTTCAGATCGCCCGAGGTGAGTTCGAACTGCAGCTCGACCGCGACGACGAAGAAGAAGACGGCGAGCAGACCGTCCTTGATGACATGCTCGACGCTCAGCTCGAATACCCCGGGGATCGCGATCTCCGTGTGCAGGAACGCGCCGAGCGCCGGCCCGGCGGGGCTGTTGGCCGCGATGAGGCCGAGGGCCGCAGCCGCGAGCAGCATGATCGCGGGAACGCGGGCGGAGCGGAGCAGCTCGCGGGAGCGGAGCAGGGCGGCGGAGTGCAGCAGGGGCATGGAATCCTCACGGGTCGGGTCGGACGAGACGGGGATCCCGCCGCCGACCAGACTTCCCGGCACACCTCCGCCGATCCTACCGCGTGACACGACGGAAACACCGGGCCATTAGCGTGGGGGGATGCACGAACTCACTCGCACCGAAGCCATCGACCTCGTCGGCCGTGGCGAAGCCGAGCAGGAGCTGCCCGAGAAGATGCGCGCCGACGTGCGCATGCTCGGGGCGCTCCTCGGGCGGGTGCTGCGCGAAAGCGGCTCGCCCGGCCTCTACGACGACGTCGAACGTCTGCGCCTCGCGACCATCGCCGCCTACACCGACGAGTCGCCCGAGGCCTTCGAGCGGGCCGCCGCGATCGCGGACTCGTTCTCGATCGAGCGCGCCGACGAGGTCGCCCGCGCCTTCACGGTCTACTTCCACCTCGTGAATCTCGCCGAAGAGCACCAGCGGGTGCGGGTGCTGCGCGAGCGCGACGGCCGGCCCGAGAAGGAGGATGCCGCCGACTCGGTCGCCGCCGCCTTCGTGCGCCTGGCCGCCGAGGTCGGCGACGACACCGCGCTGCAGCGTCTGCAGGCCCTGCGCTTCCACCCCGTCTTCACTGCGCACCCGACCGAGGCGCGGCGCCGCGCCGTGTCCAACAGCATCCGTCGCCTGGTCACCCTGCTCGGAGAGTACGACGCGTCGCTGCGCGGCGGTGCCGACGAGCGGCGCGCCCAGCGCCGCATGCTCGAAGAGATCGACACCCTCTGGCGCACCGCGCCGCTGCGCGCCGAGAAGCCGACGCCCGTCGACGAGGTGCGCGCCATCATGGCTGTCTTCGACGAGACCCTCTACACCGCCGTGCCGCACGTCTACCGGCGGGTCGACGACGCCCTGCAGGGCCCCGCCGCGGGCGGCCGCGCGCCGATCGTCCGCCCCTTCGTGCGCCTGGGCACCTGGGTCGGCGGCGACCGCGACGGCAACCCGTTCGTCACCGCGTCGATCACGAAGAAGGCCGCCGGCATCGCGTCGGAGCACATCCTGCTCGGCCTCGAGAACTCCGCGAACCGCATCACGAAGACCCTCACGCTCTCGGCCGAGACGACTCCGCCCGCCGCCGAGCTCGACGCGCTCCTGCAGCGCCTGTCCTCGGCCGATGAGGACGGTGCCGCAGACGCCGCCAAGCGCGCCAAAGTCGAGCCGCACAAGCGCGTCATGCTGCTCATCACCCGGCGCATCACCGCGACCCGCCGCCGCGACGCCGACCTCGCCTACCGCGACCCCGCGCACCTGCTGGCCGACCTCCGCATCGTGCAGGATTCGCTCGTGGCGGCCGGCGCACCCCGGCAAGCCTACGGCCACCTGCAGCAGCTCATCTGGCAGGTCGAGACCTTCGGGTTCCACCTCGCCGAGCTCGAGGTGCGCCAGCACTCGGCCGTGCACGCGAAGGTGCTCGCCGAGTGCGTCGCCGCGCGCGACGAGGGGGCGGCTCTCAGCACGCAGGCCGAAGAGGTGCTCGACGTGTTCCGCGCCATCGCCCAGATCCAGCACCGCTACGGCCCCGGCGCGGCGGGCCGGTACATCGTCTCGTTCACCCAGTCGGCGCACGACCTCGCCACCGTGCACGAGCTCGCCCGCTTCGCCGCGGGCCCCGGCGGCACTCCCCCGGTGCTCGATGTGATCCCGCTCTTCGAGACCTTCGCCGACCTGCAGGCCGCGCCGGAGATCATGGCCGAGATCATTCAGCATCCCGAATTCGCGAAACGGCTGGATGCCACGGGCCGCCGCCTCGAGGTCATGCTGGGCTACTCCGACTCGTCGAAGGACGTCGGTCCTGTCGCGGCCAATCTGGCGCTCTACGAGGCGCAGGCCCTCATCGCCGCGTGGGCGCAGGACGAAGGCATCCAGCTCACCCTCTTCCACGGTCGCGGCGGCGCCCTCGGTCGCGGCGGCGGCCCCGCGAACTCGGCGATCCTCGCGCAACCGCCGCACTCGGTCGACGGGCGGTTCAAGCTGACCGAGCAGGGCGAGGTGATCTTCGCGCGCTACGGCGACCCGAACATCGCGATGCGTCACATCGACCAGGTCGCGGCGGCCGTGCTGCTGGCCTCGGCGCCCTCGATCGAGCAGCACAACCGCGAGGCCGCGGACCGGTACGCCGACGTCGCGGCGACGATGGACCGCGCCTCTCGCGAGCGGTTCTTCTCGCTCGTGAAGGCCGACGGCTTCGCGCCGTGGTTCGCGACAGTGACGCCGATGGAGGAGATCGGGATGCTCGCCCTCGGCTCGCGGCCCGCTCGGCGCGGCCTGTCGGTCGAGTCGCTCGAAGACCTGCGGGCGATCCCGTGGGTGTTCGCGTGGTCGCAGGCTCGCATCAACCTCGCCGGCTGGTTCGGTCTGGGGACCGCGCTCGACGCGGTCGGCGACGTCGAGTTGCTGCGCCGCGCTTACGACGAGTGGCCCCTTTTCCGCACCGTGATCGACAACGTCGGGATGAGCCTCGCGAAGGCCGATCAGCGCATCGCGCGCCGCTACCTCGACCTCGGCGACCGCGCCGACCTCGCCGACCTCGCCGCCGACGAGATGGCCCTCACCCGGCGATGGGTGGTCGAGATCGCCGGCGGCGACGACCTGCTCGCGAACAAGCCCGTGCTCCAGCGCGCCGTGAAGATGCGCAGCCCGTACGTCGACGCGCTCTCCCTCTTGCAGTTGCGCGCGCTCCGCACGCTCCGCACCGGGGAGGTGTCCGAGGCGGAGCTGCCCGGGTGGCAGCGGCTGCTGCTGCTGTCGGTCTCCGGCGTCTCGGCGGGGCTCCAGAACACGGGGTGAGGCCGGCGTCGGGCGGGGCAGGCGTCGGTAGCGCGTCGGGCTGGCGTCTGGTGGCACGTCACCGACGCAGGAGATCTCACGGAGGCAGGACGAATCGGCCCCGTGGCATCCTGCCTCGGTGATTTCTCCTGCGCCCGTGATGCGGCCAGCGGCGCTCAAGCCGGGCGTCAGAAGCGGCGCCCGCGGCGCGCGTCAGTCGAGACGGCGGTCGCCGGCGTGCCGGGCGAGGGCGGCGCCGTAGCGCTCGGTGAGCTGCGCCATGTAGTCGGGCGCCGAGCGCTCCAGACCGAACACGAACCCGGGGAAGTCGAGCTCCTCGCGCGCCGCTGAGATCGCCTCGGCCTCGGCGGCGGGGAGCAGCTGCATCGGATCGCCGATCGCGACCCAGCCGAGCGGCACGACGGTTCCCTGCGGCAGCGTCGTCTTCAGGTGCACGACGGCGCCCATGCGCACGAGGCTCCCCACACCGATCCGAGCGCCGTTGACGACGCGGCTGCCCGTCGCGAGGTAGACGTCGTCGTCGATCGTCGCGCCCGAGATGGATGCCATGGGCCCGACCAGCACGTGCGATCCGATGCGCACAGGGTGGACGGCGCTCGCGCGGATGAGGGCGTTCTCCATCACGATGACGTGCTCGCCGATCACGATGGGCGAGCCCTCGGCGGTGAGGACGGCGCCGTGCAGCACCTGGCATCCGTCGCCGATCGTCACGTCGCCGGAGATCACGGCCGTCGGCGCCACGACGGCGCCGGGGTGGATGCGGGGCTCGGCCCCGAGGTGCTCGAATCGCATCCGTTCCTCCTCCGTCTCGGGCAGCGCTCCGGTATCCGCCAGCGTATGGCCATGGCGCCCGCGGCGTCGAGCAGGCCGTGACCCGGGCATCCCAGCGCGCACGCACGCGGCTACAGTGGATTCTTCGGCTCCGGCGACCCGAGACCTCCACCCGATAGGCACATGGCCCCCACGCGCGACTCCCCCACCCGTACGACGGTGTCGACCTTCACGCTGTCGACACTCGTCGTCGGATCGATGGTCGGCGCAGGCGTGTTCTCCCTGCCCGGCACGTTCGCCGAGCAGACGGGCGTCACGGGGTCCGCGCTGGCATGGCTTCTCGCGGGGACCGGCACCATGATGCTGGCGCTCGTGTTCCATCACCTCGCGCAGCGCCGCCCCGACCTCGACGCCGGCGTGTACTCCTACGCGCGTGCCGGATTCGGACGCTACCTCGGATTCCTCTCCGCACTCGGATACTGGGCGAGCGCGTGCGCCGGCAACGTCTTCTACTGGGTGTTCATCATGTCGACCATCGGCGCCGTCGTGCCCGCGCTCGGCGACGGCAGCACTCCGCTCGCGGTGGCGCTCTCCTCCGCCGGGCTTTGGGTCTTCTTCGTGCTCGTGCGCCGCGGCACGCGCGAGGCGGCGGCGGTCAACCGCATCGTCAGCGTCGCGAAGGTACTGCCGATCGTCGTGTTCATCGCCCTGTGCGTGTTCGCGTTCGACCCGGCAGTCTTCGCCGCGAACCTCACCGCCGACGGAGGCATCCCGCTGTTCGAACAGGTGCGCGGCACGCTCCTGCTCACCGTGTTCGCTTTTATCGGCGTCGAGGGGGCGAGTTCGTTCTCGCGTCACGCGCGGCGCCGCCGTGACGTCGGCCGCGCGACCGTCTGGGGCTTTCTCAGCGTGCTCGCGATCTTCCTGTCGGTGACGATCGTCTCGTTCGGTGTGCTGCCGCGCGACGAGATCGCCCGGCTGCAGCAGCCGTCGATGGCGGGCGTGCTCGCCGAAGTCGTGGGCCCGTGGGGCGCGGGCTTCATCGGCGTCGCGCTCATCGTCGCGGTGCTCGGCGCCTACCTGTCGTGGACGCTGATGGCCGCCGAGGTGCTCCTCGTCGCGGCGCGCGACGGCGACCTGCCGCCCGCGTTCGCCCGCACGAACGACAAAGACGTGCCGGTGGGCGCGCTCACGATGTCGACCATGCTCGTGCAGGTGCTGCTGCTCGTCGTGCTGGTCGCGAACAACGCGTTCGACGTCGCGCTGAACCTCACGAGCGCGCTCGCCCTCATCCCCTACTTCCTCACCGCGGCGTACGGACTGCGGGTCGCGCTGGCCGACAGAGCGGATGCCACGCAGCGCCGGGCCCGGCGGATCGCCGACACCGTCGTCGCGCTGCTCGCGACCGGGTACACGGCCTTCCTGCTGTACGCGGCCGGCGGCGAGTACGTGCTGCTGGCGATGCTGATCCTCGTGCCGGGAACGGCCTTGTTCGTCATCGCTCGGCGCGCCGCCCGGCGCCGAGTCTTCGCGGCCTGGGAGTGGCTCGTCTTCGCCGCCGCACTGACCGGCGCCGTCGCCGCCGTGACGATGATCGCGACCGGCGCGCTGACCGTCTGACCGTCTGATCGTCTGACTGGGGCCGCCGCGGCGGATCAGGCCTCGGTGGATCAGGCCTCGGCGGCGGGTTCGGGCAGGGGGAAGAGCTGGTCGAGCAGCTGCTCGACCCAGGCGATCAGGTCGGCGTCGGCGAGCGGCGCGCCGTCGGCGGCGGGCAGCGGCACGACCATCGCCTCGCCGCCCGCGAGCACCTTCGACTTGGGGTAGAGCCGCTGCAGGCGCACGCGCAGGGAGTCCGCCGCGGGCGCGGGCGCCACGCGCAGGTTCGGCCCCATCGCCACGACGTCGGTGAGCTCCGACTGCGCGGCGCGGCGGCGGAGCCGCGCGATGCGGAACAGCCCGTCGACCTCGGCCGGCGCCTGACCGTACCGGTCTTCGAGCTCCTCGCGTACGAGGTCGATCGCGTCGGGCGCAGCGGTGAGGGATGCCGCGGCGGAGAGCTTCTGGTAGGCCTCGAGCCGCAGGCGCTCGCTGTCGATGTAGGTCTCGGGCAGGCGCGCGTCGACCGGGAGCTCGAGGCGAAGCTCGGCGGGTCCGTCGACCTCGTCGCCGCGGAACGTCGCGACCGCCTCGCCGATCATCCGGAGGTACAGGTCGAACCCGACGCCGGCGATGTGGCCGGCCTGCTCGGCGCCGAGCAGGTTGCCGGCGCCGCGGATCTCGAGGTCCTTCAGCGCCACCTGCATGCCCGATCCGAGGTCGTTGTTGACCGCGATCGTCTCGAGTCGGTCGGCGGCGGCCTCCGACAGCGGCTTCAGGTCGTCGTAGAGGAAGTAGGCGTACGCGCGCTCACGCCCGCGCCCGACGCGTCCGCGCAGCTGGTGCAGCTGGCTGAGACCGTACTTGTCGGCGCGGTCGATGATGATCGTGTTGGCGTTCGAGATGTCGAGCCCGGTCTCGACGATCGTCGTCGAGACGAGCACGTCGTACTTGCGCTCCCAGAACCCGTCGACGACCTCCTCGAGCGCGTGCTCGCCCATCTGCCCGTGGGCGACGGCGATGCGCGCCTCCGGCACGAGCTCGGCGAGATGCGCCGCGACCCGCTGGATCGACTGCACCCGGTTGTGCACGTAGAACACCTGCCCCTCGCGCAGCAGCTCGCGGCGGATCGCCGCGGCGATCTGCTTGTCGCTGCGCGCGCCGACGTAGGAGAGGATCGGATGCCGGTCTTCGGGTGGCGTCTGCAGCGACGACATCTCACGGATGCCCGTGACCGCCATCTCGAGCGTCCGCGGGATGGGGGTCGCGCTCATCGCGAGGATGTCGACGTTGGTCTTGAGCTTCTTCAAGGCATCCTTGTGCTCGACACCGAAGCGCTGCTCCTCGTCGATGATGAGGAGCCCGACGTCTTTGAAGATCACCTTCTCGGTGAGGATGCGGTGCGTGCCGATGACCATGTCGACGGTGCCGTCGGTGAGGCCGGCGAGGGTGTCCCGCGCCTCCTTGTCGGTCTGGAAGCGCGAGAGCGCGCGCACCTTCACCGGGAACCCGGCGAAGCGCTCTGTGAACGTCTCGAGGTGCTGCTTCACGAGGAGCGTCGTCGGCACGAGCATCGCGACCTGCTTGCCGTCCTGGATCGCCTTGAACGCAGCGCGGACGGCGACCTCGGTCTTGCCGAACCCGACGTCGCCCGACAGTAGGCGATCCATCGGGATGGGCCGCTCCATGTCGGCCTTGATCTCGTCGATCGTCTGCAGCTGGTCGGGGGTCTCGGCGAAGGGGAACGCCTCTTCGAGCTCGCGCTGCCAGGGGGTGTCGGGGCCGAACGCGTACCCCTTCGCCGACATCCGCGCGGAGTACAGCTTGACGAGCTCGACGGCGATGTCGCGCACGGCCTTGCGCGCCTTGCCCTTCGCGGCGGCCCAGTCGCTGCCGCCCATCTTCGACAGCGTCGGCGCGTCGCCGCCGACGTACTTGCTGAGCAGATCGAGCTGGTCGGTCGGCACGAACAGCTTGTCGCCGGGATGCCCGCGCTTGGACGGCGCGTACTCGAGCACGAGGTATTCGCGCGTCGTCTTGACCGCGTTGCGCCCGCCCGAGGAGACCTCGCGCTGGACGAGTTCGACGAACCGGCCGATGCCGTGCGTGGAGTGCACGACGACGTCGCCGGCCTTCAGCTGCAGCGGATCGACGACGTTGCGCCGACGCGACGCGAGCTTCTTCACGACCCGGCCGTCGGCGCCGATGGTGCGGCCGTAGAACTCCGCTTCGGTGAGCACGGCGAGCTTCGTCTCGGGCAGCTCGAAGCCGCTCTCGAGCTGCCCGAGCACGGCGACGGCGACCCCGGGCTCGGGCGCCTCGTCGAGGCCGTCGGCGGTGCGGGCGGCGATGCCGCGGTCGGCGAGGACGTCGCGGGCGCGGTCTACGAGGCCGGTGCCGGATGCCGCGATCACGACCCGCCAGCCGCCCGCCACCAGGTCGCCGACGTGCGCTGTCGCCCCCTCCACGTTGCCCTGGAAGGACGGCACCGGGTTCGCGGCGACGCGCACGACCCCGGCCGCGGCATCCGGGACCTGGGGGGAGGCACCCGCGTCCGCCGCCTGTCGCAGGTCCGCCTCCGCCGCGGCGGCGCCGGAGTCGAAGCCGCTGAAGGTCCACCACACGCCGCCCCGCTCGGCGGTCGCGGCCCGCAGTTCGGGGAGGGTGAGGAAGTCGCCCGCGCCGAGGTCGACCGGGGTGTCGGCGCCGGCGACGGCGGCGCTCCACGCCGCCTCGAGGAACTCCCGGTTCGTCTCGCCCAGCGTCATGGCGCGCCCGACGGCGCGTTCGGGGTCGACGAGGGATGCCGCGGTGCCGCGAGGCAGGTAGTCCACGAGCGGGACCACGGCGTCGGCGACCGCCGGCAGGAGCGATTCCATGCCCTCGACGGGGATGCCCTCGCTCATCTTCTCGAGCATGGTGCGCAGCCCCGGGAACCGGTCCTGCAGGTCCGCCGCGCGAGCGCGCACCGGCGGCGTCAGCAGCAGTTCGCGGCTGGGCAGCAGGGTGACGGCGGTGACCTCTCCGGGCAGCGAACGCTGGTCGGCGACCGAGAACGCGCGGATCTGGTCCACCTCGTCGCCGAAGAACTCGACGCGATACGGGTGGTCGGCCACCGGGGGGAAGACATCGAGGATACCGCCGCGCACCGCGAACTCGCCGCGGCGGGACACCATGTCGACGCGATGGTAGGCGAGGTCGACGAGACGACGCACGACGGTGTCCAGTCCGGCGCCGCGCGCGCCCACGGCGAGCTCGACCACGCCCGCGTCGGTGAGACCCGCGGCAAGTGGCTGCAGCGCGCCCCGGACGGATGCCGTGATGATCAGCGGCGTCGTGCCGCCCGCCGCCTCCCAGGCCGCGGCGGCGCGCAGGACGGCCAGCCGCCGGCCGACGGTCTCGGTCGACGGGCTCAGCCGCTCATGCGGCAGCGTCTCCCACGCGGGGAAATGCAGCACCTGCGCGTCGGGCACGAGACTCTGCAGCGCCGCACCGAGCCCTTCGGCGCGGCGGCCGGTGGGGGCGATCGCCAGCAGCGCCGCCGGAGCGCCGCTCGCCCGGCGACGCTCGAGGAGCGCGGCCAGCATCGGCGCGTCGAGGCCGGTGACCATCGAGAAGTCGGTGTCGACGAGGGCGGCGTCGACGGCGGTGCGGACCCCGCTCGCCTCGCCGTCGTCCTGCAAGAGGGCGCGCACGATCCCGGAAACTGTCACCGGACGAGTGTACGGCGCGTGGCCGACACGACGGCCGCCGCCGGGGTCCGCCGCGCTGCCCCGGGCGCCGCGCTGGCCGACCCCCGGCGCCGCGAGGCCGACCGTGGGCCAGGCGAAGCCGACCGTGGGCCGCGCGAGGCCGACCCTAGGATGAGGTCGTGACCGAGAACCCGCCCCCGACCCCGGCCCCGCCGCAGTGGGGATACGTGCAGCCGGCCCCCGGTGCTCCGCCCGTGTACGCGGCGCCCGTCGGATACGGTGCGCCGTACCCGTCGGCGGAGCCGCCCGCGGCCGGGCGGGCGACGCTCGGCGCGAGCGCACTGGGCATCGCGCTCCTCGCCGTCGTCGGGGCGACGCTGCTGAGCGCGCTCACCGGCTTCACCGCCGCCCAGCGCGCCATGCGCCACGCCATCGGGATCTCGCCCGAGGGCCTGGAGAACCTCAGCGAAACGCCGCTGCTGGCGCTGCTGAGCCCCGTGCGCACACTCGTGCTGTGGGCCGAGATCGGGTTCTGGGCCGGGACCGTCCTGGGCATCTGGGCCCTCATCCAGGGCATCGTCGCGATCGCCACCCGCCGCGGCCGGGGGCAGGGCATCGCCGCCGTCGTGATCGCGGCCCTCGGTCCGATCGCGTACGGCGTCGCCGTCGGGATCGCCGTGACCCTCGGCGTCGCCGCCGGCGCGTCGGGCTGACCAGCGCATCGGGCTGACCGGGGCCGCAGCTACGCGCGCGGCGCGTGATGCCGCTGCTGCGCGGCGAGCAGGCCCTCGCCGATGAGCTGCTCCACGGCATCCGCCGCCTCGTCCAGCACGAGCGGCAGCTGCGTGCGCTCGGCGGAGGAGAACGGGTCGAGCACCCAGTCCGCCGGATCCTGCCGGCCCGGCGGCCGGCCGATCCCGACGCGCACCCGGGGGAAGTCGGCCGTCCCGAGCGCCTTGGCGACGTCGCGGATGCCGTTGTGCCCGCCGTGTCCGCCGCCGACCTTCAGCTTGAGGGAGTCGAAGGGGATGTCGAGCTCGTCGTGCACGAGCACGACGCGCTCCGCCGGGACGTCGTAGAACCGCGCGAGCTGCGACACCGGTCCGCCCGACGTGTTCATGAACGAGTTCGGCGTCGCCAGCACGAGCTTGGCCGCGCCCGGCTGCAGCCAGGTCTCGGCGACCCGGGCGTTCGCCTTGTGCGCCCGCAGGGTCTCGCTGCGGCGGGCGGCGAGTTCCGCGATGACCATCTGGCCGACATTGTGGCGCGTGTTCTCGTAGCGGGGACCCGGGTTCCCGAGCCCCACGACCAGCCAGGTCTCAGCCATCTGCGTCCTCTCCCACGACTCGCGGTGCACACGGGAACGACGGAGCCCGCCCCACCAGTATCGGTGGCGGCGGGCTCCGGACGTTGCGTTCCCGATTACTCGGCGGCCTCGGACTGCTCTTCGGCGGCAGCCTCGTCGGCGGCCTCGATCTCGTCCGACTCGGCGATGGTCGCGGCGGGCACCGAGATCGCGACGACGAGCGTCTCGGGCTCGGTCACGAGCGCCGCACCCTTGGGGAGGGTCAGGTCGGCGGCGGTGATGTGCGTGCCGTCCTCCAGGCCCTCGACGTCGACCTCGATGGTCTCGGGGATGTGGGTGGCCTCGACCTCGAGCGTGACGGTCGCGTTGTCGAGGTTCGCGATCGTGCCGGCGAAGGGCTCGCCCAGGACGACGACGGGCACGTCGACCTGGATCTTCTCGCCCTTCTTCACCACGAGCAGGTCGATGTGCTCGATGATCTGGTGCACCGGGTCCTTCTGCACGTCCTTGACGAGGGTCAGCTGCTGCTTGCCGGCGACCTCGAGCTCGAGCACCGCGTTGGCGCGACGGATGAGCAGCGAGACCTGGTGGCCCGGCAGCGACACGTGCACCGGCTCGGTGCCGTGGCCGTAGATGACGGCGGGGATCTGGCCGGCCGCGCGCAGGCGACGGGCGTATCCCTTGCCGAAGTTCTCGCGGACCTCGGCGATGACCTTGGTGTCGGTCTCGGTCGACATGATGATTCTCCTTGCGGGCGGCTGATCCGCCCTGATCTGGGGTCTGGGTCTCGACTCGAACGCACGCGCGTGAGGAACGCCCCGCAAGGCCTCACCGCGTCGATCACGGATGCCGGCGCCCTCGCGGGCGGCATCCCTCGCCGAAGTACGGCACGAGTCTACCAGTGACCCCGGTACGATGAGGACGACCCCTTCCCCACTCGCGAGGAGTACCCATGGACTACGGCTGGATGTCGCACGCACTCCTGTGGCTGGTCGGACTCATGACGGTGGGCGCCACCGTCGGCGTCATCGGCGCCCTCTGGTCGATGGGCCGCTCCGGCTACCGCAAGGACTGACCCGTCACCAGCGCGGTGATCCGCGCGACGACCGCCGGCAGGTCGGCATCGTTCGCGACCCGGAAGCCCGCCTCGTCGCTCGCGAGCGGCTCGAGCGTGGCCAGTTGCGAGTCGATCAGGGTCGCCGGCATGAAGTGGTCGCGCCGCGACACGCGCGTGCGCAGCTGCGCCGGCGGCACCACCAGTTCCACGAACACCGTGCCCGGCGCGAGCGAGCGGATGCGGTCGCGGTAGGCGCGGCGCAGCGCCGAGCAGGCGACGACGATGCGGGGACGGTGCAGCGCGGCGGCCACGGCATCCAGCCACGGGGCACGGTCGGCGTCGGTCAGCGCGACACCGGCAGACATCTTGGCGATGTTGGCCCGCGGATGCAGGTCGTCGCCGTCGATGAACTCCGCGCGCAGCGCCGCCGCCACCGCGGCGCCGACGAGCGACTTGCCCGATCCGCTGGGGCCCATGACGACGATGCGCATGCCGCCATCGTGTCACGCCGCGCGACGTCACACGGCGGGGCGCGCCTGCCGCACGGGACTACGCTGGAGACACCGACCGACAACAGGAGCGCGTGTGTCTTCGAACGACTCTTCCCCCAGCGGCGACCAGGCCGAGACCAAGATCTCGCACGATCAGGATCAAGCCCCGCACGAGGCGACCACCCGTCACGAGGGGGCACCCGCCCCCGAGGACGTGCCCCGCGAGACACCCGACACCGCGAGCACCGCCGCGCCCGCCTCCGCCGGTGAGCCCACCGCCAACATCGGAGTCGTCGGCCTGGCCGTCATGGGCTCGAACCTCGCACGCAACCTCGCCAGCCGTGAGGGCAACACCGTCGCGGTGTTCAACCGCAGCCGCTCCAAGACCGACGAGCTGGTCGCCGAGCACCCTGAGGCGGGTTTCGTCCCGGCTTTCAGCTACGAGGAGTTCGCGGCGAGCCTGCAGAAGCCGCGCACCGCGATCATCATGGTGAAGGCCGGCGCCCCGACCGACGCCGTCATCGAGTCGCTGATGGAGGTCTTCGAGCCCGGCGACATCATCATCGACGGCGGAAATTCGCTGTTCACCGACACGATCCGCCGCGAGAAGGCCGTGCGCGAGCGCGGATTCAACTTCGTCGGCATGGGCGTCTCGGGCGGCGAGGAGGGTGCCCTGCACGGCCCCTCGCTCATGCCGGGCGGCCCCGACGAGGCGTGGGTCACCCTCGGCCCGATCCTCCGGTCGATCGCGGCCGTCGCCCCCGACGGCGAGCCGTGCGTCACGCACGTCGGCCACGACGGCGCCGGTCACTTCGTGAAGATGGTGCACAACGGCATCGAGTACGCCGACATGCAGCTCATCGCGGAGGCGTACGACCTCATCCGCCGCGGCACCGGCAAGACCCCCGCCGAGATCGCCGACATCTTCGCCGACTGGAACACCGGCGAGCTCGAGTCGTACCTCATCGAGATCACCGCCGAGGTGCTCCGCCAGGTGGATGCCGAGACTGGCAAGCCCCTCGTCGACGTCATCCTCGACTCGGCCGGCGCGAAGGGCACCGGCGCCTGGACGGTGCAGACCGCCCTCGACCTCGGCGTCCCGGTCTCCGGCATCGCCGAGGCGACGTTCGCCCGGTCGCTGTCGAGCCGCCGCGAGCAGCGCGCGGTCTCCGGCGGCCTTCCCGGCCCCGCCGAGGACGCCTTCACCGTCGACGACGCCGACGCGTTCGTCGAGCAGGTGCGCCTCGCCCTCTACGCCTCGAAGATCGTCGCCTACTCGCAGGGCTTCGACGAGATCCGCGCCGGCGCCGCCCAATACGGCTGGAACATCGACCTCGGGGCGGTGTCGAAGATCTGGCGCGGCGGCTGCATCATCCGCGCGCAGTTCCTCAACCGCATCGCCGACGCGTACGCCGCCACGCCGGACCTTCCCGTGCTGCTGACCGCGCCGTACTTCGTCGATGCGCTCACCCGCGCACAGGATTCGTGGCGGAGCATCGTCGCCCTGGCGGCGGCCTCCGGCATCCCCGCCCCCGCGTTCTCGTCGTCGCTGGCGTACTACGACGGCCTGCGCGCCGAGCGCCTGCCTGCCGCGCTCATCCAGGGTCAGCGCGACTTCTTCGGCGCGCACACCTACCAGCGCATCGACAAGCCGGGCACCTTCCACACCCTGTGGTCGGGCGACCGTACCGAGGTCGAGGCCGAAGACACCCACTGACGGGTCTCGCCGAAAGCGCCGTTTGCGTGCGAGCGGGCCGGTTGCGGACGGTACGCAACCGGCCCGCTCGACGAAAGGGGGCCGCTCGGCGCCAATGGCGACTCCGGCGCCCTCGGCGCGGCTACAGCCAGTCGTTGCGCTTGAAGACGAGGTACAGGCCGGCGCTGACGGCGACCATGAGTCCGAGCGCGAACGGGTAGCCGAACGTCCAGTCGAGCTCCGGCATGATGCGGAAGTTCATGCCGTAGATTCCCGCGACGAGCGTCGGCGCGAAGCCGATCGCCGCCCAGGAGGAGATCTTCTTGACCTGGTCGTTCTGCTGGATGCTCGTGCGCGTCATCTCGCTCATCTGATCGTTGCGGCGCTGGTCGATGATCGTCGCGTGGATCGTCAGTGCGTCATCGAGCGTGTGACGGAAGGCACCGACGCGCGCATCGATGTAGCGGGCCCGGTCGGCGATCTCGCGGAAGCCGGGCGCCTCGGCGTCGGGTGAGCCCGCGCCGACGACCCGCTGCAGCCGGTCCATCATGTCGGCCAGCGGCGACGTCGCGTGCTGCAGATCGATGACCTCCCGCTGCAGCGCGAAGATGCGGCGCGAGACACCGGTGCCCTCGTCGAAGAGCTCCTTCTCGATCTCGTCGATGTCGTGCTCGATGCCGTCGAGCACATCGCGGTATCCGCGGGTCACGAACTCGAACATGCCCCACAGCACGCCCATCGGGCCGCGCTGGGCGATCTCGGGATGCTCGTCGAGCAGCCGCCGCATCCGCTCCAGATCGACCTCGCCGTCCGGGGAGATGGCGACGAAGAAGTCGGGGCCGACGAACACGTCCACCTCGCGGCACTGTACCGTCTCGGCCGCGTCGTCGTACAGCGCCGGCTGCGCCACGACGAACAGGTGCTCGCCGATGCGGTCGAGCTTCGAGCGCTGGTGGGTGCGCAGCGCCGTGGCGACGCCCAGGCGCTCCAGGCCCAGCGTCGCGGCGACCTCCCGGACCTCGTCGGGACTCGGCGCGGTCAGGGCGACCCACAGCATCCCGCCGTCTCGTCGGGCATCGCCGAGCGCCGCGTCCAGCGGGGCGTCGGTGGGGTGGGCAGTCCCGTCGCGGTAGACGACGCAGTGCGGCTGGGCCATGAGTCACACCCTAGGCCCAGCCGCACGTCGGCACGGTGAGGAACCGGCCCGCGTCAGCGGGTGATGTCCTTGATCGTCCCCTTGTCCAGCCGCAGCCGGCGCCGCGCGCGACGGGCGACCGCGGAGTCGTGGGTCACCACGACGAGGGTGAGACCCTCGGCGTTCAGGTGCTCGAGCACCGCGAGGATCTCGTCGCGCATGTACTCGTCGAGGTTGCCGGTGGGCTCGTCCGCCAGCAGCACCCGGGGCCGCTTCGCGATGGCCCGGGCGATCGCGACGCGCTGTTGCTGTCCCCCGGAGAGCTCACCGGGACGGTGATCGCCGCGGTCGGACAGGTCGACGCGTGCGAGGGCGTCGGCGACGCGCTCGGCCCGCTCCGCGGGAGCAAGGCCCAGCGGCTCCAGGCCCATCGACACGTTCTCGGCCGCCGTCAGGGTGGGGATGAGGTTGAATGCCTGGAACACAAACCCCACCTCTTGCGCCCGCACGTGCTCGAGATCCTTCGCGGACGCCGTGGCGAGGTCGGTCTCCCCGATCATGACGTGTCCGGCGGTTGGGGTGTCCAGCGCCCCCAGCAGCTGCAGCAGCGTCGACTTGCCGCCGCCGGTGGGGCCCTGGATCGTGACGAAATCTCCGGCGGCGATCTCGACGTCCACCCCCTTCAGTGCCTGCACGACGCGTCCCTTCTGCTGGTAGGTCTTCGTGACCCCGGCGAGCCGATAGGCCGGCACGGTGGGGGTGGCCGCGGCATCCGTCACGGTCTGGTCGATCATGGTCATCTCTGTCTCCTCGGTCGGGGTGTGCGCACGGGGCGGAAGGGGGATGCCGCGCTCACGCGACCGCTCGCAGGGCTTCGGCGGGGCTGAGCTTCGCGGCGCGCCAGCCGCCGAACGAGCCGGCGACGAGGCCGCCCGCGACGGCGAGCAGCAGGGCCGCCACGACGATCCACAGCGACAGCGGCGCGTGCAGCACGATGTCGGTCGCGGTCTGGGTGAACTGGGCGCCGAAGCCCCCGCCGCCCATCCCGCCGCCGTTGCCCGTGCCGCCTGCGCCGCCCGGGCCGCCCTGTCCGGCCGTCGTCGCCGGGGCCGATGAGATCGTCGGGGAGACGAGGTTGATCACGAGCACACCCACAAGCCCCAGCACGACCCCGGCCGCACCGCCGATGAGGGCCTGGACGACGGACTCCCCGGCCACCTGTCCGACGACGCGCGAGTTCGACCAACCGATCGCCTTGAGGGTGCCGAGCTCCCGCGTGCGCCGGGAGATGCCCGAGATCGTGAACAGCACCGCGAGGGCGACCGCCACAGCGAGCACGATGATCGACAGCCACCTGCCGAGGCTTGTGATGAGTGAGCTCGCGCTGGAGAGGGAGCCGGAGACCGTCGAGGCGAGGTCGGACTGTGAGCTGACGGTCGCGTCGGGCAGGGCATCCTGCAGCGCCGTCTGCACCGCGGAGATGTCGTCGCTGGAGGCGGCCTGCACGTACACCGTCGACAGCACGTCGCCGGCGCCGGAGAGGGTCTGCGCAACGTCCAGCGGGATGTAGACGTTCGAGGCGGTGTCGGCGCTCGACGAGGCCGAGGTCACGATGCCGACGACCTCGAAGCTCGTCCCGCCGATGTCCATGGTGTCGCCGACGGCGAGGCCGGCGCTCGTCGCGTACGTGGCGTCGAGCACGGCGACGTCGGCTCCGGCGTCGGAGGCCTCGAGCGCGCGGCCGTCACTGACGGTGACGGCCGACATCGGTCCGACGGCGTCGGCGTCGGGGTCGATGCCCAGCACCGTGAACGAGTCGACGCCGAACGATCCGCCGCCGAAGCCGCCGCCGGGTCCGCCCTGGCCCTCCTGCGGGGCCTCTCCCCCGGTCTGGCCGTCGGTGGTCCCGCTCTCGCTGGGCGCCTGCGGCAGTTCGCCGGAGAAGGTCGTGTTGGTGAGGCTGAGGGCGCCGGATGCCGCCGCGACGCCGTCGATCGCGCTTACCGTGTCGAGCGTCGAGGCGTCGAGCGTGCCGCGCCGGAAGTCGGTCGTCAGTCGCGACTGACTGAGGGTCGTCGTGCCGTCGTCGGACGTGCTGCCCCCGTCCTCGTCGAAGTCGAACTGCGGCCGTCCGCCGCCGTCGGCGCCCGGCTCGGTCTGGGCGCCGGTGACGGTGAGGTCGGTGCCGACGCCGTAGACGGATTCGAGCGCCTGCGCCTGGGCATCGCGGATGCCGGCGGACAGCGAGTTGACGATGATGACGAGCGCGATGGCGATGGCGAGTCCGATCGCCACGATCGCGGTCTGCTTCTTGCGCCCCGACAGCTCGCGGCGCAGGTACGTCCAGTACATGGGTCTCCTTCTGGCGCCCCGACTGATCGAGAGGGCGCCGACGCATCGACGGTAGGAACGCTCGTGATGCGGATCCTCGGTCGCGGTTATGCGGAACCTATGGCCTGCGCCCGCCTCGCGTGCCGGGTGCGGGGCGGCATCCTCGCCTGATCCATAGGTTTCCCATAGCCGTAGCCATAGCCATTCCACAGAGACGTCATGAGAATGGAGGACATGACCGCTCCCGCCCCCACTGCCGCCCTTCACCGCTCCGACGGCTCGCCGCTGCGCGTG
The DNA here is from genome assembly GCF_020905435.1 of Microbacterium sp. F2E. Taxonomy (NCBI): domain Bacteria; kingdom Bacillati; phylum Actinomycetota; class Actinomycetes; order Micrococcales; family Microbacteriaceae; genus Microbacterium; species Microbacterium sp. F2E. The sequence goes on along the minus strand of NZ_JAJJIB010000007.1, from coordinate 3,611 downwards.
CTCGTCGTCGACGACGAGCAGATGCTCACCGACCTGCTGTCGATGGCCCTGCGCATGGAGGGGTGGGAGGTCCGCAGCGCCGGCTCAGGGTTCGACGCCCTGGCCCAGGCGCGCGAGTTCGACCCCGACGCGATGGTGCTCGACATCATGATGCCCGACCTCGACGGCATGTCCGTCCTGCAACGGCTGCGCCACGCGGGCAACGATGTGCCGGTGCTCTTCCTCACCGCGAAGGATGCCGTGGCGGACCGCGTCGCCGGACTCACCGCCGGCGGCGACGACTACGTCACGAAGCCGTTCAGCCTCGAGGAGGTCGTGGCGCGACTGCGGGGGCTCATGCGCCGCGCCGGGACGGCGATGGCGGAGGGCGCCGACCCGATCCTGCGGGTGGGCGACCTGACCCTCAACGAGGACTCGCACGAAGTCGAGCGCTCGGGCACCGAGATCGAGCTGACGGCGACGGAGTTCGAGCTGCTGCGCTTTCTCATGCGCAACCAGCGCCGCGTCGTATCGAAAGCGCAGATCCTCGACCGCGTCTGGAACTACGACTTCGGCGGGCGCTCCTCGGTCGTGGAGCTCTACATCTCGTACCTGCGCAAGAAGATCGACGCCGGCCGTGAGCCGATCATCCACACGGTGCGCGGCGTCGGCTACATGATCAAAGCGCCGCAGTGAGCACCGCCCCGGCCGTGACCGACGCGCGGGACGCCCCGCGCGCCCGGCATCGCTGGAGCCTGCAGACCCGCCTCATCGTCACGGTCGTCTCCTTCGTCGCGCTGATCCTCGTGGGGGTCGGGTTCGCGACGGGGACCATCCTGCGCTCGATCATGGCCGAGAACCTGAACGCGCAGGTGTCGGAGGCCTCCAACATCGTCCAGCGCATGATCCAGCCCGGCAGCACGGCGGTGGACGTGCTGAGCGCGGGCCGCCAGGAGAACGGCACCCTGCTCGTGCTCCAGACCTTCAGCGGGCTCTCCGGCGCGTACGTCGACCACGACGGCAACGTCGTGGAGCTGACGCAGAGCGAGATCTCCGCCCTCATGCCGCAAGGCGTCGACGAGCAGGGCTGGGGAACACTGCCGGTCGCGGACGTCGGAGAGTATCGCGTCAAGTTCCAGGGCACGGCGGGCGGGGTGTTCTACCTCGTCGGCATGCCGACCTCGGAACTGACCTCGACGGTCGCGCAGATCCTCACGACCGTGGCCCTGTTGACCGTCGGCGGCCTGCTGGTGCTCGCCGCGCTCCTCGCCCTGGTCATCCGACAGTCCCTGAAGCCGCTGCGCTCGGTCGCCGACACGGCGGCGCGGGTCGCCGCGCAGCGTCTCGACTCGGGCGATGTCACCATCACCGAGCGGGTGCCGGCCTCCGAAGCCGACGCCTCCGACGAGATCGGCCGGGTCGGCGCGGCGCTGAACACGCTGCTCGATCACGTCGACACCTCCCTCGCCGCCCGCCAGCGCAACGAGGAGCGGATGCGGGCGTTCGTCGCCGACGCGAGTCACGAGCTCCGCACGCCGCTCGCCGCGATCCGCGGCTACTCGGAGCTGTCGCTGCGCTCGCTGAAGCTGTCGCGCGACGCCGGCGACCGCGCGACGACGGCGCAGCTCGCAGCGACCGCGGACCAGTCGCAGCAGGGACTGGAGCGCATCCAAGCGGCATCCCTTCGGATGACGACGCTCGTGCATGATCTGCTGCTGCTGGCACGCCTGGACGAGGGCAAGGAGCTCGTCTACGGCGCCGTGGATCTCACCCGCGTCGTCGTCGACGCCGTCGCGGACGCGCAGGCCGCCGGCCCCGAGCACGAGTGGGAGCTGGATGCCGGGGAGGAGCCCGTTGTCGTCGCGGGCGACGCGGTGCGGCTGCACCAGGTCGTCGCGAACCTGCTGACGAATGCGCGAGTGCACACGCCCGCGGGCACCCGCATCATCGCGAGCGTCGAGGTCGCCGACGGCGAGGCCGTCGTGCGGATCGCCGACAACGGGCCGGGCATCGACCCCGCCATCGCCGACGAGCTGTTCGAGCGCTTCGCGCGCGCCGACACCTCCCGGGCGCGTCAGACCGGTGGCACCGGGCTCGGTCTGTCGATCGCGAAGGCGATCGTGACGGCCCACCACGGCGCCATCACCGTCGACAGCGAGCCCGGCGCGACGGTGTTCGAGGTGCGCCTGCCGGCACGGCCCGAGACCCCGACATCCTGAGTCGGGGTTTTCGCGCTCGGGCGGGGTCTCGCGCTCGGTCGGGGTTTCGGTGGCGCAATCGACCACCTGAACCTCGGTGAGCCCGCAGATCGCGCCCCCTTTTCTGGAGTGCGGCGGCGCGCGCCGCCGCCCTCTCCCCAGGCCGCGATGTCTGCGGGTCATCCACAGAGCGGGGAGATCGAGCCCCACAGGCGCGCCGCAGGCGTCATCCTCGCAGGATGCCGATCACACCTCGACCGCTCAGCGCCCGCCTCGGAGCGAGTTTCACCGTCGCCGACGCGCTCGCACAGGGCCACACCACCAGCCGGCTCCGCGCGCACGACCTCGAGCGTCCCTACCACGGGGTGCGCAGGCGGATGCCGGCTCCTGCGCCGCCGGCATCCGAATCGGCCCATGACGCGGACCCCCTCGCGGCGGATCGAGCCGAGCACGCCCGAGTCCTGTCCGACGCGCAGGCGTACTTCCAGGTAGCGCCGGCGCACGCCTTCGTTGCGGGGCGGTCGGCCGCCGCGCTCCTGATGCTGCCGTGCCCCGCCGCGGAGGAACTCTGCGTCGGCGTGGTCGCGCCGCAGCGCGCTCCGCGTGGCCGTGGTATCCGTGGAACGAAGATCGCCCCGCAGCTGGTGAGCACGCGTGAGATCGACGGCGTGCGCGTCGCGAGCCCGGCGTCGATCTGGGCGATGCTCGGCGGAGAGTTGACGCATCGCGAGCTGGTGATCCTGGGCGATGCGATCGTGCGCATCCCGCGCAACGAGCGGGGACGACCGATGCCGGACGCGCAGCACGCCACGATCGAGCAGCTGCGGTCCGCGGCGATGGCGCGTGGAAGACGCCATCGTGGGCGTCTGCTGGCCGCCCTGAGCGACATCCGCGTCGGAAGTGGATCGGCCGTCGAGACGGACTTCCGGCTGACGTGCCAGGACGCCGGACTCCCGGAGCCCGACCTCGACGTCGAGATCCGGACGCCCGACGGCGCGCTCGTCGGCATCGCCGACGCGGCCCACCCGGGGTACCGGACGCTCGTGGAGATCGAGGGCGACCATCACCGGGTCAGCCGACGGCAGTGGCTCCGCGACCTGCAGAAGCACGCGGCATACGTCCGGCTCGGGTATGAGGTGATCAGACTCGTGAGCACACAGGTCCGCGGGCCGCGGCCCCGTGCCCCGCAGATCATCGCCGACGCGCTGCGGCGCCACGGCTGGCCCGGTTGAGGCCTCGCGAGACAGGTGGCGCAAACGACCACCTCACCCCGCCCGAAGCCGTCGATCGCGACACTTATTCCACCCAGCGCGCAAACAAGTGGCGCAAACGACCACCTGGCGCTTGACCCCTGATCTTGGGCACGCTGATTCCAGCACGTTGCTGGGGAAGCGAGAATTCAAGGGATGGCTAGGAAGAACTACACGGACGAGT
>NZ_JAJJIB010000006.1:0-160800 GCF_020905435.1 Microbacterium sp. F2E | reverse complement strand
ACGTCCTGTTCGCGATGCTCCGCGACGGCACCCTCTACCAGTCGCGCATCACCGAACCGGTCCTCGCCGCTTGACAGAAGACATAGGGGCACCCCCCGCGCGTCAGTGGAACGCCCATTCCCGACCCGAACTGCAAGGGATGCCGAGCGACACGCCGCAGCATCCGGGCCTGACCCCGCGTGTTGCGGTCGACGCCTTGCAGTTCGGTCACCGCGGAACGGAACCCCGAGCCCCCCGGGCCAACTCATACCCGGCAGGCACATAATGTCGGGCGTGCACCTGAGCATCCCGAGCCCTGACCTCAGCTGGTCCAGCTTCCACATCGGCCCGCTGACGATCCACATCTACGCGCTGTGCATCATCGCGGGAATCATCGCCGCCGTGATCATCACCGAGCGGCGGCTGCGCGCCCGCGGGGTGCCGGCGGGCACCGTGCTCGACGTGGCGCTGTGGACGGTTCCCCTGGGCATCGTGGCGGCTCATCGCGGCGTACTTCACCTGGTACGGCCTGGGTCGCAGCTGGCTGGAGGCGATCCGCATCGACCCCACGAGCGACGCACCTCTCGGCATCCCGGCGAACATCTGGGCATCGTTCGCCGTCGTCGTGCTCGGGATCGCGATCTTCGTCGTGCAGACCGTGCGTCACCGCGGCGAGCCAGACTCCTCACCGTTCACCGTCACGCCGCAGCAGCGGCAGGATGCCGAGGCGCTCAGTCCCGCGGGGTCTTGATCATCGCGCCCGCGACGAGGAACACGATGGCGGCGGCCGGCTGCACGAGCGACCAGACCAAGCCGTCGAACCCGAACGGGAAGACGGGGTTCCAGGCCACCGCGATCACGGCGAACACCGCGGCCCACACCCATTGACGCGCCTGCACGGCGAACCAGCCGACGATCAGCGCCAGGATCGCGACGACGAAGAGCACCACGATCCCCCAGCCCGCCGTCAGCAGCACGGGCGCGAGGAACAGCACGGCGGCGGCAAGCAAGGCCGGTGCCAGTGCGTTGCGCTGGAAGGTCGGCTCGGCGCGCTTCGTCCCGCTCATGCGAGAACTCCCGGATCGATCATCGTCATACCGGCAAGCGTGGCACGGTTGAAGGTGGGCAGCAGCGCCGCGGCCTCGGCGAGCGAGATCGTGCGTTCGATGAGTTCCTGCGGACGCAGGCGCCCCTCGGCGATGAGCTCGAGCATCGCCGGATAGTCGACGGCGGCCATGCCGTGGCTGCCGAGCACGTCGAGTTCCCACGCGATCACGCGGGCCATCGGCATCCCCGACAACCCCGTCTCCGACGGAAGCAGCCCGACCTGCACGTGGCGGCCGCGGCGACGCAGGCTCAGCACGGCGTCGGCCGCCGTCTGCTCCTCGCCCACCGCGTCGATCGAGACGTGCGCGCCTCCGCCGGTGATCCGGCGCACGGCATCGGGCACGTCCACCCCGTCGGCGACGACGACGGCATCGGCGCCGAGAGCGGATGCCGCGTCCAGCGCGGCCTGGTTGCGGTCGACGGCCACGACGTGAGCACCGAGCGCGCGGGCGATCATGACGACACTGAGTCCCACCCCACCCGCCCCGACCACGACGACCCACTCGCCGGGTTGCACGTGCGCGCGACCGGTGAGCGCACGGAACGCGGTCGCGAAGCGGCATCCGAGGGCAGCCGCGGCGGCGAAGGACACGTCGTCCGGAATGCGCACGAGGTTGGTGTCGGCCGCGTGCAGCGCAACGCGCTCGGCGAACGAGCCCCAGTGCGTGAACCCGGGCTGCTGCTGATCGGGGCACACCTGCGCGTCGCCCGCGCGGCACCACCCGCATGCCCCGCAGCCGCAGACGAACGGCACGGTCACCCGGTCACCGACGGCGAAACGCTCGACGCCCGCGCCGGTCTCGACGATCACGCCGGCAAGCTCGTGGCCCGGAACGTGCGGCACGGCGATGTCGTCGTGACCCGCCCAGGCATGCCAGTCGCTGCGGCACAGCCCCGTCGCCCGCACCTCGATAACCACGCCGCCGGCGGGTGCGACCGGGTCAGCGACCGCACGCACCTCCAACGGTGCGCCGACGGCATCCATCACCACTGCACGCATCCGGACCCTTTCGTCCCCTTCACGTTAGTTGGTGCACCCGCGCTCACGCGGCGGCCGGAGCCGCTGCCGCGGGAACGGGAGGTGCCGGCGCGGCGGCATCCGCGTACGCCCTCGCCTGGCGCACGAACAGCATGAGCCATGCGAACAGCAGGCCCGCGATGATGAACTCCGACCCGGTGAGGTTGTAGTAGTCGATCGGCACCCACAGGGCGACCGCGACGACGATGCCCGCGACGACCAGCACCGAGAAGACCGCGATGTCGCGGCGGATGCCGGGAACGAGAGTCAGCAGGCATCCGACCAGCACGCCGAAGACGACGACCATTCCGGATGCCGCGCCCACGTGCACCGGAAAGGCGACGGCGTCCGGCACGAAGCCGGCGACCATCAAGCACAGACCGATCACGGCCAGCAGCCAGGCGAACAGGCGGGCACGGCGCTGTGGGGTGTCGACGTGCGCACGCAAACCCACCTCGAGGTCGTGAGCGACGAAGTTGGCGAGCGCGGTGATGACGGCGCCGGTCGTGATGAGGGAGAGGTTGAACTGGTAGCCGGCGTACCCCAACTCGTTGCCCAGTTCGGAGAAGTGGAACCGCCACCAATCACCCTGCGAGGCGCTCACCATGCTCGCGAGCGTGCCGATGAACAGCACGAGGGTGGCGAGCGAGGCGACGCCCGTGGAGGTGACCCGTGCCCCCGAGACCGATGCGACGTAGGTCATCGTGCCGACGGCGGCGGCGACCAGCGCCGCGGCACCGAACGGGTCGATCGTGAGGCCGCGGAAGCCCAGCTGGAAGAGTTCGGCGACGGCGACGACGACGAGGGCCGCCAGCATCATCATCGCCGCCGACAGGGCGATCAGGTCGGTCACACGTTTGGCGCGCGGCAGGCTGTTGCGCCAGGCGAGATATCCGCGGCGCCGTTCGAGCGCGAACGAGACGGCGAAGGCCGGACCGGCCGCGATGGCCGCGAGCAGTGCCGCCAGGCTGCCGACGGACTCGCCGCCGCCGAGCGGCATCCGCGCCCCGCCCATGACGAGCACGGTGGTGGCGGCGGCGACGAGAGCGGCGCCCAGCGACCAGCGGGTGGCGCGGGACTCGACGCTCGGTGAGAAGCGGGGCGTCTCGGATGCCGCGTGGTGTGTCCATCGCGCGGGGGACGGCCGCCATCTGCTCACGCGTCGAGCTTACTTTCGACCTGCTCGCACGCCGGCCGCCGCCGGGCCAGGACTTCGCTCGCCTGCCGCATCCCACCCATAACCCGAACTGCAAGGCGGCCGCGGGGACACGCCGCCCGGGCGCGCGTCGCACCGGCGTGTCGCCCGGCATCCCTTGCACTTCGGATGCCGCCGGGGTGTGGGCGTCGCCCGGGCACGCACGCCCCCGGCGCGCCGCGCGCCGATCCGGGCCACCCCACACCGCCCCGCGGGCACCCCAGGCCATGGCTACCTCCCCCAGCGCACCCCGGCCCGATACGCTCATGCTCGCAGACGGATGCCGGGCGTGCGCCTCAGGCGGTGAGGGCCGAATCGACGATCTCGAACACGGCGGGATCCCACGTGGGGGCCCGCTCCCACGGCAGGTCGAGGCCGTTCGCGAAGAAGATGCTGTGCCGCGGCGGCCAGGACCTCGGCAACGTCGGTGAAGCCCTGCCACGTCCTCTCCTCGGGCGCGTCCAGCCGAGAGCCGCACGGCCGGAAGTGCCCCCGGGCCTGCCTCGCGTGTGATCCCAGCGCCAACGGCCCCCCTCAACGGGCGTCGTGGCGCGCGACGGGCAGGGCGTCGCCCCGGGCATCCTTCCGCGTCTTCAGGAGGCTCGCGATCGTCGCGACGGCGACGGTGGCGGCGATGAACAGCAGCGACAGCCAGATGGGGATCTCGGGAATGAACGTCACGTGCTCGCCGCCGTTGATGAACGGGAGCTCGTTCTTGTGGAGCGCGTGGATGAGCAGCTTCACGCCGATGAACGCGAGGATCACGGCGAGTCCCTGGGCGAGGTACACGAGGCGCTCGAGCAGACCGCCGATGAGGAAGTAGAGCTGGCGCAGACCCATCAGTGCGAAGGCGTTCGCCGTGAAGACGAGGTAGGCCTCCTCGGTGAGCCCGTAGATCGCGGGGATCGAGTCGACGGCGAAGACGAGGTCGATGAAGCCGATCGCGACGATGACGAGGAGCATGGGGGTGACGAAGCGGCGACCGTCCTTCTTCACCGTGAGCCGGTCGCCGTCGTACTCGTCGCTGACCGGCAGCACGCGGCGCACGAGGCGCATGAACCAGCCGTCGGCGGGGTTGGACTCGCCGTGCGCGAACGCCTGTCGGTACGCGAGGAACAGCAGCAGCGCGCCGAAGAGGTAGAACACCCACGAGAAGTTCTCGATCAGCGCCGCCCCGATGGCGATGAAGGCGCCGCGCATGATGAGGGCGATGACGATGCCGATCATCAGCACTTTCTGCTGGTACATCTTCGGCACCGCGAACCCGGTCATGACGATGAGGAACACGAACAGGTTGTCGATCGACAGGGCCTTCTCGGTGAGGTACCCGGCGAAGTACTCGCCGCCGTATCCCCACCCCGAGAAGACGCCCACGCCGACACCGAACAGTAGCGCGAGACCGATGTAGAAGGCCGACCAGCGCGCGGACTCGCCGACGGTCGGCTCGTGGGGCTTGCGCACGTGCGCGAAGAACTCCCACACGAAGAAGGCGATGGTGACGGCGATCGTGATGATCCACACGAGCGGGGTGATGTTCACAGGGGTCTCCCGAAGAATGGCGTGACGAGTCGACGCCAGAGTCTCCCCCATCCCTCACGGGACCGGTCGGCCCGGGCCGCGATGCGACTGTATTGACGAGCCGTCCGTGTCGGAGTACTCCCCCTGGACTGCTGCCACAGTAGGGCAGCACGGTGACGTGAAGCTGAGAAGTCGCCGGATGCCGCGGCATCCGGCAGCAGCATCCGATCAGGATGCTGTGCGGATGCGCACTTCGCGCTCCATCCGCTTCTCGTGGCGGGCGCGTCCCTTGACCGCCTCGGCCTCGCGGTTCTTGGGCGGCGCCGCGGTCACGAGCGCATCGAGGAGGCGACGCGTGGCCGCGGCGATCTCGTCGATCGCCGCCTCGAATGCCTCGGTGTTGGCGCGCGAGGGATGCGTCGAGCCGCTCACTTTGCGGACGAACTGCAGTGCCGCTTCACGGACCTCGTCATCGGTCGTGGGCGGGTCGAAGTTGTGGATCACCCGGATGTTTCGGCACATGCCGAGAGCGTAGACCGGAGCGCTCCGCGGCGACAGAGGTGCGGCGCCGACCGCGAGTGACCTGATCAGCCCTGCGCGGCCGAGCCGTACGCGCAGGCGCGGATCTCCTCGAGCAGCGAGGGGCGGGTCGGCGTCCAGCCGAGCGCGCGCGCTTTCGCACCGCTTCCCTGCTGGTCGAGCATGAGGGCGTCGGCGAACGGTGCGCCCAGACGTGCACGCGATGCCTCGACGCCCTCCGCAACGACAGGACCGCCGGCGACCGCTTCGCCGAGCTCGGTGACCGTCGCGTTGTGACCGCTGAGGCCGAGCACCCGTCCGACCGGCTCGGGGCTCTCGATCACCCGCACGTACAGCTCGGCGAGGTCGTCGACGTGCACGGTCGCCCAGTGCGGGGTGCCGTCGCCGATGACGGTGAGGCGACCCTCGGCGTCGCGCGGAGCGGAGCCCAGCATGGCGGGGATGCCGGCACCGTGACCGTGGACGATCCCGGGTTCGACGATCGTGAGCGCGAGATCGGCGGCGGCGAGCCGGGACTCCACTCCCTCACGCCAGGCGACGATCGCCGGCGGGTTGAACGGGGTCTGCTCGGTGAGGTCGTCGGACGGGCCGTGGATCCACAGGCCGCCGGTGTGGATGTAGGGCTTGCCGGTGCCGCTGAACGCCGCGATGACGGCTTCGGCGACCGCAGCGTCGAACTGCGGCGCGGTGCCGTCACTCGGTGCGGCGGCGCTCGGGTTGCCGATCATCTCGACTATGCAATCTTGATCGGGTTGCTAGAGGTAGAGCTGGACCGCGCCTGACATGACCCGTTCGAGATAGTCCGACTTCTGAAGCTGGCCGAGGATGCGGCTACTTCCGATGGCGCCGACTGTGAGGTCGTTGATTTCGCGAGGGCTTGCAAAACACCGCTCTTGCGCAATCTCACGTTGCGCTGCACTAGTTCGTTGGTGAGGTGGCGCAGCGAGAGATCCCCGTTATGTCGATAACTGAAGTCCCTCCGTACGCTTTGGAGACTGACTCGCCCCGGCGTGTCCGGAGAGTGTTTTGCTGGTGTCAGCCGGCTTGTTCGACCGGTTCGTTGCGAGCGTAGTCGAGTTGTTCGACCTCGAGGGGCGTGAGGTCGTCGATGGAGCCGTGGGTGCGTTCGGTGTTGAACCACAGCACCCAGGAGGCAGTGGCGGCCTCGACTTTGGTCGACGTCGCGCCAGGGCCCTTCGTGGTGGATCAGCTCGGACTTGTACAGGCCGATCTGCGACTCCGCGAGGGAGTTGTCGTACGCGTCGCCGACGGACCCGACGGACGGGTCGATGCCTTCGTCGATGAGCCGGTCGGTGAACGCGATCGACGTGTAGACGCTGCCCGCATCCGTGTGGTGCGTCAGTCCGGTGAACGCGGTGACGCCTTCACATCGGCGCGCCCATAGCGCCATGTCGAGACAGTCCAGCACCAGCGGCGTCGTCATGCTCGTCGCGGCCCGCCATCCCAGGATGCGTCGGGAGTGCGCGTCGAACACGAACGCGACGTACACCCATCCGGACCACGTCCACACGTACGTGAAGTCCGCGACCCACAGCTGGTTCGTGCGCAGCCGTGCGAAGTGGCGGTCAACGAGGTCGGCAGGTCTGGTCTGCCTCGGCTCCGTATCGACCGGACGCTTGCGTTTGCCGCGAACCACGCCAGCGATCCCCAACTCCCGCATGAGACGTTCGACCGTGCAGCGGGCGATGTCGTGCCCGTTGCGGCGCAACCGAAGCCACAGCTTGCGCGCGCCGAGGACCTTGCGTTGCTCCTGCCACGTGGCCAGGATGATCGGCTTCCACCGCTCATCCGACACCGCCCGAGGCGACTGGCCGCGCCCTCTGGCGTCGTAGTACGTCGATGGGGCGATCTGCACGCCATGCTGGGTCAGCACCGTGCAGATCGACTCGACACCCCATCGCAGCCCGCCGTCGGCGCGCTCCCTGTGCTCGTCGATGAAGACGACTATCTCTTGTGTGGCCGGTCGAGTTCGGCCGCGAAGAAAGCTGATGCTGCCTTCAAGATCTCGTTCGCACGACGAAGCTCGGCGTTCTCACGCTTGAGGCGCTTGATCTCCACCGCTGCGTCGGTCGTGACGCCAGGCCGGTCGCCGGCATCGACTTGCTGGCGGCGAATCCAGGTGCGGATCGTCTCGGGCGATCCCACACCGAGCATCTGCGCCACCGCGCTCATCGCCTGATACTCGCTCGGATAGTCGGATCGCACCTCGGCGACCTTACGGACAGCGCGCTCACGAAGCTCACGCGGGTACTTACTGGGACGTCCCATGAGACAGATCCTTCCAAGGAATCCTGTCTCCGGACACGCCGGGGCGAGTCAGACATCCATCACGTTCAGCTGGACCTGTCTTTTGCTGTCTGTCAAAATCACAGCTGAACTTGAGAGCGCGACGCCGGTCTTGCTCGCTTTCCACTGCTCTCCCAAACGCGCAGGCAAATCGTCGACGACATGTGATGCATCGGCGGTGGGTGGAAGCGTAGCTTCGAGCTGCCCGGTGTAGAAGACACCCTTCCCCGAACCCAGCGACAGTTTGTCTTCGCATGGGTAGGGGGTGCTCTCGGGACGAAGCGAGACCTGGGTACCCTCTGGCAGCAAATCGACAACCTCCTGCATCGAGGCATTCACGTCGGCCTTCACGGCTTCATAGCTCGGTAGTTGGCTCACTGAACACCCACTCATCAACAAAGAACAGCCCATGACTCCAGCGAGAAGGAGGAGTTTTCGCTTCCATATCAATGTGCGACCCCCTGAAGAATCTGTTGAACCGAATACAGCGCAGCACCGTTTGTCGCGACGTCATCACTCATCAGGTTGGTGTGGGAAATCACGCTCGCTGGAACTTGCGCGACGACCATCGGCCAAAAGACGGCCCCTTCCAACTTCGCGGCAGTCGGACTAATCGGCAATCCGCTCATCCCCGAATCAAGCACCCTGATCCCGGGAATCTTCTCAGGGGCGACATCAAAGCCGACCTCCCAAGCGCGCTCTCCCGCGTAATACCTGTTGATGTCATTCGGCGCCTGGATAGAGTACCGCGTCACGCTGTCAGTGAGGTGGTCCTCGGATCGTGCACCTACTCCAGCAGCGAGGACGAGAACCGTAGGGGCGGCGCCGAGGGACTCGGCGGTGGATCCGACCGCGGAAGCGTACGAGTGCTCGTAGCTGACCGTTGGAAGATCGGGTAGTGAGGCGGTCAGGCCCTTCTGGAATGCTGCGTACTCTGGCGCGCGGGCGGTGGCGAATGCGTTGTTCTGCGGCCCATTAGACCAGAAGTCGACTGGGTCAGGCGTCAGATATGGCATCGGTCCGGTGAGCACGGTGAATGCAAGCACAGATCCTGGCGGCACGGATCTTTCGACTTGCCAGTTCGCGAATCCCGTCGTCGGGTTGTCGCTGGTGAACTCGCTGATGCTCGCGCTCGTGCCGGGCACCACGAACAGTGCGGACTTCGCGGTGCGTGGGTCTCCAGCCATCTCAATGATCGCGCCCTTCTCAGGGCGCCAGAGGTAGAGCTGCACGTCTCCGTCGGCTACGCGTCGGAGGTAGTTAACCAAGTGTGGGTCGACGAAGTTTGTATTGACGGTCGCAAGGTGGTTGAAGTCAGCGGTGAACTGACGTCGTTCCAGGTCTGGCAGTTGGTTCGCCGCGTTGATGCGATTCGCGGCGACACGGATTGCCGGCGGGAGCCCGTCGAGTGCGCCGATGAGCGTGGACCCGCCGAGGACGAGGGCGTGTTGCTGGTCGAGGGTCAGACTCTGCCACCACGCTGCGGTTTGCTCGGGGGTCTGCGCGGTGAGGAGCTTGTCGATCAGTTCGGGGTGTGCGGCGAGGAGGGTGGCGATGTCGGTCTCACTCATGCCGGCGAGCTGTCCGAGAGTCACGCTTGCGGACGCGCCGGGGGTCGACCAGGCGGCGAGCGTTCCGCGAGATGTCGTGCCGGTGAGGGCGATGAGGGCGGCGTTGTCGGACCATCGCGCGGGAAAACGTCAGAGGAAGGCGCACCCGGCCGTTCACCTCGCGCACACCCGAAGCGATGTTCCCCGTATATTCCCCGAAGGCTAGCGCTTCGCTCCCCATGCGAGAAAAACCCCTGATTTCTCAGGGGTTTTCGTCTGTGCGCGATACTGGGATCGAACCAGTGACCTCTTCCGTGTCAGGGAAGCGCGCTACCGCTGCGCCAATCGCGCCTGTACAGGCGTATTCAGTTGTGAGGCGAGGTGGCGACGGGATTCGAACCCGTGTAAACGGCTTTGCAGGCCGGTGCCTAGCCGCTCGGCCACGCCACCGTGTGGATTAACCGTGTGGTTTGACCCCACGTGCCGTGATCTCCTCGAAAAGAGACCCGTGCACTCGAGCGGATGACGAGACTCGAACTCGCGACCCCAACCTTGGCAAGGTTGTGCGCTACCAACTGCGCTACATCCGCATGCCCCCGTGTTCGTCGTTTCCGACTCCCTCAGGCGCTTGATCGACTTTAGTGCACTCTCCGCGGTTCGCAAAACCGGATGCGCCCCGCGCGTGTCTCGCCGAGGATTCGTTGCCGGGCGCCCCGATCCGGTAACATCGGATCTCGGCCCACGGAGCACATCCCGGGTCACGGGCGATTGGCGCAGTTGGTAGCGCGCTTCCTTCACACGGAAGAGGTCATCAGTTCGAGTCTGGTATCGCCCACCGCCTTCTCCTCGGCATCTACGCGTGAAACACGCCCGACACCGGTCGCTGTCAGACTGGGCGGCATGACCGCTGTCCGGATCATCGTCCTCTTCCTGCTCGCCGCCGTCGCCGAGATCGGCGGGGCGTGGCTGATCTGGCAGGCGGTGCGCGAGAACCGCGGCTGGTGGTTCGCCCTCGCCGGCGTCCTGGCGCTCGGCGCGTACGGCTTCGTCGCGGCCTTCCAGCCCGACGCGAACTTCGGTCGCGTGCTCGCCGCGTACGGCGGCGTCTTCGTCGCAGGGTCGCTCGCGTGGGGCATCGTCGTCGACGGGTTCCAGCCCACCGTGTGGGACTACGTCGGATCGGCCGTCGCGCTGCTCGGCGCCGCGATCATCATCTTCGCCCCGCTGGCCACGCGCATCGACTGACCGGCGCCGGCCGCGCCGCGCGCCGCCTCAGCTCTCAACCGCCCAGCCGTAGCGGGCTCGCAGCGCCTGCGCGACGCGCGCGAACCGTGCGCGATCGAGGGCGGATGCCTCGCGCCGCATGCCCTCGGCGTGCACGCTGTACAGCTGCTCGATGTCGACCCAGGAGGGGCGGCCCTGCCCATCCCAGGCCCCGGTGCCGATCTCGATGAAGTCGCGGTCGGCGTCGTGCGCCTTGCTCGTCAGCCGCACCGCGTACACGCGCTCGGCGCTCTGCCGGGCGATGACCAGGACAGGGCGGTCCTTCCCGCGTCCGTCGCGCTCGGCGTACGGCACCCACGTCCAGACGATCTCCCCCGCGTCGGGGTCGCCGTCGCGGTCAGGCGCGTACGAGATGCGGAGGCTCGACCGGGCCGGCGGATCGATCTCGATCGTCGCCGTGAAGCCCTCCTGGGCCCGCACTGTGGCCGTCGCGGACGCCTCCGCGGCGCGCGTCCCGGCCAGTGACCCGGCGGCGCGGTTCGCGCGCTCCTCACGCCGCGCGGCATCCTTCACCTGGTCGTCCACGACCGCCGCGCCGCCCGAGAGAACGTTGATGAGCCCCTTGATGAAACCGGTGAGGTAGCTGTCGCGCGCCATAGGCGACACACTACCGACACCGCCCGTCAGCGCCCGCCCGCAGCCGGCGCACGGAAGAGGGCGCCGGATCCGATCCGGCGCCCTCTCCTGCGCTGCCCTGCAGCGGGTGCTGTGTCGCGACGCGGTCAGTCGACCAGGGCGTAGCCCTCCTCGCCGTGCACGACGTTGTCGATGCCGGCGATCTCGTCCTCGTTCTTGACGCGGAAGCCGATCGTCTTCTCGATGAGCATGCCGAGCAGGTAGGCGACGACGAACGAGTAGATCAGCACGCCGAAGGCGGCGATCGCCTGAACGAGCAGTTGCGAGCCGTTGCCGCCCGTGAACAGACCAGTGCCGGTGGCGAAGAAGCCGAGGTACAGCGTTCCGATGATGCCACCGACCAGGTGCACGCCGACGACGTCGAGCGAGTCGTCGTAGCCGAGCTTCCACTTCAGCTCGACCGCGAGCGCGCAGACGGCACCGGTGATGACACCGAGCAGCAGTGCCCAGCCCGGCGCCAGCGCGGCGCACGAGGGGGTGATGGCGACGAGACCGGCGACGGCGCCCGAGGCGGCGCCGACGGCGGTGGGCTTGCCGTCCTTGATCTTCTCGATGACGATCCAGCCGATGATGGCCGCGGCCGTCGCGCCGAGCGTGTTGATCACGATGAGGCCGACCGACGAGTCCTCCGTGCCGAGCAGCGAGAACGTGCCCTCGGCGCCGGCGTTGAAGCCGAACCAGCCGAACCACAGGATGGCCGCACCGAGCATCACCAGCGGCACGTTGTGCGGCTTGTGGATGCCCTTCTGGAACCCGACGCGCTTGCCGAGCACGAGGGCGAGGGCGAGCGCGGCCGCACCGGCGTTGATGTGCACCGCGGTGCCACCGGCGTAGTCGATGACGCTCACGTCGAGGCCGAGGTTCGCGCCCAGGTTGTAGACCCAGCCTCCGCCCCACACCCACGCGGCCACGGGGAAGTAGACGATCGTCGCCCAGATGCCCGCGAAGATCATCCACGAGCCGAACTTGGCGCGATCGGCGATCGCACCGGAGATCAGCGCGACGGTGATGATCGCGAAGGTCGCGCCGTATGCCGAGACGACTAGCGAATCGCTGCTGGCGCCGGCCAGGCCGAAGTCGCTGAACGGGTTGCCGGCGAGGAACTGGTTCTCACCCTCGGCGATGACGGTCATGTTCGAGCCGTAGAGGATCCAGAGCACGCCGACCAGGCCCATGGCTCCGAAGCTCATCATCATCATGCTGACGACGCTCTTGGCCTTCACCAAGCCGCCGTAGAAGAACGCCACACCGGGCGTCATGAAAAGTACGAGGGCTGTCGCGGCGACAGACCACGCGAGGTTTCCGCTGTCCATGAAGGTCCTCACTCAGGGGTTGTGTAACTCGGGCCCCTCCCCTGCAGCGTTTCGGGTCGCAGCGGTTGAGGCACCCCCAGTGTGACCACGCGCCGTTTCCTGCGGCATGCGTGTCGTGTTGCGCACCCGTTACAGACACCCCGTGGGTGTGAACATCACGTTTCGGGAAGCGCCGAGTCGGCCCCGCGAACCGGTTCGGCGGGCGCCGCAACCCCGCTCAGGAGTGCGTGAGCGCGTTCAGCCGCGAGATCGCGCGCAGGTACTTCTTGCGGTAGCCGCCGGCGAGCATCTCGGGCGCGAACACGCCGTCGAGACCCTCCCCCGTGGCCCGCACCGGGATCTGCGCGTCGTAGGCGCGGTCGACGAAGGCCACGAAGCGCAGTGCCGCCGACTGGTCGTCCAGTTCCGCGACCCCGCGCAGACCGATCGTGCCGAGCCCCTCGATCAGTCGGATGTAGCGGGAGGGGTGGACGGATGCCAGGTGCCGGATCAGCCCGCTGAAATCGTCGTCCGACGCGGTGCCCACGGCCGAGGCATCCGTCAGTGCCTGCGCGTATGCATCGTCGGTCAGCACGACCGCGTGTCCGTCGATCGCGCGCTGCCGGTAGTCGGTGCCGTCGATGCGGATCGTCTCGAAGCTCGAGGCCATCGCGTGGATCTCGCGCAGGAAGTCCTGCGCGGCGAAGCGTCCTTCACCGAGGGCGTTGGGCGGCGTGTTCGACGTGGCGGCGAGCTTGGTGCCGGTGGGCACGAGCTCGCCGATCAGCCGCGTCATCACCATCGTGTCGCCGGGATCGTCGAGCTCGAACTCGTCGATGCACAGCAGATCGGCGCCGCGGAAGAGCTCCACCGTCTTCTGGTAGCCGAGCGCGCCGACGAGCGCCGTGTACTCGATGAACGACCCGAAGTACTTCCGGCGCGCGGGCATGGCGTGGTAAATGGATGCCAGCAGGTGGGTCTTGCCGACGCCGAACCCGCCGTCGAGGTAGACCCCGGGCTTCATCTCGGGGGCCTTCTTCGCGCGGCGGAACAGTCCCCCGCGCTCGGCCGGTGCGCCCCCGCGACTGAACGCGATCAGGCGGTCCTTCGCCTCCTGCTGCGAGGGGTGCTCGGGGTCGGCGCGGTAGGTCTCGAAGGTCGCGTCGTCGAACTGCGGCGGCGGGACGAGGGCGGCGACCATGTCGGCACCGGAGACCTGCGGGGAGCGGTCGACGAGGTGCACGAGGCCGGGTGCGCTCACGAGGCGACGCCTTCGGCGGCGAGACCCTGTCGGCGCACCCAGTCGCCGATCGCGTCGGTCCACCGCTCCTGGTCGTAGTTCCAGAGCTTCGTGTGCCGCGCGGTCGAGAAGATCTGCAGCTCGACGAGGTCGGGGCGCGCCTGCGCGAGCGCGTGCGAGGCGCTCGAGGGCACGAAGCCGTCGTCGTCGCTGTGCAGGAGGAGGATAGGATGCCGCAGCTCGCCCGCGCGTGCGACGATGTCGAGGCGGTCGAACGGGATGCCGCCGTCGGACCGGGTGGCCGGGGCGGTCCAGTCGGCGCGGAGCGTCTCGATCGCGAGGCCCGTCACCGGCGCCGGGAGGCCGAGCGCGCGCCCCTGGTAGGCGAGCACCGTGCGCCAGTCGACGACCGGCGAGTCGAGGATGAGGCCGGCGATCCGTTCCCGATGCGCCGATCCGAGCGCCGCCTGCAGCGCGATCGCGCCGCCCATCGACCACCCCATGAGAAGGATGCGCTCCGCACCGCGCCGGCGCGCCCACGCGATCGCGGCGTCGACGTCGCGCCACTCGGTCGCCCCGAGCGCGTAGCTGCCGGTGCGAGTGCGCGGCGCGTCGCCGTCGTTGCGGTAGGAGACGACGAGCGAGGTGATGCCGAGGGCGTGGAAGACCGGCACGGCCCGGAGACATTCGGAACGGGTGGTCCCCCGCCCGTGGATCTGGATGACCCACGTGCCGTCGTTCTCTCCCGGCTCGCCCGCCGGGAAGAGCCACGCGGGGCAGCTGCCCACCGCGGCGTGGATGTGCTCCTCGGTGAACGGCAGGTGCAGCTCTTCGGGGCGCTGGAAGTACCAGCCGCTGAAGGCCGCCTCCGCCGCCAGGTGCATGTCGCCTTCGACCTCGGTCAGCAGCTTGCGCTTCACACTGCCGCCGTCGCTCGAGAGCACGGAGCCGATCTTGAGGTAGTCGGCGGCGCCCGTCGTGACCAGGCCGTAGCGGCCCGGCAGCTCGGTGTCGGGGGTGCGGCTCAGCGTGATCGTCTGCGCCGAGACGTCGACGTCGAGGATGCGTGTGTCCGCCGCCCGCGCGGCGGGCACGACCACGCGCCGCGCGACCCGCAGGGTCACCACGGCGAGGGCGGCGCAGACCGCGAACAGAGCGGATGCCAGCGCGACGATCACGGCCCGCAGGGCCGCCGCGGAACCGAATCGTGAGTCGAGGGCGACGGCGCGCCTGGATGCCTTCATCGTCCCTGCATTCTAGTCTGATCGGGTGGATGAGCCCCGTCCCCCGGCCGGATCGCCGACGTTCGCCGGCGTCGCCGACGCTTTGCGTGCGATGACGTTCCGATCCGATTTCGCCGTGCGTGAGATTCCCGCCCCCGCCACCCTCGCCCCCGACGCGTTCGCCGTCGCGGGTGACGTGCGCCCCGGCAAGGCCGGCGCCGACTCCGAGTTCGGCACGGGCCGGTTCGTGCTGCTGCACGACCCCGCCGAGCCCGACGCCTGGGACGGCGCCTGGCGCATCGTCTGCTTCGCGCAGGCGCCCCTCGAGCCCGAGATCGGCACCGACCCGCTCCTGGCGGAGGTCGCCTGGTCGTGGTTGCTCGACGCGCTCGACGCGCGCGGAGCGAGCTACCACGCGGCATCCGGCACCGCCACGAAGACGCTGTCGCGCGGGTTCGGAGGCCTCGCCGACGAGGGCGATGGCGCCCAGATCGAGCTGCGCGCATCATGGTCGCCCTCGGGCGACCTCGCCGCGCACCTCGACGCATGGGCAGAATTGGTGTGCATGCTGGCGGGCCTTCCGCCGGGGTCGGAAGGGATCGCCGTGTTCGGAGCACAGAGGATGACGCGTGGCTGAGTACGACGTGATCGCCGACGCCGCGGGGCTCGATGAGGCATCCAGCTTGCTCGCCGCGGGCACCGGCCCGGTCGCCGTCGACGTCGAGCGTGCGTCGGGCTTCCGCTACTCGCAGCGCGCCTACCTCGTGCAGGTGTACCGCCGCGGCGCCGGCGCGTTCCTCTTCGACCCGCCCGCGATCGGCGACATGTCGGCACTGCAGCGGGCGATCGGCGGCGAGGAGTGGATCCTGCACGCCGCGAGTCAGGATCTGCCGTCGCTGCGCGAACTGCACCTCGACCCGCCGTCGATCTTCGACACCGAGCTGGCCGCGCGCCTCCTCGGCCACGACCGGGTCGGCCTCGGCGCCGTCGTGGAGGACACCCTCGGCATCACGCTCGCCAAGGCCCACTCGGCGGCAGACTGGTCGACTCGACCGCTGCCGCAGCCGTGGCTCGAGTACGCCGCGCTCGACGTGCTGCACCTCGTCGACGTGTACGACGCGCTCGTCGCCGAGCTCGCCGAGCAGGACAAGACCGAGATCGCCGCGCAGGAGTTCGAAGCCGTGCGCACGCGCGCCGACAAGCCTCCGCGGGAGGAGCCGTGGCGCCGCCTCAGCGGCCTGCACACGGTGCGCGGCCGGCGCGCGCTCGCGGTCGCCCGCTCGCTGTGGCAGGCGCGCGAGGACTACGCCCGCGACCAGGACACGTCGCCCGGGCGCCTCGTGCCCGACCGGTCGCTGATCGCAGCGGTGCTCGCCGACCCCGCGAGCAAGCAGGAGCTTTCCCGCGTCAAGGACTTCACCGGGCGCGCGAGCCGCACCGAGCTCGACCGCTGGTGGACGGCGATCCAGACCGGCCGGGCGGAGACGGCGCTGCCGGCCGAGCGGGTGCCGGGCGACGGGATGCCTCCGGTGCGGGCGTGGGCCGATCGGAACCCTCCCGCCGACGCGCGCCTGAAGGCCGCCCGCCCGGCGGTCGAGCAGCTCGCCGTCGACCTCCGGATACCGACCGAGAACCTGCTGACCCCCGACACGCTCCGCCGCGTCGCCTGGGCGCCGCCGGAGGATGTCGACGCCGAGACGATCGGCGAGATGCTCGCCGCGCACGGCGCCCGGCGCTGGCAGATCGAGCTCGTCGGGCCCGTCATCGCGGCCGCCTTTGTCGAATCCGTGCACGCTGCCGACGACGCATCGGCGGACGCCTCGTAGAATCGAACCAACCGATTCCGCGGGACTGAGTGTCACGTTAGGCTGTACTCAATCCCAAACTTTGGAGGCAGTGTGGCCGAGCTCTCGGACGTCTACTTCGTCGACGGCATGCGTACCCCTTTCGGTCGCGCCGGCGAGAAGGGCATGTACTGGAACACCCGATCGGATGACCTCGCGGTCAAGGCGACGATCGGTCTGATGGAACGCAACGCCGCCGTTCCCGCCGACCGCGTCGACGACGTGGCGATCGCCGCGACGAGCCAGACCGGTGAGCAGGGCCTGACCCTCGGCCGCTCCGTCGCGATCCTCGCCGGCCTGCCGCAGACGGTGCCGGGCTTCGCGATCGACCGCATGTGCGCGGGCGCGATGACGAGCGTCGCGATGATGGGGGCATCCATCGGCGCCGGCATGTACGACGTCGCCCTCGCCGGCGGCGTCGAGCACATGGGCCACTACCCCATCGGCGGCAACGCCGACCCGAACCCGCGCTTCGTCTCGGAGCGCATGGTCGACCCGGGCGCCCTCAACATGGGTGTCACGGCGGAGCGCATCTTCGACCGCTTCCCGCAGCTGACCAAGGAGCGCAGCGACCGCTTCGGCATGCGCAGCCAGCAGAAGGCGCAGGCCGCGTACGAGGCCGGCAAGTTCCAGCCCGACCTCGTGACCGTCGCCATCAAGGACGCCGAGGGCAGCTGGGGCCTCGCCACCGAGGACGAGGGCCGCCGCCCGCAGACCACGATGGAGGACCTCGCGGCACTGAAGACCCCCTTCCGCCCGCACGGTCGCGTGACCGCCGGAACCTCCTCGCCGCTCACCGACGGCGCGACGATGTCGCTCCTGGCCGGCGGCGGCGCCGTGAAGGAGCTCGGCCTCACCCCGAAGATGCGGATGGTCTCGTTCGCGTTCGCCGGCGTCCAGCCCGAGATCATGGGCATCGGCCCGATCCCCTCGACCGAGAAGGCGCTCCGCAAGGCGGGCCTGACGATCGACGACATCGGCCTGTTCGAACTCAACGAGGCCTTCGCCGTGCAGGTGCTCTCGCTGCTCGACCACTTCGGCATCGACGACGACGACCCGCGCGTCAACCAGTGGGGCGGTGCGATCGCGCTCGGGCACCCGCTCGCGGCATCCGGTGTGCGCCTCATGATCCAGCTCGCCGCGCAGTTCGCCGAGCGCCCCGACGTCCGCTACGGCCTCACCGCGATGTGCGTGGGACTCGGCCAGGGTGGCTCGGTCATCTGGGAGAACCCGCACTACAACGGCAAGAAGCGCTGAGGGAGACGGCAATGACGAATTACGACGAGATCGACTTCTCCCCTCTCCTGGCGCTCACCGAGGGCGAGGTCATCACCCACGCCCGCGTGCGCGACGTGCGCCTCGCCTCCGGCAAGGTGCTCGCCCTGGTCACGCTCGACAACGGGCGCGACCACACCCGGCCGAACACGCTCGGACCCGCCACCATGACCGCGCTCGGCGAGACGCTCGACGCGCTGAAGGCCCGCGCGGCCGCCGGCGAGATCGACGCGGTCGCCGTCACCGGCAAGCAGTACATCCTCGCCGCCGGCGCCGACCTCAGCGACATCACCAAGGTCGGCTCCAAGGCCAACGCCAAGCTCGTCGCGCAGCTCGGTCACAAGGTGTTCGGCAAGCTCTCCACGCTCGGCGTGCCGAGCTTCGCGTTCGTCAACGGCCTCGCCCTGGGCGGCGGCCTCGAGATCGCGCTGAACTCCGACTACCGCACGGTGGATGCCTCCGCGGCCGCCATCGCCCTGCCCGAGGTCTTCCTCGGCATCATCCCCGGCTGGGGCGGTGCGTACCTGCTGCCGAACCTCATCGGCATCGAGAACGCCCTCGAGGTGGTCATCTCGAACCCGCTCAAGCAGAACCGGATGCTGACGCCCCAGCAGGCGTACGACTACGGCATCTTCGACGCCATCTTCCCCGCCGCCACCTACCTCGAGCGCTCGCTCGCGTGGGCCGACGGCGTGCTGACCGGCAAGATCAAGGTCGAGCGCAAGAACCAGCCGGGCAAGATCGAGCGCACGGTCAAGTGGCCGGTCGCGATCAAGATGGCGCGCGGCATGCTCGAGTCGAAGATCGGCACCGTCCCCCGCTCCCCCTATGTCGCGCTCGACCTGCTCGACAAGGCGAAGAGTGGCACGAAGGAAGAGGGCTTCGCCCGCGAGGACGAGGCGCTGTCCGACCTCGTGACGGGCGATCAGTTCGCGGCATCCATGTATGCCTTCGACCTCGTGCAGAAGCGCGCCAAGCGGCCCGTCGGCGCTCCCGACAAGGCCCTCGCGAAGAAGGTGACGAAGGTCGGCATCATCGGTGCGGGCCTCATGGCGAGCCAGTTCGCGCTGCTGTTCGTGCGGAAGTTGCGGGTGCCGGTGCTCATCACCGACCTCGACCAGACGCGTGTCGACAAGGGCGTCGCGTACATCCACGACGAGATCGGGAAGCTCGAGGCGAAGGGTCGCCTCGAAGGCGACTCGGCCAACCAGCTGCGCGCGCTCGTGACCGGCACGACCGACAAGAGCCTCTACGCCGACTGCGACTTCGTCATCGAGGCCGTCTTCGAGGAGGTCGGCGTCAAGCAGGCCGTCTTCGCCGAGATCGAGCCGATCATCGCCGACGACGCGATCCTCGCGACCAACACCTCGTCGCTGTCGGTCGAGGAGATCGGCGCGAAGCTCGCGCACCCCGAGCGCCTCGTCGGCTTCCACTTCTTCAACCCGGTCGCGGTCATGCCGCTGATCGAGATCGTGAAGACGCCGGAGACCTCGGATGCCGCGCTGTCGACCGCGTTCGTCGTCGCGAAGGGCCTCGGCAAGAACGCCGTCCTCACCGCCGACGCACCCGGGTTCGTCGTGAACCGCCTGCTCGCGAAGGTCATGGGCGAGGCCGCGCGCGCCGTCTACGAGGGCACCCCCGTCGCCGACGTCGAGAAGGCGTTCGCGCCGCTCGGCCTGCCGATGGGTCCGTTCCAGCTGATCGACCTGGTCGGCTGGAAGGTCGCGGCGCACGTGCAGGACACGATGGTGCACGCGTTCCCCGACCGCTTCTACGCGAACGAGAACTTCCACCAGCTCGCCGAGCTACCGCAGGTCGTCGAGAAGGACAAGGGCGGGCGCGTCACGGGCTTCACGAAGGACGCGCAGAAGGTGCTCAAGGGCCACGTCGGCACGACGCCGGCCTCGGCCGAGTCGATCCTCCGCCGCGTGCAGGACGGGCTCGCGCAGGAGATCAAGCTGATGCTCGATGAGGGCGTCGTGCCCGAGGTCGAGGACATCGACCTGTGCCTCATCCTCGGTGCGGGCTGGCCGTTCATCGACGGTGGTGCCTCGCCGTACCTCGACCGCGAGGGGGCTTCGGAGCGCGCCTTCGGCGACACGTTCCACCACCCGGTGATCCGGGGCATCGGCGGCTGACGCCTTCCCTCCGGGTCTTGGGCGGAGCCCCGCGCCACCGGATTCGGAAAACTGCAACAGAGTCGGATGCCGCAGCGCGCGGCATCCGACTCTATTGTCTATTGCCGATTCCGGTGCGGGTGGGAAACGGCAGGTGACAGGTCGCCGAAGGCTCGGTGCGCGCGGCCCGATCGGCGCGCCGCGCGGCGCGCGACGGGGCATCCTGGGCGTGTGATCGAGACTCTCACGTCGATGTTCGGTTCGAGCGGCATGAACTCGCTCATCAAGACCGGTGGCGCGGTGCTCACGGTGCTGCTGGTCGTGCCGGCGCTGTGCAAGCTGCTCATGGTGACGATCGACGAGGGCGAGGCCGCGATCCGCACGCGCAACGGCCGTCCGATCGTGCGGCGCCGCACCCGCGGCGACCGCGAGGCCGGTGAGGTGGTCGTGCTGGGCCCCGGAACACATGCCGTCTTCCCGGTGCTCGCGTGGTACCGGCGGGTTGACACCCGCGTGCGCTCGACGGACCTGCCCGCGCGCCAGCTCACCGCGGGCGGCGGGCGGCAGCACCTCGTGCACGCGTCGTTCGACTGGCGACCGTTCGTCACCGGCTCCGACCTGCGCGTCTTCGAGCTCGACGTCGTGCACGTCACCGAGCGGACGGGCAACATCGTCGGGGCCGCGCTGCGCGATCTCGTGCGCGACGACGAGGCCGGGCGGCTGCCGCGGAACGCCGACCTCTCGGCTGCCGCCGTGGCCGCGTGCGCCGAGCGCGTGCGCGCCGCGTGCGGCATCGAGCTGCTGTCGGTCGTCATCACCGGCGATGCCCTCACCGACGGATACCTCCTGTCCGAGGCGATCTCGGCGCGTGGGGCGGATGCCTTCGACACGGACACCCGCGCGGTCGACGCCTGGGCCGGGGCCGTGACGGCGCTGCGTTCCGTCTGACCTCGCGCCGCGTCCGGTGCGCGCGGCGCGGCTGTGCTCTGAACATGTTCAGTTCTACCGGCGGGCCCGAGAAGACGACGAAGAGCGAGCGGACGCTGGCCCTGCTGCGCGATCTCGCGCTGCGCTCGTTCCGCGAGCGGGGCTACGACGCGACCACGATGCGGCTCATCGCCGGCGAGGCCGGGGTGTCGGTCGGCACGACGAACTACCACTTCGCGTCGAAGACCGACCTCGTGCAGGAGCTGTACATCGAGGTGCAGGAACGGCACCGGGATGCCGCGACGCCCCTCCTCGCCGAGACCGGCGACCTCATCGAGCGGCTCCGGATCGTGTACACGACGGGGCTCGATCAGCTGACGCCGTACCACGCGCACGCGGCCGAGTTCGTCTCCGCGGCCCTGGCGCCGCGGTCGGGGATCAACCCGCTCGCCCCGGAGTCGACGTCCGCGCGCGACATCACCGAGGGCCTCTACACCGAGGCGGTCGCCGGCGCCCGGCACACGCTGCCGCGCGAAATCGCCGCGGCGCTCCCCCGCGCACTGTTCCTGTCGCACCTGCTGCTCGCGCTCTCCTGGGCCTACGACGACTCGCCCGGCCAGGGACGCTCGCGGCGGCTCCTCGACCGGGGCCTGTCGCTCCTCGGCCTCGCGCTGCCCCTGGCGCGGCTCCCCCTGCTCCGCCGCCCCCTCGCCGAGCTGCTCGCCTTGATCGGCGAGGCGCGGCCGTGACCCGCGCACCCTAGCCGTCCCTGCCGACCCGGGCTTGCGCTCCCAGATTCGGAGAACGTCAACAGAATCGGATGCCCGGGCGCGAGGCATCCGATTCTGTTGCGTTCTTCCGATTCCGGCCCCCGCGCCGCGCGCGCGGCGCCCGGCCAGCGCGCGCCGCCCGGGCCTACGCCACGGGCTGGGCGGCGCGCACCCGCAGGTCGCGGGCGAGTCCGTCGCGCTGCTCGATCACAAGGCGGCGGAGCGCGCCCGGGGCACCCGCGTTCGCGGCGAGCCACGCGTCGACCGCGTCGAGGGACTGTGATGCCGGGAACAGCCCCACCACGAGGCGACGGGCGATCTCGATGCTGCGGTCGGTCCACGCGGGACGGATGCGGGCGAAGTACTCGTCGTCGAACCCGGCGACGAGGTCGCGCCGACCGCCGGCGCGAACGCCCGCGATCGTGGCGTCGAGGTGGTCGTTGGTGAGGGTCTCGTCCTCCCACGCCGCGTGCCAGGCGCGGGCGCGCACCTCGGCGTCGGGGCGGGCGGCGAGCACCGTCCGATGGGCGGTGCGCCCCTGCGCCGACCCGTCGCGGGCCAGCTCGGCGTCGGCCTCGGCCATGCCCGCGTGCCCCGTCGCGGCGAGGGCGACGAGCCAGTCCCACCGCAGCTCGGGGTCGAGCCGCAGCCCCTCGGGTGCGGGCGCCGACCCGGCGAGGATCGCGGCGATCTCCGCGGCGCGGCCATCGCTGCGCGACGCGGCGGCACCCACCGCACGCGCCCACGCCAGCTGCGCGTCCGACCCGGCCGGCGCCGCCCACAGCGCACGCCACGCGGTCTCCAGCCAGGCGGCCGCCCCAGCGCTCCGATCGGCGCCCGCGACGTAGTGACCGATCGCGAACTGCGCGTGCGCGAGCGCATCGGCCAGGAGCGCCGCGTTCTCCTCCGCGGGAGCGTGCCGCGCGACCACCTCGAGGTAGCGGGCGGCCGGCAGGTCGCCGTCGCGCGTGGCATCCCACAGCGCCGCCCACACCACGGCACGCGCGAGCGCGTCGTCGATCGTCGAGAGGGCGCGCACCGCGGCATCCGTCGACCGTTCGTCGAGGATCACCTTCGCGTACGTGCGGTCGTCGTCGTTCGGCACGATGAGGTCGGCGATGGATGCCACGCCGCCGACTGCCGGCGCCTCGACCGTGGTGCGCTCCCCCGCGATGTCGAGCTCGACTCCGCCGCGACGGACGAGCCGCTCACCCTCGAAGCCGTAGAGCCCGACCGCGAGCCGGTGCGGGCGCGGGTCGGACTGCCCGAGGGTCAGCAAGCCGTCCTCGCCCCGCGACACCGACAGGCGCGACATGCCGGTCGTCTGGAGCCAGGCGTCGCTCCACTCGCGAAGGTCGCGCCCCGACTCCGCCTCGAGCGCGTCGAGGAGGTCGGCCAGCGTCGTGTTGCCGAAGGCGTGGTCGGCGAAGTACCGCCTCGCACCGCGGAAGAAGGCATCCTCCCCCACGAACGCGACGAGCTGCTTGAGCACCGACGCGCCCTTCGCGTACGTGATGCCGTCGAAGTTGAGCTTCGCCGCCTCGAGGTCCGGGATGTCGGCGACGATGGGATGCGTCGTGGGCAGCTGATCCTGCACGTAGGCCCAGCCCTTGCGGCGACTCGCGAAGGTCACCCACGCGTCGGGGAATCCCCCGGCGGCAACCGCCGCGTACGCGCCCGAGAAGTCGGCGAACGACTCCTTGAGCCACAGGTCGTCCCACCACCGCATCGTCGCGAGATCGCCGAACCACATGTGCGCCATCTCGTGCAGGATCGTGTTCGCGCGGCCCTCGTGCTGCGCGACGGTCGCCGCCCCGCGGAAGACGTACCGCTCGGTGAAGGTCACGAGCCCGGGGTTCTCCATCGCGCCCAGGTTGTACTCGGGCACGAAGATCTGGTCGTACTTGCCCCACGGGTAGGGCCGGCCGAACGCCTCCCCGAAGAAATCGAGACCGCGGCGCGTGATGCCGAGGATCTCCTCGGCATCACCGGAGTCGACGAGGTACTCGGCGAGGGATGCCCGGCAGAGCACCCCGAGCGGCACGGGACCGTCGGGGCCGTCCCACACCCCGTCGACGCGACGGTACGGCCCCGCGGCGACGGCGGTGATGTAGCTGGAGAGCGGCAGGGTCTCGGCGAACGCGACCCGCACGCCGCCGTCGACCGGCTCACGGGCGGCCTCAGCGCCGTTCGAGAGCACCTCCCACCCGTCCGGAGCGACCACGACGAAGCGCCACTGGGCCTTGAGGTCGGGCTGCTCGAACACCGGGTACACGCGTCGGCTGTCCGCCGGCTCGTACTGCGTGTACAGGTAGACGGCGTCGTCGACCGGGTCGCGAAAGCGGTGCAGCCCCTCGCCCGACGTGCTGTAGCGGCCGGTGCCGCGCACGGCCACCACGTTGTGGGCCGCAAGCCCGTTCACTCGTACGCGGGACCCGTCCCAGTCCACCGGCTGCGGGGCGCCGTTGACGGTCACCTCGTCGACCGACGCGCCGATGAAGTCGATCCACGTGGCGTCGACGGATGCCTCGAACGTCAGCGTCGACGAGGTGGCGAACGTCGCGGCATCCCTCGATACAGCACCGCGCAGGTCGACCTCGACGTCGACGGTCTTCAGGCGGATGCCGGCGGCTCGGGCCGCCGTCTCGTCACGGGTGAGGTTGGCGGTGGAGGTCATCCCTCCATCGTGTCACGGCCGCGGGCGGGCGCCAGGTGCGCGGGCCGCGGGCCGCACGTGATGCATGCGGCACAACCCGCACGCGCCGAAAGCCAGCCGCCCGCAGCGCGCCCCCGCGCTCAGCGCTCCTGCGGCTCGCCGTCGGGGGCGCCGACCGTCCAGATGGCACCCGTGTCGGCCGAGGGGCGCGCGACCGGGATACGGGTGCCGAGCACCTGCGCCACGACGTCGTGCGCGATCTTCGCGGCCGACAGGCCCGCGTCGTCGAGGATCTGCTCGCGCGTGGCGTGGTTCAGGAACTCGTCGGGCAGACCGAGCTCGTCGACCGCCGTGTCGACGCCCGCCTCGCGGAGCACCTGGCGCACGCGCGTGCCGACGCCCCCGACGCGGATGCCGTCCTCGATCGTGATGACCAGGCGGTGCGCGGCCGCGAGGCTCACGACCGACGGCTGCACCGGCACGACCCAGCGCGGGTCGATGACGGTCGCGCCGATCCCCTGCGCGCGCAGACGCTCGGCGACCTCGATGGCGAGCCGGGTCATCGGACCGATGCCGACCAGCAGCACGTCCTGCTCGCCGTGGCGCCACAGCACGTCGACGCCGTCGTCGAGCCGTTCGATCGCGGACTGGTCGGCGGCGACGTTCCCCTTCGGGAACCGCACCACCGTCGGCGCGTCGTCGATCGCGATCGCCTCGGCGAACTCCTCCCGCAGCCGAGCCTCGTCGCGCGGCGCCGCGATGCGGATGCCGGGGACGAGCTGCAGCATCGCCAGATCCCACACGCCGTGATGGCTCGGACCGTCAGGGCCGGTGACGCCGGAGCGGTCGAGCACGAAGGTGACGCCGGCGCGGTGCAGCGCGACATCCATCATCACCTGATCGAACGCACGGTTCATGAACGTCGCGTAGATGGCGACGACGGGATGCAGGCCGCCGAATGCGAGGCCGGCGGCGGATGCCACGGCGTGCTGCTCGGCGATGCCGACGTCGTACACCCGGTCGGGGAAGCGCTGCGCGAACGGCTGCAGCCCGGTGGGCCGGAGCATCGCCGCCGTCACCGCGATGATGTCGTCGCGCTGCTCGCCGGCCTCGACGAGCGCGTCGGAGAACACGTCGGTCCACGCGGTGCCACCGCCGCCGCCGAGCGGCTCGCCGGTGACGGGATCGATCTTGCCGACGGCGTGGAACTGATCGGCCTCGTCGTTGCGGGCGGGTTCGTAGCCCTGCCCCTTCTCGGTGATGACGTGCACGATGACGGGCGCGCCGTACGCCTTCGCGAGGCGCAGGGTCTCTTCGAGCACCGGCAGATCGTGGCCGTCGATGGGCCCCAGGTACTTGATGTCGAGATTGGAATACAGCGCCGCGTTGTTCGAGAAGCGCGAGAGGAAGCCGTGTGTGCCGCCGCGGACGCCGCGGTAGACGGCGCGCCCGGCGGGGCCGAGCTTGCGGAAGAACGAGTCGGACCCGCGACGGAGGTTCTCGTAGCCCTCGGTCGTGCGCACGCGGTTGAGGTAGCGAGCCATGCCGCCGATCGTCGGCGCGTAGGAGCGACCGTTGTCGTTGACGACGATGACGAGGTTGCGTTCGTTGTCGTCGGAGATGTTGTTGAGCGCCTCCCACGTCATGCCACCGGTCAGGGCCCCGTCGCCGACGACGGCGACGACATGTCGATCGGTGCGCCCGGTGCGGTTGAGGGCCCGGGAGATGCCGTCGGCCCAGCTCAGCGAGCTCGACGCGTGCGACGACTCGACGACGTCGTGCACGCTCTCCGAGCGCTGCGGGTACCCGGCGAGGCCGCCGCGGGAGCGGAGCCCGCTGAAGTCCTGCCGCCCCGTCAGCAGCTTGTGGACGTACGACTGGTGCCCCGTGTCAAAGACGAAGGGGTCGTTCGGCGAGTCGAACACGCGGTGCAGGGCGATCGTCAGCTCGACGACGCCGAGGTTCGGTCCGAGGTGACCGCCGGTGCGTGCGACGTTCTCGATGAGGAAGTCGCGCACCTCCTGGGCCAGCTGTTCCAGCTGGGCCGGCGTGAGCGCATCGAGATCGCGCGGACCGGTGATCGAGGCGAGCAGACTCATCCCCCGAGTCTACGTGGCCCCGACCGCGTCGCGCCGTTCGGGGCCTGGTGCCGCGGGCACCGAGCAGGCAGGATCGGGGCAGAGCGAGGAGGACGCCGTGACCGCCGAGGTCGACCCGACCGTGCCGCCGAGCGGCGACGGATGCCTCGAATGCGACGAGTCGGGAGGGTGGTGGTTCCATCTGCGCCGGTGCGCGGCGTGCGGCCATGTGGGCTGCTGCGACCAGTCCCTGTCGCGGCACGCGCGCGCCCACGCCGCCGAGACCGGTCACCCGATCATCCGCAGCTACGAGCCGGGTGAGGACTGGTTCTACGACTTCCGCACCGACGACTACGCCACGGGCCCGGAGCTCGCCCCGCCCCAGAGTCACCCCGTCGAGCAGACGGTGCCGGGCCCCGCGGAACGGGTGCCGGCGAACTGGCAGCAGCAGCTGATGCGGCGCTGAGCAGCGGGCATCGCGCCCCCGGAACGAGCCGCGCCCCGGCATCCGTCCGCATGGGACGGATGCCGGGGCGCGGCGGTCTGCGATCGCTCAGACGAGCGAGCGCAGCACGTACTGCAGGATGCCGCCGTTGCGGTAGTAGTCGGCCTCACCGGGCGTGTCGATGCGCACCTTGGCGTCGAAGACGACCGTCTCCTTGCCCTCCGGCGAGAACTCGCTCGGCGCCGCGGTGACCTTGACGGTCGTCGGCGTCGTGCCGCTGTTGAGCTCTTCGAGGCCCTCGATCGAGACGATCTCGGTGCCGTCGAGGCCGAGGCTCTTCCACGAATGCCCTTCGGGGAACTGCAGCGGGACGACGCCCATGCCGATCAGGTTCGAGCGGTGGATGCGCTCGAAGCTCTCGGTGATGACCGCCTTGACGCCGAGGAGCGACGTGCCCTTGGCCGCCCAGTCGCGCGACGAGCCCGAGCCGTACTCCTTGCCACCGAACACGACGAGGGGCGTGCCCTGCGCCTGGTAGTTCTGGCTCGCGTCGAAGATGTACGACTGCGGGCCGCCGGGCTGCGTGAAGTCACGGGTGAAGCCGCCCTCGACGACATGACCGTCGTTGACGGCGGCGACGAGCTCGTTCTTCAGACGGATGTTCGCGAACGTGCCGCGGATCATGACCTCGTGGTTGCCACGGCGCGAGCCGTAGGAGTTGAAGTCCTTCTGCGCGACGCCGTGCTCGGTCAGGTACTGTGCGGCAGGGGTGCCGGCCTTGATGTTGCCGGCCGGCGAGATGTGGTCGGTCGTGACCGAGTCGCCGAGCGTCGCCATGACGCGTGCACCCTGGATGTCGCTGACCGGGGTCAGCTCCATCGACATGGCGTCGAAGTACGGCGCCTTGCGCACGTACGTCGAGTCGGCGTCCCACTCGAAGATGGGACCCTCGGGGGTCGGCAGGCTCGTCCAGCGCTCGTCGCCGTCGAAGACGGTCGCGTACTGCTTGATGAACTGGTCGCGCGAGATCGACGAGTCGATGATCTCCTGCACCTCGTCGGGCGAGGGCCAGATGTCCTTCAGGAAGACGTCGTTGCCCTCGGCGTCCTTCCCCAGCGGGTCGGTGTCGAAGTCGAAGTGCATCGAGCCGGCGAGGGCGTAGGCGACGACGAGCGGCGGGGATGCCAGGTAGTTCATCTTCACGTCGGGGCTGATGCGCCCCTCGAAGTTGCGGTTGCCCGAGAGCACCGCCGCGACGGCGAGGTCGTTCTCGTTGATCGCCTTCGAGACCTCTTCGATGAGCGGTCCGGAGTTTCCGATGCAGATCGTGCAGCCGTAGCCGACGGTGTAGAAGCCGAGGCCCTCGAGGTCTTTGTCGAGACCCGACTTCTCGTAGTAGTCGGTGACGACCTTCGAACCGGGGCCGAGCGTCGTCTTGACCCACGGCATCTGCTTCAGGCCCTTGTTCCGCGCCTTGCGGGCGAGAAGGCCGGCGGCGATCATCACAGACGGGTTCGACGTGTTGGTGCAGGAGGTGATGGCAGCCAGGGTCACCGCGCCGTTGTCGAGGATATAGTCCTGACCCTCGGGGGTCGTCACCTTAACCGGGTTGGATGCGCCGTGGTCGCCGCTCGAGGCGAGCATGGAGTGCTGGTGCGCGCGCTCGTGCTGGCACGAGACGCCCTCCCCCAACACGTGCTCGTGCTCGACACCTGGCGCGTAGCCGGGGTCGGATGCCGGAAACGTGCCCTCGACCTCGACCGAGACCTCGTTCGCGGAGGCGTAGTTCAGGATGTCCTTCTCGAACTGAGTCTTCGCCTCGGCGAGCAGAATGCGGTCCTGCGGACGCTTGGGACCGGCGATCGAGGGGACGACCGTCGACAGGTCGAGCTCCATGTACTCCGAGTACGAGGGCTCCTTGTCGGCGTCGTGCCACAGGCCCTGGGCCTTCGCGTACTGCTCGACCAGCTCGACGGCGTGCTCGTCGCGTCCGGTGAGGCGCAGGTAGTCGAGGGTCACGTCGTCGATCGGGAACATCGCGGCGGTCGACCCGAACTCAGGCGACATGTTGCCGATGGTCGCGCGGTTGGCGAGCGGCACGGATGCCACACCTGCGCCGTAGAACTCGACGAACTTGCCGACCACGCCGTGCTGGCGCAGCATCTCGGTGATCGTGAGCACGACGTCCGTCGCGGTCACGCCAGCGGGGATCTCGCCTGTGAGCTTGAAGCCGACGACGCGCGGGATGAGCATCGAGACGGGCTGGCCGAGCATGGCGGCCTCGGCCTCGATGCCGCCGACGCCCCAGCCGAGCACACCCAGGCCGTTGACCATCGTCGTGTGCGAGTCGGTGCCGACACAGGTGTCGGGGTACGCGCGCAACACGCCGTCGCGGCCGGTGCGGTCGTAGACGACCTTCGCCAGGTGCTCGATGTTGACCTGGTGCACGATGCCGGTGCCCGGAGGCACGACCTTGAAGTCGTCGAACGCGGTCTGGCCCCAGCGCAGGAACTGGTACCGCTCGCCGTTGCGCTGGTACTCGATCTCGACGTTGCGCTCGATCGCATCGGGACGGCCGAACAGATCGGCGATGACGGAGTGGTCGATGACCATCTCGGCCGGCGACAGCGGGTTGATGCGGTTCGGGTCGCCGCCGAGGTCCGTGACCGCCTCACGCATGGTGGCGAGGTCGACGATGCAGGGGACGCCGGTGAAGTCCTGCATGACCACGCGGGTCGGCGTGAACTGGATCTCGGTGTCGGGCTCCGCATCGGGGTCCCATGATCCGAGCGCCTCGATCTGCGCCTTCGTGACGTTCGCGCCGTCTTCGGTGCGAAGCAGATTCTCGAGCAGCACCTTGAGGCTGAACGGGAGCTTCTCGTAACCGGCGACCGTGTCGACACGATAGATCTCGTAGTCGGTGCCGCCGACCGTCAGGGTGCTCTTCGCTCCGAAGCTGTCAACTGTGGACACGTCTCTACTCCTTCTTCGGGGGCACGGGCGCGCGCACGGTTCGCGGCGGCCGATCACTCCATCTTCCCCGCCTCCGTCGCGCTCGGCTAGTGAGGTCGCCCTTACCGGCAGCGCGCGTGATCGCGGGAGAATTTATCTTGATGTCAAGATAAATCTATCACGAGTCCGACGGCGCTCCGGCCTTCGGCGCGGGCGGATAGACGGCGCGCACCGCGAGCCACGTGACGGCCACGAGCGGGGCGAACAGGGGCAGCCCCATGACGAGTTTCAGGGTGCCGAGGGCCGTCGTCGCCTCGTCGGTGCCGGCGAGATACAGCGGCAGCTGCACGGCGAGGCGCGCGAAGAACAGGGCCGCCCACGCGATGGCGAGCCAGAAGAAGACACGTCGCTTCCGGGCA
Organism: Microbacterium sp. F2E; assembly: GCF_020905435.1. Classification (NCBI taxonomy): domain Bacteria; kingdom Bacillati; phylum Actinomycetota; class Actinomycetes; order Micrococcales; family Microbacteriaceae; genus Microbacterium; species Microbacterium sp. F2E. Next base: position 130,428 of record NZ_JAJJIB010000006.1, on the reverse strand, counting down.
TCCGTCCGCCACGCGGTGCCCTCGTTCATCAGGAAGCCGACGGCCAGGCCGATGAGCGACCAGCCGATGAACGCGGAGATGAGGAAGGCGGTGCCGTAGGCCGCATTGGTGATGAGGCCGGGGACGAAGTTGTCCTGCGCGCGCCCGGTCCACAGCGCGAGCGCGGCTGCGGCGGCGGTCGCGATGAGTCCGCCGAGCGCCGCGCTGAGCGTCGAACGCTGCACCAGGCGGATGATCGTGAACACGGCGGCGAGCCCCACCGAGACGACGACGGAGAGCAGGAGGTCGCGGGTCAGGGTGAACAGCAGCACGAAGGCGAGGCCGGGGAGGACCGACTCGAACACGCCGCGCCATCCGCCCATGGCCCTCCAGACGACGTGACCGGTGTGCGCCTCCCGCGCCGGATCCATGCCGGCGCGTCGCGCCGCCCCGCCGAGCGCCTGCCCGAACAGGTCGGACGCGGACGGCTGGCTGCGCGCCGCATCCGCGGCGGGGTCCGGCGCCGAACGCGGGTCGGCGGGCGACGGCTCGGTGGGGATGCCTCGGGCGTCGTCGTCGGCGCCGGCGCGGTCCTGCGGGTCGCTCATGACGTGCCGGGGGCGGCGGGCATCTTCAGCGGGATGAGGTCGCGCGGGGGCATCGGCGTGCCGCCGCGCACCACGACGAGCGAGCGGAAGAGGTCTTCGACCTTCGCCGCCGCTTCCACGTCTCCCGTGGCCGCTCCCCCGATGACGCCGCGGAGGAACCAGCGCGGCCCGTCGACGCCGACGAAGCGGGCCAGGCGCTTGCCGGGCTTCGCGTCGGGGCCCGCCGCGACGGGCACCTCGGCGAGGAGCTCGGGGCCGAGGGGCCCCTCCCGCTCTTCGACGCGGCCGCCCTGCTGGCGGATCTGCTGGCGGATCTGCTCGCGCGTCTCGCCCCACAGTCCCGTCGTCCGCGGCGCGGCGAACGGCTGCACCTGCAGCGTCGAGTCGGCGTAGTCCAAGCCCACCGCGACGATGCGGCCGGTCTGCTCCTCGACCTCGAGGCGCAGGTTGAGGCCCTCGCGGGGCAGCACTTTGATGCCGCCGAGATCGATGTAGGGCCGCACCGGATTGGCCTCCGACTCGTCGAAGGGGCCGGATGCGGCACGGTCGTCGGGGGCCGACTTGCCCTGCAGCTCGTCGCTCATTGGTTCGCTCCTGTCTGATAGCCGGTCGACCCGAAGCCGCCGTCGCCACGGACGGAGGCCGGCAGGTCGTCGACCGGGACGAATCGCACCCGGGGCACCGGCAGCACGATGAGCTGCGCGATGCGGTCGCCGACCGCCACGTCGTATGCCTCCGAGGCATCCGTGTTCAGCAGCGAGACCTTGATCTCGCCGCGATAGCCGGCGTCGACGGTGCCGGGAGAGTTGACGATCGTGATGCCGTGGCGGGCCGCGAGGCCGCTGCGCGGAACCACGAACGCCGCGTAGCCGTCGGGGAGCGCGATGCGCACGCCGGTCCCCACGAGCGCGCGTTCGCCCGGCCCCAGCCGGACGGCCTCGGTCGCGACGAGGTCTGCTCCCGCGTCGCCGGGGTGCGCGTATGCGGGAACGTGCGCGGCGATAATGGGAACGTCCACGGATTCGATCACCCCACGAGGCTAATGCACGCCCAGATGAACGCAGACCCTGCCCGCCCACGGAAATCAGCCCGGCCGGGTGCCCCCGCGCCGGTCTACCGCGAGCGGCTGAGCCCGTCGCTGTGGACGCTGCTGAGCGCGGCGGTCGCGGCGCCGATGGTCTCGCTGGTCTTCGTGCCACTGGATGCCACGGTCGCGCTCGTCGCCGGACTGGCGGTCGCGGTCGTCATCGTGGCGACGCTCGTGTTCGCGTCGCCGGTCGTCGAGGTGCGGGCGGGCGAGCTGCGAGTCGGTCGCGCGCACATCCCGGTGCGGATGCTGGGCGAGGCGACGGGCGCGACCGGCGACGAGGCCCGCGAGCTGCGCGGGCCCGGACTGCCGCGGACGGCCTGGCATCTGCTGCGCGGAGGGATCGACGGGGTCGTCGCGGTCCGCGTCGACGACGACCGCGATCCGGTGCGGGAGTGGGTCTTCTCGACGCGCACTCCCGACCGGGTGATCGCCGCGATCAGGCGCGCACAGCGCGGCTGATCACGCCGATCCGGAGACGATCAGGCGGCGCACTCGACGCAGATGGCGCCGATGGAGGTCTCGTGGTCGATCTGGGTGCGGTGCTTGACGAGGAAGCACTCGACGCAGGTGAACTCGTCCTCCTGCGGGGGCAGCACGACGACGTCGAGCTCGAGGTCGGAGAGGTCGGCTCCGGGCAGTTCGAAACCCGAGGGGTTGTCGGCGTCTTCATCGCCGACCGCCCCGGAGAGCTTGTCGGGAACGCGCTCCTTCAGGGCCTCGATCGACTCGCTGTCGTCGTCGGTCTTGCGGGGGGCGTCGTAATCGGTCGCCATGCTCTCACTTCCAGGATCTGACGGGCTCGCCCAACCTCGTGGGCATGGGCCGCATGGCCCGGGGCGGCGATAGTTTGCATGACCCGCCCGCTTTTCGCAAATGCCGGTCATCCACAGCCCGCTTTCCGGCGGGTGCGACGAGAGGAACTCGCGGCGCGCCCGCGATATTCCCGTTGCGGGCGCGCCGCCGTGTCAGCATGGTCGCGGCGCCGCGATGCGGTGTCTTCGCAGGGATCTGGAGGCGTGTCTCGCATGGAGCAGCTCAAAGTCATCGGAATCGAAGAGGGCGTTCTCGTCGTCGCAACCGAGACGGGTGAACGGTTCGCCCTGGCGGTGGACGAGACCCTCCGTTCGCAACTGCGCCGCGTGCAGCGCGACGCCGAGCCTCGCACGCCGCGGCCGAGCCCCCGCGACATCCAGGCCCACATCCGCTCCGGCCTGTCCGCTCAGGAGGTCGCCGACCTGCTGGGCGCGCGACTGGAGGACGTGCAGCGGTACGAGCGCCCCGTGCTGGCCGAGCGCGAGCACATCGTCGACCAGGCGCTGGCGGTGCCGGTGCTGATCGCCGGCGAGCTCGGCGACGACGCCCAGCCGACGTTCGGCACCGCGGTGCGGGCCAAGCTCGCCGACGCCGGGGCGACCGGGGAGCGCTGGACGAGCTGGCGCGAGGAGTCGGGCTGGATCGTCAAGCTCGAGTTCACCGCGAGCGAGGTCGCCCACGACGCGCGGTGGAGCTTCGACCCGCGCCGCTCGACGCTGTCGCCGCAGAACGCGGATGCCACGCAGCTCTCGCGCCAGGGATCGCTCCCCGAGGGGCTCATCCCGCGCCTGCGCGCCCTCGACGTCTCGCCGGTGAAGGACTCGTCGCGCTTCGACTCCGGCGCGTTCGGTCCACGCCGCCTCGAGCCCGACGCCGAGATCGTGTCCCGCGACATCCGCCCGACGGTCACCGCCGCGGTGCAGGAGGCGGCGATCAAGCGCGCCCCCGACCAGTCGGTGACCTCCGCCGAGACCGCCGACCTGCTCGAGGCGCTGCGCCGCCGGCGCGGCCTGCGCGAGCCCATGCCGACCGAGCAGGCGGCCACCCCCGCGACGCCGTCGGCGCCCGCGCACGGCGGAGCCGCGCTGTTCGACGCCCTCGAGCCCGGCTACGACGAGAGCGCGCGCGCCGAGGAGGACGACGACACCCTCGATGACACCGTGATCTCCGAGGCGTCGCGCCGCAAGGGACGCACCTCGATGCCGTCGTGGGACGAGATCGTCTTCGGCGCGCGTACCGAAGACGGTTCCTGACCGGCTCAGGGCACGGCATCAGCGTCCGGCGTCAGCCAGCGGAATCAGCGATCTGCGTCAGGGCGCGGCGAACGCGCCGAGGCGGATGAGCGGGACGATCCGCTCCTGATCGGTGAGCGAGCCGTGCTGCCCGATCATCCGCTGCGACTTCTTGTCGGCGAGGCGGTCGTCGTAGTAGGCGATCGCCGCGCGCGCCGCCACGAGCACGTCGCCGATGCGCGGCAGCACCTCGGCATCCACCCGCGGACCGTACAGCCCGGCCGCGACCGCCTCCCGTCGGGTCATGACCCACGACCGCTCCCCCTCGCTGTCGCGCCAGCGCGCCGCGATGCGCTCGGCCGCGGCCTCACCCTGAGTGGTGTACAGCTGCAGCAGCCGCGGCTCGCCCGCGACGAGGTCGACCTCGTCGAGCAGCAGGTCACCGGCGCCGAGCAGCACCTGCCGATGCGCCGGCACGTCGACCATGCCGTGGTCGGCCGTGACGACGATGCCGGTGTCGGCGCCGGAGAGCTCGGCGAGACGCCGGATCGCGGCATCCACCCGTTCCAGGCCCGCGATCCAGGCGTCGCTCTCCCAGCCCTGTGCGTGGCCGACGGTGTCGAGTTCGGGCAGGTAGACGTAGACGAGTGCGCCGGGGTGGTCTGCGGCGAGGGATGCCGCGGTCTCGATGCGCTCGTCGGGGGTCGCCGCGTCGGCGAAGGTCGCTCCGCGCTGGATCGCGCGCGTGAAGCCGGTCGTGCGGTACGTGCCCTTCGAGACGACGAACGAGGGCAGTCCCGCCTCGGCGCGGCGCTCGAACAGCGGCTGTGCGCGCTGCCACGTGAGCGGATCGAGCCCGTCGGTCTCCCACCCCTTCAGCTGATTCGGGGCCCGGAGCGTCCCCGGCACGAGGCCGCGGTATCCGACGATCCCGTGCTCGCCCGCCCACGTGCCGGTCAGCAGACTCGTCAGGGCGGTGGCCGTCGTCGCGGGGAAGACGGTGCGCGCGGCATCCTTCTTGCCCATGTGTCCGGTGAGGAACCGCGCGTGCCCCGCGTGCGCCGTCAGGTTGGCGCGGCCGAGGCCGTCGACCACCACGACGATCGCCGAGCGGGCCGCCGGGAACCAGTCGGGGTCGCCCTCGAGCGACCGCATGATCTGCGGCACGACGCCGGTGAGGCTCCGGGCCGTCGGCGGGTCCACGGGTAGGCTGAGAGGCATCGGGGCCAGTCTCGCACACGGCGCACACGGCCCCGTCCCGTCACATCTCCCACCAGCGAGGGCACCCGAGTTTCCATGGCAGCTGCGCGCACCGAGTCCATTCCCGAAGGTCACGGCCGCATCGAAGACGTCGACGTGTCGGCGGAGATGCAGGACTCGTTCCTCGAGTACGCCTACTCGGTCATCTACTCGCGGGCGCTCCCCGACGCGCGCGACGGCCTGAAGCCCGTGCAGCGGCGCATCCTGTTCCAGATGGCCGACATGGGGCTGCGCCCCGACCGCGGCCACGTCAAGAGCGCCCGCGTCGTCGGCGAGGTGATGGGAAAGCTCCACCCGCACGGCGACTCCGCGATCTATGACGCGCTCGTGCGCCTGGCGCAGCCGTTCGCCCTGCGCGTGCCGCTCGTCGACGGCCACGGCAACTTCGGCTCCCTCGACGACGGCCCCGCCGCCGCGCGCTACACGGAGGCGCGTCTCGCGCCCGCGGCGCTCGCGCTCACCGAGAACCTCGACGAGGACGTCGTCGACTTCATCCCGAACTACGACGGTCAGTTCCAGCAGCCCGACGTGCTGCCCGCCGCCTTCCCGAACCTGCTCGTCAACGGTACGACGGGCATCGCGGTCGGCATGGCGACGAACATGGCGCCGCACAACCTGATCGAGGTGGTCGCCGCGGCGATCCATCTGCTCGACAACCCCGACGCGTCCACCGCCGACCTCATGCAGTTCGTGCCCGGCCCCGACCTCCCCGGGGGCGGGATCATCGTCGGGCTCGACGGCATCCGCGAGGCGTACGAGACCGGTCGCGGCACCTTCCGCACCCGGGCGAAGGTCTCGGTCGAGTCCCTCGGTCCGCGCCGCACCGGCCTCGTGGTCACCGAGCTGCCCTACATGGTCGGCGCCGAGCGCGTGATCGAGAAGATCAAGGACGCGGTCAACGCGAAGAAGCTCACGGGCATCGCCGACCTCAACGACCTGACCGACCGCAACCACGGGCTGCGTCTCGTGATCGGGATCAAGACCGGTTTCGACCCGAACGCGGTGCTCGAGCAGCTCTACCGGCTGACCCCGCTCGAGGACTCGTTCGGCATCAACAACGTCGCCCTCGTCGACGGCCAGCCGCAGACGCTCGGCCTCAAGCCGCTGCTGCGCGTCTACCTCGACCACCGCCTCTCGGTCGTCACGCGGCGCAGCAGCTTCCGCCTCGCCCGCAAGCAGGAGCGCCTGCACCTCGTCGAGGGCCTGCTGATCGCGATCCTCGACATCGACGAAGTCATCCAGGTGATCCGCGCCTCCGACGACGGCGAGCAGGCGCGCACGAAGCTCATGAGCGTGTTCGACCTGTCGCAGCCGCAGGCCGAGTACATCCTCGAGCTGCGCCTGCGGCGCCTCACCCGGTTCTCCCGCATCGAGCTCGAGACCGAGCGCGACGCGCTGAAGAAGGAGATCGCCGACCTCGAGGCGCTGCTCGGCAGCGACGTGCTGCTGCGCGCGCAGGTCGCCCGTGAGCTCGACGCCACCGCCGAGACGTTCGGCACGCCCCGGCGCACCCTGCTGCTGAACGGCGGCCCGGTCACGCCCCGCTCGCGCGCCGCCGCCCCGGCGGACCTGCAGATCGCGGATGCCCCGTGCCGCGTGTTCCTCACGGCGACGGGCCGGCTCGTCCGCGCCGAGCTCGCCCCGACCGAGAGCGCGGACGGCTCCGGCGACGTCACGGGAGGCGTCGTCGCGCCCACGCGACGCTCGAAGCACGACGGCATCCGCTCGGCAGTGGATGCGACGACGCGCGGCGACCTCGGCGCGGTGACCACCGCAGGCCGGCTCGTGCGCTTCTCCCCCGTCGACCTCCCCTCGGTGCCGGCGAACTCGGTGCAGCCGGCGGCCGGCACGCGGGCCGATCAGTACCTCGCGCTCCCCTCGGGCGAGCACGTCGTGGCGATCGTGCCCCTCTCCGGCGAGATCATCGCGCTCGGCACCGCCCAGGGCACCGTCAAGCGCGTGGCGACCTCGGAGCTGCCCCCCGGCAAGCACGAGGTCGAGATCATCGCCCTGAAGCCCGGCGACCGCGTCGTGGGAGCGGGTCTCGCCCCCGACCACGACGAACTGGTCTTCGTCACCTCCGACGCCCAGCTGCTGCGCTTCGGCGCCGACGCGGTGCGCCCGCAGGGGCGTGCCGCGGGCGGCATGGCCGGCATCCGGCTCAGCACGGGCGCCGAGGTCATCGCCTTCCAGCCCGCACCGCGCGACGAGCGCACCGTCGTCGTCACCGTCGCCGGATCGTCGCAGGCGATCGCCGGCACCGACCCCGGCAGTGCGAAGGTGTCGTCGTTCGACGAGTTCCCCGCCAAGGGGCGCGCCACGGGCGGCGTGCGGGCGCAGCGCTTCGTGAAGGGCGAAGACGTGCTCACCCTCGCCTGGGTGGGCGTCGAGCCGCGGGCGCTCGCCGCCGACGGCGCGGTGCGGCAGCTGCCGGCGCCCGGCGCGAAGCGGGATGCCTCGGGCCAGCCCCTCGAGGCGGTCGTGGCCGCCGTCGGCACGGTCGTCGACTGACGGGCTGCTGACCGCCGCGCCGAGCTCTCAGACGAGCGTCACGAGCCCCAGCTGGGTGGCACGGATGAGCACCTGGATGCGGTCGCGCACGCCCCACTTCGCCGTGATGCGGCCGAGGTGAGACTTCACGGTCGCCTCCGACACGTACATCGCCGCCGCGATCTCGGCGTTCGACATGCCCTGCGCGAGGAGCGTCACGACCTCGAGCTCGCGCTCGGTGAGTTCTTCGTCGCGCCCGAGCTCGCGCGTCGCCGACGCGGCCCCGGACTGCACCGAGGTGACGAGTTCTTTCGCGACGCGCGGCGACAGCACGTAGCCGCCCTCGTGAGCGAGCCGCGCGGCGTCGAGAATGCGGTCCGGCGAGGTGTCTTTGACGAGGAAGCCGGATGCCCCTGCGCTCAGCATCGGGACGATGACCCGCTCCGTCGAGAACGTGGTCAGCGCCACGATCTTCAGTCCGGGGAACTCCCGGGTGAGGCGCTGCGTCGCCTCGATGCCGTCCATGATCGGCATCTGCACGTCCATCAGGACGACGTCGGGCTGCGTCGCGCGCACGAGCGTGATCGCATCGGCGCCGTTGTCGGCCTCGCCGACGAGCTCGAACCCGTCGGATGACTCCAGGAACACGCGCAGCGCAGCGCGCACCAGCGACTCGTCGTCCACGATGATCACCCGGATGGCTTCAGTCACATCGCCATCTTACGGAGCACGACCCTCGCCCCTTGCGCCGGCGGGGAGATCCCGCCGGAGAGGCCTAGACGAAAGTCGCAAACGCTGTAGCCAATGGTCTCTCGTGCGCGGTGACGTCTGTTTGAAGAATCGATTCGAGACCTTGTGGAGGTGATGGAAATGTGGGATTGGCTTGGACGCTTCATGGGACTTTGGAAGTGACTCTGATGAGCCGCGAGATAATCGCGGGGTGACTGTTCTCCGAGCGCGTGCGCTCGAATACCTGCGGATGCCCTTCTGGGCGTACTATCCGCTGCCGTCCATCACTCGTGGATTGCTGATCGCGTTCGTCGCCGTTGCGCTGTTGCTCGACTCGATCGTGCGAGCGACCAACGACGGTACGACGGGAGTCGAATCGGCGATCGTCACCACCTCGATCACGGTGTCGATCGCGCTGTTCGCCTGGCGGCCCCCGGTCGCCACGATCGTGCTGAGTGTCGCCGCCATCGCGGCGGGCATCACCGGAGTCGTCGATTCCGTGCTTCTGGGCGCGGCGATCCTCGGTCTTGCCGCATTCACCTGCAGCGCAGCGCTCACCGCGGTATACGCGATCTCGTGGACGACCTGGCTCATCGCCATCGTCCTCAGACCCGGCTCCGGAGTTCAACCGTTGGGCGCGGTGATCATCGCGTTCCTCGGCGTGGCCAGCCTGTTGATCGGGCTCGCCATCCGGAATCAGTACACGAAGGCACAGATGTTGACCACCCAGCTCGAGGCGACGGAACGCGAGGTCGCCGAGCAGCTTCGGCACGAGCGCGACCTCATCGCCGACGAGTTGCACGACATCGTGGCGCACGAGATCACGATCGTCGCGCTGCACGCCGCTGTGCTCGAACGAACCGAAGACCGCACGACCCGTTCTCAGTCGCAGACCGCGATCCGCGAGGCCGCGGTCCAGGCGCTCACCGACATCCGCCGCGTGCTCGGCATGGTGCGCGGCGAGGAGAACCTCACACCCGACCGCCTGCCCTCCCCCGACGGCCTGCCGGGGACGATCGCCGTGGTCACCAAGGAGCTCGAACAGGCCGGCATCGAGGTGACGGTGGACGTGCCCGACGACGTGCGACTGCCGAGCGCGTCGATGGTGGCCCTCATCCGCGTCATCCGCGAGAGCGGCACGAATGTCCTGAAGCACGCGACCGGCGCACGCCACGCGCGCATCGCGTTGCGCGTCGAACGCGGGTGGGCGCGCCTCGAGTTCAGCGACGACTCTCCGCCCGCGCGCACGGCCGGCCTGCCGACGTCCGGCTACGGCATCATGCGCCTGCAGGAGCGCTTCCGCCTCTTCGGCGGCTCGTTCCGCGCCGCGCGCGGCCCACAGGGATGGGTCGTGTCGGCCTCACTCCCCCTCGAATCCTGATCCAGAGACCTCTCCCGCCCGCAGACTAGACGAAAGTCGCAGACGATCTATCCGTTCGTCGCGCAAGGGAGCTTCCGCGCGCCCGTACGCTGGTAACTGCCGAGAGACCGGTCCGCAGTCGGGCTCTCATTGTGCGTCTGCTGTGTCGTCTGTGATTTCGGGGACGAAGGCTGGCTCAGCCGCCTTCGTCATCACGACTGACGCGCGGACGCCGCGGCGATGGCCCGAAACCGACCCCCCAGCTCGGTTTCGGGCCCCGCGCGGTTCAGGCGTCGATCGCCTCGCGATCGAGCCGATCGCTCGAGGAGACGATGAAGTCGCGACGCGGCGCGACGTCACTGCCCATGAGCAGTTCGAACACACCCGACGCGGCCTCGGCATCCTGCACACGCACCCGCCGCAGCGTGCGCCCGGCGCGGTCCATCGTCGTGGTCGCCAACTGATCGGCATCCATCTCGCCGAGCCCCTTGTAGCGCTGCACCGGCTCCTGCCAGCGGCGTCCGCTCTTGGTGAGCTTCGCCAATAGGGAGTGCAGCTCCTGCTCGGAGTACGTGTAGACGGTCTCGTTCGGCTTCGAGCCGGGATTCATGATGATCACCCGGTGCAGCGGCGGCACCGCCGCGTAGACGCGTCCGGCTTCGATGAGCGGCCGCATGTACCGGAAGAACAGCGTCAGCAGCAGCGTGCGGATGTGTGCGCCGTCGACGTCGGCGTCGCTCATCAGGATGATCTTGCCGTAGCGGGCCGCATCGAGGTCGAAGGAGCGCCCCGACCCGGCACCGATCGTCTGGATGATCGCCGCGCACTCGGCGTTTCCGAGCATGTCGCTGATCGACGCCTTCTGCACGTTGAGGATCTTGCCCCGGATCGGCAGGAGCGCCTGGTACTCGCTGTTGCGGGCGTGCTTGGCGGTGCCGAGCGCCGAGTCGCCCTCGACGATGAACAGCTCCGACTGCGAGACGTCGCTCGTGCGGCAGTCGGCGAGCTTCGCCGGCAGCGACGACGACTCCAGGGCGTTCTTGCGGCGCTGGGTCTCCTTGTGCGTACGCGCCGAGATGCGCGCCTTCATCTCCGACACGACCTTGTCGAGCACGAGCGCGGTCTGCGTCTTGTCGTCGCGCTTGGTCGAGGCGAAGCGCGACGTGAGCTCCTTCGCGACGACGTTCGCGACGATCGCACGCACCGCAGGCGTGCCGAGGATCTCCTTCGTCTGCCCCTCGAACTGCGGTTCGGGCAGGCGCACCGTCAGCACCGCCGTGAGACCGGCGAGGATGTCGTCCTTGTCGAGCTTGTCGTTGCCGACCTTCAGCCGTCGGGCGTTCTGGTCGACCTGACTGCGGATCACCTTCATCAGGCCCTGCTCGAAGCCCGCCTGGTGCGTGCCCCCCTTGGGCGTGGCGATGATGTTCACGAACGACCGCATCACCGTCTCGTACCCCGTGCCCCAGCGCACGGCGACGTCGACCTCGCACGTGCGCTCGACGTCGGTGGGGACCATCGCGCCGCCGGGCTGCAGCACGGGCACCGTCTCCGTGAACGTGCCCGAGCCGGTCAGGCGCCAGGTGTCGGTGATCGCCGCGTCGGGCGCGAGGAACTCGGCGAACTCCGAGATGCCGCCGTCGTAGCGGAAGGTCGTGACGGTGGCGCCGGTCTCGGCGGGCGTCGCAACCGCCTCGTCCGACGACTCCGCCGCCGATTCGAGGGCGGCCACCGGGGCCGAGCCGGGTCGCTCGTCGGTGATGTCGATCTGCAGTCCCGGAACGAGGAACGCGGTCTGACGCGCGCGCTGCTCCAGCTCGCCGAGGTTGAACGTGGCATCCTTCGTGAAGATCTGCCGGTCGGCCCAGTACCGGATGCGCGACCCCGTGACACCCTTCGCGGTCTTGCCGACAACGCGGAGCTCGGAGGCGCGCTCGAACGGCGTGAACGGCGAATCGGGGCCGGGGCCGTCGAAGACGCCCGGCTCGCCGCGGTGGAACGACATCGCGTAGGTCTTGCCGCCGCGGTCGACCTCCACGTCGAGGCGCTCGCTCAGTGCGTTGACGACCGAGGCGCCGACGCCGTGCAGACCGCCCGAGGCCGCGTACGATCCGCCGCCGAACTTTCCACCGGCGTGGAGCTTCGTGAACACGACCTCGACGCCGGTGAGCCCGGTGCGCGGTTCCACGTCGACGGGGATGCCTCGGGCGCGGTCGCGCACCTCGACGCTGCCGTCGGCGTGCAGCACCACGTCGATGCGCGACCCGTAGCCGCCGAGCGCCTCGTCCACGGCGTTGTCGACGATCTCCCACACGCAGTGCATGAGCCCGCGCGAATCGGTGGAGCCGATGTACATGCCGGGGCGCTTGCGGACGGCTTCGAGCCCTTCGAGCACCTGGAGGTGATGGGCGGAATACTCAGCGGTCACAATCTCCAAGCGTATGCCGGGGCGTCGACACCGCGGCGCCGGGACACGCGAGCGTCACCCGACCGTGCTCGGCGCCGAGCCCGCTCCGTACGCGCACAGCGAAATGTGACCGGATCGCGGCATTCTCCCGGCGACCGCGTGGTTGTATGTGAGGCAACCGCACCGCATCACATGTCTCGAGGAGGAACCGAAATGAGCATGTCCACGACCGCCGAGCCCGACGTCCTCGAGTACCGCCTGACCGCGACCGACCGTTGCGACTCCTGTGGCGCCCAGGCCTACATCGCCGCCGAGGTCAACGGCAGCGAGCTGCTGTTCTGCGCGCACCACGGCCGCAAGTACGAAGAGAAGCTGCGCGCCGTCGCCACCTCGTGGCACGACGAGACCGCACGCCTCGCCGACGCCCGCTGATCGTCCGAACGGGCACGGCGGTGGGGGCCGCGTAGACTGACGCCGTCCCCACTGCCGTCCTTCGGAGGATTCGTCATGGCTTCGCGCGGTCTGTCGCCCCTGCACCGAGTGAGCGTGCTGTTCGAGCGCGCGCGCGGTTTCGACTACGCCTCGGTGACCGAACGGGCCCGCTTCACCGCCCGGGTGCACGGCAAGAGCTACCCCCTGGTGCTCGCCGACATGCTCTGGTCGGCGGCACGCCACCGTGTCGGGTTCAACGACTACATCGAGTTCGATTTCGCGATCCTCACGCGCGCCGAGCGCGCCACATGGGTGACGAGCCCGCTGGCGCTCGAGCTCTCGAACCGGTACGACGATCCGGCGCAGGTGCACCGCTTCCACGACAAGATCGACTTCAACCGCGTCTTCGACCGGTTCCTCGGGCGCGAGTGGCTGGCGCTCGAAGCGGGCAACGCCGCCGAGCTCGAGGCGTTCGCGCAGCGGCATCCGGTGTTCATCGCGAAGGTGCCGGTGAGCAAGTCCGGCGCCGGCGTGCGCCGCTACGACGCCGCCGATGTCACCGACTGGCCGGCGTTCCACGCCGACCTGCTCGCGAAGGGCGAGGTGCTGATCGAGGAGCGCATCCTGCAGCACGCCGACCTCGAGGCGATCGCTCCCGGCACGGCGAACACGACGCGCGTCACCACGTTCGTACGCGACGACGGCACGGTGGCGATCATCAACATGGCGCAGAAGTTCGGCCGCGGACAGGTCAGCGACCAGGCATCCTTCGGCGGCTTCTACACGGCTCTCCACGAGGACGGCCGCGCGATGGGCATGGGCTACAACACCTCCGGCGCCCTCTTCGAGACGCACCCGGAGACCGGTTACCGCATCGCCGACTACCGGCTGCCGATGATGGATGCCGTGCGCGCGCTCATCACCGAGGTCGCCCTCGTGATCCCGGAGGTGCGCTACGTCGGTTGGGACATCGTCGTGACGCCGACCGGGCCCGTGCTCGTCGAGGGCAACTGGGGCGCGGGCGTGTTCGAGAACAAGCCGACCGCCAGCGGCATCCGGCACGGACACCTCCCCCGCTACCGCGCCGCGATGGGCTGGTGACGGGGCGGCATCCGCGTTCGGGCGTCAGACGCGCCGGATGATGCCCATGGGGGTCGACTGGCGACCCTGACCGAGAGGGTTGTCGGAGAGGATGCGGACGAGCTGCTGCTCGCCCGCCTTGTCGAGCGTCGATCCGAGGATGTTGCCGCCGATGTCGTTGATGTCGACGACGGCGACCGCCGCGGGGGTGCCGAGAAGCTCCTTCAGGCGCGCCGCCACGGCGTCGGGCTCGGTGGGCCCGAGCACGACGGCGCGGTCGTACGGCGGGATGGTGCCGTCGGTGGGGCCGTCGATCGCGCGCGCCTTGTCACCGGCGATCCGGTAGAAGTCGCCGCGCCGGCCGAACAGCTTCGTGACCGCGCTGACTGCGGCGGCGAAGAGGATCCGCGGGGTGCCGCATTCGCGCAGCGCCATCTCCATCGTCTCGGGCATGCCGAGGCCGATGCCGTACGGGGTCTTCACGACGTACCGCGACAGCAGACGCGCGAGCGGGCGAGGATGGATTTCGTCGAGTGTGAACGAGCGCCCCTGCGTGATCGCGACGATCTTCTCCGTCACGAACAGCGTGTCGCCGGGCTGGACGACGCCCGCGGCGTACTCGGTCACGAACGCGTCGAGGTCGTCGCCCGGCATGACGACCCGCGTGCGGATCGGAATGCGCTTGAACGTGCCCGCGTCGGTCGTGACCGACAGCACCTTGCCGTCGTTGGGGGCCTCGTTCATTCGAGGTAGTCCCGCAGCGACTGCGACCGCGACGGGTGCCGGAGCTTGGCCATCGTCTTCGACTCGATCTGACGGATGCGCTCGCGGGTGACCCCGAACGTGTCGCCGATCTGGTCGAGCGTCTTCGGCTGCCCGTCGCCCAGGCCGAACCGCATGCGGATGACGCCCGCCTCGCGCTCGGAGAGCGAGTCGAGAAGCGACTCGAGCTGCCGCTGCAGCATCGTGAAGCCCACCGCGTCGGCCGGGACGACCGCCTCGGTGTCCTCGATGAGGTCACCGAACTCGCTGTCCCCGTCCTCACCGAGAGGAGTGTGCAACGAGATCGGCTCGCGGCCGTACTTCTGCACCTCGATGACCTTCTCGGGGGTCATGTCGAGCTCGCGCGAGAGCTCCTCGGGCGTGGGTTCGCGACCGAGGTCCTGCAGCATCTGCCGCTGCACGCGGGCGAGCTTGTTGATGACCTCGACCATGTGCACGGGGATGCGGATGGTCCGCGCCTGGTCGGCCATGGCACGGGTGATCGCCTGACGGATCCACCACGTCGCGTACGTCGAGAACTTGAAGCCCTTGGTGTAGTCGAACTTCTCCACCGCACGGATGAGGCCGAGGTTGCCCTCCTGGATGAGGTCGAGGAACTGCATGCCGCGCCCGGTGTAGCGCTTGGCGAGCGAGACGACCAGGCGCAGGTTCGCACCGAGCAGGTGGCTCTTGGCGCGCCGCCCGTCGCGGGCGACCCACTGCAGGTCGAGGCCCAGCTGGTTCGACTTCTCCGAAGCCGACATGTGCGACAGCTTCTCCTCGGCGAACAGACCCGCCTCGATGCGCATCGCGAGCTCGACCTCTTCGGCCGCGTTCAGCAGCGGCACCTTGCCGATCTGCTTCAGGTAGTCCTTGACCGGGTCGGCGGTCGCACCGGTGATCTGCGTCGAATAGACCGGCACCTCGTCGTCCTCGCCCGACGAGATGACGATCGCGCCGGTGGGAAGCGGCTCGGTGAAGGCGGGCTTGGTCGTGCCCTCCTCGTCCTCGTCGTCGTCGGAGTCGTCGTCCGAGGCATCCTTCGCGTCCTTGGCGGGCGCCGCGTCGTCGGCGTCGTCCGTCTCGTCGACCTCGATCTCCTCGTCGTCGACCTCGACCTCGGGCTCGTCGCCGCCCGCCTTCTTCGCCTTCGCGGCCGTCACCTTGGTGGCGGGCTTCTTCGCGGCGGGCTTCTTCGCGGCGGTCTTGGCCGCCGCCGGCTTTGCCGCCGCGGTCTTGGCGGCGGATGTCTTGGTCGCGGGCTTCTTCGCAGCCGTCTTCGTCGCGGTGCTCTCGGCGGCCTGCTCGGCCACCTCGGTGCCATCTGCCGTGCGTGTACGGGGGGTCTTCGTGCCAGAAGTCACGTCTCGCCTTTCACCGACGCGATGCGTCGGGGGTTTCGGACACTAGTAAGACCCTTGTCAAGTCCAGCGCTTCACCCCGGCGAGGGGATCACGCCGTCGAGACAACGGGTCGAGGTCCTATTGTCGCTTACCTCAGACTGCGAACTTGCGCAACACGTCGGGTGTGCGTCCTACCCTCTGTGCAACGCGCAGGAGCGCTTCGGCATTCCGCCGTGATCGGTCAGCGGCGGCCGCGCTTGTCGTCGCCCTCGCGCCGATCGGCGAGGAAGCGCTCGAGCTCGGCGGCGAGTTCGTCGGCACTCGGCAGGTCTCCGGTGTGGATGATCGGCTGCGCGAGCGTCGACCCTGCCATATAGGCGTCGTAGCGCTCTTCGAGCGTGTGCAGCATTGCCGTGAGCTCGCTGTTGCCCTCGACCTGGTCGTCGACCTTGGCGAGGTAGTCGCGGTTCTCGTCGCGGATCTCGTCGGCATCGAAGACGAGCCCCGTGGCGACCGACAGGGTGTCGAGCCCCGCGATGGCCGCGGCCGGGTACTCGGTGTCGGCGAGGTAGTGCGGCACGAGCAGCACGAACCCGGCGACGGCCTGACCGGCTTCGGCGAGGCGGAGCTCGAGCAGGTGGCCCATCGTCGCGGGGACCTGCGTGTGCGGCTTCCACACCGAATGGGCCTGTGTGAGGTCCTTCCGGGTGCCGCTGACGGTGGTGCCGATCGGCCGTGTGTGCGGCACCGGCATGGGGATGGCGTGCACCCACGTGACGCCGGAGACCTGCAGCCCCTCGGCGAGGCCCACGACCGTCTCGGCGAACGCATCCCACGCGAAGTCGGGCTCGTAGCCGGCCAGCAGCACGAACGGCTGCCCCAGGGCGTCGTGCGCGAGCGACAGCTCGAGACGCGGCGGGCGGTAGTCGACGAGGTGGTCGCCGTCGAAGGTGACGATGGGGCGGCGGGCGCGGAAGTCGAGCAGCACGTCGGCGGAGAACGTGACGACCGGCGACGGGTCGAGGTCGTCGCGGAACAGCTCGATCATGCGGGAGACGGCGCTGCCCGCATCCGTGAATCCGGTCAGCGCGACGACTAGGGGAAGGCCCGCGGGCACGGGAGGTGCCGACGCGACGCGCTCGTAGAGGGGACCGCTCAAGGGCATGCATCCACTGTACGAGCCGCGCGAGGGGGTGCGGCGCTGTGCCGCTGACAGCGAACACGCCCCGCTGCGGCGCGGCGGGTCGCCCGCGGGGCGGCAAACCTAGGATGGGATCCATGGCGTTTCCTGAGCTGTCGATCTCTTCCACTCCGCTGACCCAGGCCGATGCCGACGCGCTCGTGCTGGCACTGCCGCCTCTCGATGAGACCGAGGAGCTGCTCGCCGAGTGGCCCGGTCTCGCGGCCGCGCTCGCCGGCGCCGGCTTCGTCGGGTCGCCCGGATCCACCACCCGCGTCGCGCTGCCCGACGTGACCGCCCTGCCCGTGTTCGCGGTCGGCACCGGCGCCGACCCGAGCGCCGCCGCCGTGCGCGACGCCGTCGGTGCCGCGGTGCGCACCACGACCGGCTTCGCCCACCTCGCCGTCGGCGCGCCCGGTCTCCGCGACGACCGCTGGCCCGCCGTCGCGGAGGGCGCCCTGCTCGGCGGCTACCGGTTCGACGACTACAAGAAGACGACCGGCCCCGCGCGCGCCGAGCACGTGAGCCTGCACGGCGCACCGGCCGAAGCGGATGCCTCGCTCCCCCGTGCCCGCACGGTGGCCGCCGCGGCCGCACTCGTCAAGGACCTCGTGAACACCCCCGCGCAGTGGCTCGGCCCGCAGGATCTCGCCGAGGCCGCGCAGGGCGCCGTGGCGGACCTTCCCGTCGAGGTGACGGTGCTCGACGAGACCGCGCTCGAGGAGCAGGGCTTCGGCGGCATCCTCGGCATCGGCCAGGGATCCGACCGGCCGCCGCGCCTCGTGCACCTCGACTATCACCCGGAGGGCGCCGACCACCACGTGGCGCTCGTCGGCAAGGGCATCACCTTCGACACCGGCGGGCTCTCGCTGAAGCCGCCGGCGGGCATGGTGGGGATGAAGTTCGACATGGCGGGCGCGGCGACCGTGCTCGCGGTCGTGCGCGCCGCCGCGGAGCTCGGACTGCCGATCCGCGTGTCGGGCTGGCTGTGCGTCGCCGACAACATGCCCTCGGGCCGCGCCCTCCGCCCGGGCGACGTCGTGCGCATCGCCGACGGCCAGAGCGTCGAGGTGCTCAACACCGACGCGGAGGGCCGCGTGGTGCTCGCCGACGGCCTCGTCGCGGCGAGCCGCACCCGACCCGACCTGATCGTCGATGTGGCGACGCTCACCGGGGCGATCATCGTCGCGCTCGGTCACCGCCACACGGGCGTGATGGGCGACGACGACGCGGTCGCCGCGTACCTCGCGGCCGCCGAGCGCGCCGACGAGCTCGCCTGGCGCCTGCCGCTGCCCGCGCACATGGAGGACGAGCTCGACTCCCCCATCGCCGACCTGCAGAACGCCAAGATCGGCGACACCTCGGGCGGATCGCTGTTCGCGGGACTGTTCCTGCAGCGCTTCGTCGGCCGCGTCTCGGACGACGACGACGCACCGCGGATCCCCTGGGTGCATCTCGACATCGCCGGCAGCGGCACCGCCAAGGCATCCTTCGGCGCGACCGACAAGGGACCCACCGCCGCGACGGTGCGCTCGCTCGTCGCTCTTCTCGAGGAGGCAGGGCGATGACCGAGCACACCTTCGACCTCGTCGTCCTCGGCGGCGGCAGCGGCGGATACGCCACCGCGATCCGCGCCACCGAGCTCGGCCGGAGCGTGGCCGTCATCGAGAAGGACAAGGTCGGCGGCACCTGCCTGCACCGCGGCTGCATCCCCACGAAGGCGCTGCTGCACACCGCCGAGGTCGCGGATCACGTGCGCAGCGCCGCGGGCGTCGGCGTGACCGCCTCCCTCGAGGGCATCGACGCGACAGCGGTGACGGCGTACCGCGAGGGCATCGTCGCGAAGAAGTACGCGGGGCTGCTGGGGCTTCTGAAGGCCCGCGGCATCACCGTCGTCGAGGGCGAGGGGCGTCTCCTCGCCGACCGCGGGGTGGCCGTCGGCGACGACGTCTACCGCGGCGCGGACGTCGTGCTCGCCACCGGGTCGTACAGTCGCACGCTGCCGGGTCTCGAGATCGGCGGCCGGGTGCTGACCAGCGAGGGCGCGCTGGCACTCGACGTCGTTCCCGAGCGCGTGATCGTACTGGGCGGCGGGGTCATCGGCGTCGAATTCGCGAGTGTGTGGCGCTCGTTCGGGGCCGAGGTCACGATCGTCGAGGCGCTCGACCGCCTCGTCCCCAACGAGGACATCGCCCTCAGCAAGGGTCTCGAGCGGGCGTTCCGCAAGCGCGGCATCGGGCAGAAGCTCGGCGTGCGTCACGCGAGCGTGTCGCAGACGGATGCCGCGGTCTCGCTGACCCTCGAAGACGGCACCGTGCTCGAGGCCGACTACCTGCTCGTCGCCGTCGGTCGCGGGCCCGCGACCGACGGACTCGGATTCGATGAGGCCGGCGTCGCGCGGGAGCGCGGCTTCGTGACCGTCGACGAGCGACTGCAGACGTCGGCGGCGCACATCTGGGCGGTCGGCGACATCGTGCCGGGCCTCCAGCTCGCCCACCGCAGCTTCCAGCAGGGCATCTTCGTCGCCGAGCAGATCGCGGGCCTGTCCCCCGTCGCGGTGCCCGAGGCATCCATCCCGCGCATCACCTACTCGAGCCCGGAGGTCGCCTCCGTCGGACTCACCGAGGCGCAGGCGCGGGAGCTGCACGGCGAGGGGGTGCAGACGTACGAGTACAACCTCGCCGGCAATGCCAAGAGCGAGATCATCGGCACCGCCGGCCTCGTCAAGGTCGTGCGCACGGAGAGCGGACCGATCGTCGGCGTGCACCTCATCGGCGACCGCGTCGGGGAGCTCATCACCGAGGGCCAGCTCGCCGTCGGCTGGGAGGCACACCCCGAAGACCTCGCGCCGCTCATCCACGCGCATCCGACCCAGAGCGAGGCTCTCGGCGAGGCGTTCCTGGCGCTCGCCGGCAAGCCGCTGCACGCCCTCTGACACCCGCCCCGTGCGCGGGTCACTAAGCTAGAACGACATCGGACTTTTTTGAAGGAGACACAGTCATGAGCACATCCGTGGTCCTCCCCGCGCTCGGCGAGAGCGTCACCGAGGGTACGGTCACCCGCTGGCTCAAGAACGTCGGTGACACGGTTCAGGCCGATGAGGGCCTGCTCGAGATCTCGACCGACAAGGTCGACACCGAGATCCCGTCTCCCGTCAGCGGCGTCATCGAGGAGATCCTCGTGAGCGAGGACGAGACCGTCGAGGTCGGCGCGATCCTGGCCAAGATCGGCGACGGCAGCGGTTCTGCGTCCGCCGGTGACGCGCCCGCCGCCGAGGAGCCGCAGGCCGAGGCCGCCCCGGCTGCCGAGGCGCCCGCCGCCGAGGCACCCGCCGCCGAGGCACCCACGCAGGTCAGCGAGCCGGCCCAGCCCGAGACCGCCCCCGAGCAGGCCGTCGACACGCCTGCGCCCGCCGCCTCCGGCGACGCGAAGGACGTCGTGCTGCCCGAGCTCGGCGAGAGCGTCACCGAGGGCACCGTGACCCGTTGGCTCAAGCAGGTCGGCGACGACGTCGCCGTCGACGAGCCGCTGCTGGAGATCTCGACCGACAAGGTCGACACCGAGATCCCGTCGCCGGTCGCCGGAACCCTGCAGGAGATCGTCGTCGGCGAAGACGAGACCGTCGCCGTCGGCGCCGTGCTCGCCCGCATCGGCTCGGGTGCACCGGCAGCCGCGCCGGCCGCCGAGGCTCCCGCGCCGGCCGCCGAGACTCCCGCGCCGGCCGCCGAGACTCCCGCGCCGGCCCCCGCTGCGGCTCCGGCGGCTGCCCCGGCCCCGGCCGCTGCTGCTCCCGCCAACGCGCCCGCCCCGGCTGCCGCTCCGGCCGCTGCGGCTCCCGCTGCCGAGGCATCCGACGACGACGTCACAACGTACGTGACGCCGCTCGTTCGCCGCCTCGCCCAGCAGCAGGGCGTCGACCTCGCGAGCGTGACCGGCACCGGTGTCGGTGGCCGCATCCGCAAGGAAGACGTGCTGAAGGCGGCAGAGGCGGCCAAGACGCCGGCCGCCGCCTCCGCACCCGCCGCTCCCGCCGCCCCGGCGCTCGAGGTCTCGGAGCTCCGCGGCACGACGCAGCCGATGTCGCGTCTGCGCAAGGTGCTCGCCGAGCGCGCGGTCGCCTCGATGCAGCAGACCGCTCAGCTGACCACGGTCGTGAAGGTCGACGTCACGAAGGTCTCCGCCTACCGTGGCGCCGTGCAGTCGGACTTCGTGGCGAAGACCGGCGGGAAGCTGTCGTTCCTGCCCTTCTTCGTGCTCGCCGCGGCGGAAGCCCTCCAGGCCTACCCCGTGATCAACGCGACCGTCAACGGCACCGACATCGTCTACCCCGCCACCGAGAACATCTCGATCGCGGTCGACACCGAGCGCGGCCTGCTGACGCCCGTGCTGCGCGACGCGGCCGGCAAGTCGCTCGCGGAGATCTCCTCGGAGATCGCCGACCTCGCGGCCCGCACGCGCGACAACAAGCTGAAGCCCGATGAGCTGGCCGGCGGCACCTTCACGGTGACCAACACCGGCTCGCGCGGCGCGCTGTTCGACACTCCGGTGGTCTTCCTGCCGCAGTCGGCGATCCTCGGCACGGGCGCGGTCGTCAAGGAGCCCGGTGTCGTCAAGGTCGACGGTGTGGATGCCATCGGCATCCGCTCGTACGTCTACCTCGCACTGTCGTACGATCACCGCATCGTCGACGGCGCCGACGCGGCCCGCTTCCTCGGTGCGGTGAAGAGCCGCCTCGAGACGGCGGACTTCGCCCCGCAGCTCGGGATCTGATCCGATCCCACCCGGTCATGGCTGATCCGCGACGTCGTACACGTCGCGGATCAGCCATTTTCCGTCGACGCTGACGAGCACCAGGATCTGCGCCGCCCCGCTGCCCGTCGCCTCTGCCTCGGCCGGCTCGGTCGGAGGCTCGGTGCCGGCCGCGGCCGGCTCGAGCCGGAAGACGGCGACCCCGCCGTACTCGTCGACGAGCGTGATGACCGGTTCGGTGGGGCTCGTGACCAGTCCGGACAGCGGCTCCGCCGTGGCATCTTCGCGCAGCACCGCGCAGGACTCCGGCTCGGGAGTGCAGGCCGCGACCGCCCGCACGATCTGACGCGCCGCCTCCTCGAGGTCGCCGCCCTCCGAAGGCGGGGTCGTCGCCGGGGGCACCACGGCATCGGGCGCCGCCGGATCGCCGGCCGCCGGCTCCGTCGCGGGGT
The DNA here is from genome assembly GCF_020905435.1 of Microbacterium sp. F2E. Taxonomy (NCBI): domain Bacteria; kingdom Bacillati; phylum Actinomycetota; class Actinomycetes; order Micrococcales; family Microbacteriaceae; genus Microbacterium; species Microbacterium sp. F2E. Next base: position 108,462 of record NZ_JAJJIB010000006.1, on the reverse strand, counting down.
CGGCAGACGCGTCGGCGGGGGCGGTCGCCGCGGGATCGACGGCTGCCGACGCGGAGCCGGGTGAGGGCGAGACGGATGCCCCGTCGGCGGCGCGCGACCCGGGTTCGGGCCACAGCAGCCCCCCGAGGAGCACGACGGTGCCCACGGCCGCAGCGATCAGCAGCGGCGCTCGTCTCTTCGCGCCCGTCGCGGACGTCGCGGCGGCGGGCTGCGTGGCACTGCCGCCGCGGCTACTGCGGGCGTCGACCCCACCCCGATCCGCGGCGCGGGCCGCGCGCCCGCCCCTCCGCGCAGACCCCGCCGCGCGCACCGATCGCTCGCGTCGTCGCTCGCCGATGCGGGCGGGAAGGGCGACCAGCGAGCGCAGCGCCTCCGCGACCCGCGCCGCCCACTCCGCGTCGGTGAAGCGCGCAAGCCACGATTCCGCGGCCTCCGGCGTCGCCGTCCGCCGCAGCGAGTCCGCGCGCCGCGGCGCGATCGACTCCTCCGCGCCGTCCGATGCCGCCCGCGCGAGCGCTTCGGGCGCTGCCGCCGCGAACAGGGCCTCCTCGCAGGAGGCGACATCGGCCGCGTGCAGACGGGGCGCCGCCACGAGCCGCGCCGCATCGTCGAGCGCGTCGGCGACCTCGCGAGCGGTGCGGTGCTCTCCCCGCGATGCCGGCGGCGCCCACAAGGCCGGCGCCTCCCGTGCTTCCTGCGCGCGCATCAGCTCGGCGAGCTCGGCCAGGAGGTCGGCGGCGTCCCCGGCCCACCGCCGGTCTCCGCCGGCGGCGAGCACCGGGCGACCACCGGCATCCACCCACCACGCGCCCGCCTCGATCCCCGCGCGACGCGCCTCCTCCGCCGCGCGCAGCACACTCACCGCGATCGTCACGGCCTCGCCGGGCCGGGTGGCGGCGCCCACGAACGAGACCAGACGCTCGGGGCAGTGGATCATCACCGCGGCGTGACCGTCCGCGGTGCGGGCGAGGTCGTGCGGCACGAGCAGGTGCCCGTCCAGCCGGCACCGCCACACCGCCGCGGGGAGGAGGTCGACGTCGACGTGGACGGTCTGCGGGTCGCCCGCGTGCAGCGTGCCCGGGTAGGGTGCCTCGTCGGCGCGCAGCCGCCGGAGGGCCGCGGGCGGGTCGAGCAGAACGATCGGGGCGATGACGGACATGCCCCGAGTGTGGCGCGCCCGGCCGCGGCGCAGAGCACGGAACGGCCCGATTGTGGACAGATCCGCTCGGGCGCGCGTTGGGGAGGAGGCGCCGCTCGAGCGCCCCCGACCGGCGCGAGGTCCGGTGAGTGGGACGGGGCCCGCGAAGGTAGGCTGTCTGCATGGCCTCCCGCAGTACCGCGCCCGAGAAGCGCCCCGGATTCTTCGCGCAGTTGCGCTCGCTGTTCACGTTCACGAAGGCAGAGTTCTCGTGGCTGGGCTGGGCACTCATCGGCATCGTCGTGCTCGGCGTCGCGATCGGGCTGCTCATCGGCTTCCTGATCCCGCCGGTCGCGGTGTGGAGCGTCATCCTCTGGGCCCTCACCGGTCTGATGTTCGGCATCCTGGGCGCGATGGTGCTCCTCACGCGTCTGTCGACGCGCGCGATGTACAAGAAGCTCGACGGGATGCCGGGAGCTTCGGGCCACGTGCTCTCGACCTCGCTCGGGCGCAACTGGGTGGCATCCGACATGCCCGTCGGCGTCAACCCGAAGACGCAGGACGCCGTCTACCGCGTGATCGGCCGGGGCGGCGTCGTCCTCGTCGCGGAGGGTTCGCGCGGGCGCCTCACCCGTCTCGTGAACGACGAGAAGATGAAGGTGCAGCGCGTCGCCTCCGGTGTGCCGATCCAGGTGATCTACGTCGGTCACGGCGAGGGCGACGTGCCGATCTCGAAGCTCTCGTCGACGATCAAGTCGCTGCCGAAGAAGGTCGACCGCACCACCATGGCCGCCGTCGTCAAGCGCGTCGACTCGGTGTCGCAGTCGGTGACGTCGCTGCCGATCCCCAAGGGGATCGACCCGATGCGCGCGCGCGCGCCGCGTCCGCGCTGATCCGCGAGCGGGTCCCGTCAGCGGCGGAGAAGCACCGTGCCGGCTACCTTGTCGTGCAGCCCGCGCTGGTCGGCATCCCAGATCACCGCGGGGATCACGAGGCACAGGAGCACCGTCCGCACAATCGGACGCCAGAGCCCCACCCAGCCGCCGGTGACGAGCTGCACGCGCATGCCGAGCAGGCGATGGCCGGGGCTGCCGCCGAGCGTCGGGATGAACACGATCTGCACGATCGCGAACACCACGAGGGTCGCGAGCGAGTCGTAGGCGAAGAACGCGATCGACACGATCACGGCGCACGCCCAGTCGATCGCGAGGGCCGCGATACGTCGTCCGGGGCGGGCGATGCTGCCGCTTCCCGCCGACCGCAGGCCCAGACGCTCGCCCGGATAGGAGTTTTCGGCAGCGGCATCCGTCACTTCATCAGCCTACCCGCGGCCTCGCGCGCTCCGAGCCGGGGGGCTCGTAACATCCTCGAAACACGGGGGATACTGGGGAGCAACCCTCCCCCGCTAGCGTGAGCGCGAGCCTGATCCCGTCAGCTCAGTTCCGCACCCGATCTTGGAGACTCCATGTTCAAAGATTCATCCGAGGTGCTGAAGTTCATCCAGGACGAGGACGTCAAGTTCCTCGACATCCGTTTCACGGACCTTCCTGGTGTGCAGCAGCACTTCAACATCCCCGCCTCGACCGTCGACGAGGAGTTCTTCACGGTCGGTCAGCTCTTCGACGGCTCGTCGATCCGCGGTTTCGCGAACATCCACGAGTCGGACATGCAGCTGATTCCGGATGTCTCCACCGCGTACCTCGACCCGTTCCGCGAGGCGAAGACGCTCATCATGCTCTTCGACATCTACAACCCGCGCAACGGTGAGATCTACTCGAAGGACCCGCGTCAGGTCGCCAAGAAGGCGGAGAAGTACCTCGCCTCCACCGGCATCGCCGACACCGCGTTCTTCGCTCCCGAGGCGGAGTTCTACATCTTCGACGACGTGCGCTACGAAGTGAAGCAGAACAGCTCCTTCTACTCCGTCGACTCCGAAGAGGGCGCCTGGAACACCGGCCGCGCCGAAGAGGGCGGCAACCTCGCCAACAAGACCCCCTTCAAGGGCGGCTACTTCCCCGTCTCCCCCGTCGACAAGACGGCCGACCTCCGCGACGACATCTCGCTGCACCTGATCGACTCGGGCCTGATCCTCGAGCGTGCGCACCACGAGGTCGGCACCGGCGGCCAGCAGGAGATCAACTACCGCTTCGACACGATGGTGCATGCGGCCGACGACATCCTGAAGTTCAAGTACATCGTCAAGAACGTCGCCGAGCAGTGGGGCAAGGTCGCGACCTTCATGCCCAAGCCGCTCTTCGGCGACAACGGCTCGGGCATGCACACCCACCAGTCGCTGTGGCTCGAGGGCAAGCCGCTCTTCTACGACGAGAAGGGCTACGGCGGCCTCTCCGACATCGCCCGCTGGTACATCGGCGGCCTCCTCGCGCACGCACCCGCGGTGCTCGCCTTCACCAACCCGACGCTGAACTCGTACAAGCGCCTGGTCAAGGGCTACGAGGCCCCGGTCAACCTGGTCTACTCGGCCGGCAACCGCTCCGCCGCGATCCGCATCCCGATCACCGGCTCGAACCCGAAGGCGAAGCGCATCGAGTTCCGTGCGCCGGATGCCTCGGGCAACCCGTACCTCGCGTTCGCCGCGCAGATGATGGCGGGCCTCGACGGCATCAAGAACCGCATCGAGCCGCACGAGCCCGTCGACAAGGACCTGTACGAGCTTCCCCCCGAGGAGGCGAAGAACATCCCGCAGGTGCCCAACTCGCTGCTCGACTCGCTCGAGGCGCTGCGCGCCGACCACGAGTTCCTGCTCGCGGGTGGCGTGTTCACGCCGGAGCTCATCGAGACCTGGATCGAGTACAAGATCGAGAACGAGATCAAGCCGCTCGCCGCGCGCCCGCACCCGTTCGAGTACGAGCTGTACTTCGGGGTCTGATTCCGGGAGGCCCTCAGAGCCACACTTCCGGTTCTTGAGACCAGCGATTTACTGAGCCCCAGGCGGCAGTTGCCGTCTGGGGCTCAGTCTATCTCTGGACGTTTACGGACGGCTACGGGCAGTAAACGGACAGGTTTTCGGACAGGGTGGTTCACCGCTTCCGCCCACGCGCAGCGATGGCAGGAGTCACGAGCTGCGGGCCTGACCCCCGAGAGTGCCACTCATTCTTGGCAATATCTGAGGGAGATTGGGTTAGCACCGTTTGAGCGACAGCCCGTGCGAGCCGCTTGCCGATGAGATGGTTGGTCGCGCGGACTCGCCGGACCCGGATGCCCCGCATCCGTTCGACGATGCGCAGCGCGGCTTCTGACCGGAATTCGTCGAGGTCGCCCATGATGACGTCCACGGGCGCCTTCACGTGAGCGAGATCACTGAGAGTGGTCTGCGACTCGATAGAGTGCTGTAACGATTTGACGAACGGCTCCCAGTTGCGTTCGGTGATGTCCACGGCCTTCGGGATGGGAAGAAGTCGCTGGACCAGGGCGGCATGACGAAGCGTGAACTCTCGGTTCGTTCGCAGGTACTCGTAGAGCCGGAGGTAGAAGCCCATTCGTGCGCGCTCGAATGTATCGCCGATCTCCGTCGGGGAGAGGTAGATAGGCGGGCTGACCATAACGAGTCCAGAGACTCGCCGTGGATTACGTGCGGCATACCGGGCGGCGATGAGCGCGCCCATGGAGTGGCCGACGACCGTGAACGGTTCCCGCAGCCGCAGTGATGCCACCGTGCGCTCAATGGCAGCCGCGTGCTCGGCGAGGGTGTAGTCCGCCCAGGCGGGGGCAGGTGACTCCCCGAAACCGAGCAGGTCGATGGCGATGCAGCGGCGCGTGCTCTCAAGCAGCGGAAGGACGTTATGGAACGTCACCGATGAGGAGGCGATGCCGTGCAGCAGAATGACCGTCGGGCCCTCCCCCCGCTCCGCGGCGATGTGAAGGACCGGCATTCGCCGTGCCAGGCGCAGCGGCCAGGTGAGCGCCGCCCTCATGCGCCCACCCGGTTGTGACGACCCTTGGAGAGGTACTCGTGGATCTGTCTGACCGCGCTGGCGCCCTCCCCAACCGCTGAGGTCATGCGCTTCACCGAACCATGCCGCACATCGCCGACTGCAAAGATGCCCGGGACGGTGGTTTCCAGCGAGAATCGGGCGGAGCCGGACGAGTGATAGCCGGCGAGCTCGGCGTCCGATCCGGTGAGGATGTATCCGTCGGCATCGCGCTGCACCCCGACGGTCAGCCTGTCGGTGGCGGGGACGGCGCCGATGAACACGAACACGTACCCGACCTCAAGTTGCCGCAGTTCACCGTGTGCACTTCGGACGGTGATTCGTTCCAGCCGACCGTCGCCGTCCGCGTCGACGACTTCCGATGACAGCAGCACCTCGATGCGGGGGTGATTCTGAATCTGGTCCACGAGGTAGCGTGACATCCCCGCCTCCAGCTCCGCCGCCCGCACCACCAGGTACACGCGGGAGGAGGTGCGGGCAAGGAACAGCGCCGCTTGGCCGGCGGAGTTCCCGCCGCCGACGACGGCGACCGGCGCGTCCCCGCACACCCGCGCTTCCTGCGCGGTCGCGGCGTAAAAGACGTTGGAGGTCTGGAACCTGTCCAAACCCGCGGCGGAAAGCGACCGGTATCTGACTCCTGTGGCCAGCACGACGACCTCCGAGGTCACCTCACGGCCGTCATCGAACACGACCCGTAACCTGTCGTCATCCTCGACGATCTCCATCACAGTAGCGGGGATGTCCAAGGTGGCTCCGAACTTCCGAACCTGCAGGACGCTGCGGTCCGCAAGCTCGGCACCGGAGATCCCGGCGGGAAAGCCGAGGTAGTTCTCGATCCTCGCCGACGTGCCCGCCTGCCCGCCGGTTGCCACCGAATCGCACAGGTACACTGACAGCCCGTCCGACGTCGCGTACACCGCCGATGCCAACCCGGCGGGTCCTGCCCCGACCACGACGACGTCGCAGGTCGTCGGCGGTGCCGGGGGTCGCATTCCGAGTTCAGCGGCCAGCCGGGCCGGCGTGGCGGCCAGCACCGTGCGGGCGCCGCCGAGGATGACCAGGGGGAAGTCGGCTACCGTCGCGCCCAGCCGGCGGACCAACTGCTCCGCTTTCTCGTCCTTGTCCAAGTCGACCAGCCGGTGGGGGAGCCGGTTGCGGGCGACGAAGTCCAAGAGCTCACGGGTCTGAGGGGAGAAGCACGAGCCCACGACCCGCAACCCGGCGCCGACACCGATGGCGAGGGAGCGTCTGATGAGGTAGGCGCGCAGGATGATCTCGCCCAGAAGCGGGTCGGAGGTGACGATGGCCTCCAGTTCCTCCACGGGGATCTCCGCGACCTCGGCGGCGTCGATGGCGGACACGAACGCGAACGAGGGCTGCCCTTCCAGCAGCCCCACATCCCCGACGAACCGTCCCCGGCCGTGCACGCCCACCGTCGACGGCTCGTCCGCTGGGCGCGGGTCGTCTGCTGGTTCGGTATCCGTGGTCAGCAGGTACCCGTCCAGCACGACGTACAGCGACGAGGGGTGATCTCCGGGTCGGATGAGCACCTCGCCCTTGGCGAGCCGCCGCCGCCTCCCGCGTTCAAGCAGCACGTCGATCTGTTCATCAGACAGGCGAGGAAACGCGCCGACGGGGTCGGGGGTTTCGGTCTGCGGGAGGTGGGTGTCGGAGGGGTCGGGAGCGTCGCTCATAGGTACGCTTCGTCCAAATAGCACCAGCTCCAGTCCTCCCCCGGTTCCAGGGAGCGCACGATGGGATGCCCTTGCGTGAACGCGTGCGCGCGGGCGTGGCGCATCGGGGATGAGTCGCAGCAGCCGACCTTCCCGCACGTCCGGCACATCCGAAGGTGCACCCACCGCGTACCGGCGGCTACGCAGTCCTCACACATGCCGGGGGTGCGGGGCCGGACGGGGCGGATGAGGGGAGCGTGCGGGTCGACGTACCTCATGTGGTCGCGGCTGAGGAGGCGGGCTGGTTCTCGAGGGTTTCGTCGACCCACCGCAGCAGCACGTCCGGGGGTGCCGCGCCGGCTTGGCGGGCGAGGACCTTCCCGTCTTTGAGGATGAGGAGGGTCGGTACTGCCTGAACGGAGAACTTCCGCGCCGTTTCCGGTGCAGCGTCCACGTCCACCTTCACGAGCTTGAGCTTTCCTGCCCGCTGCGTGGCGACGTTCTCCAGTGCGGGGCTGACCTGCCGACACGGTCCGCACCAGGACGCCCACAGATCGACGAGCACCACCTGCGGCGCCTGCTCCACGACCCGGGAGAAGTCATCGTCGCCGGCATTCACGATCCACGGGAGCGTGGTCTTGCAGACCCCGCACCGAGGGTACCCGGATGCTGCAGAAGGGACGCGGTTCTTCTTCCCGCAGTTCGGGCACGAGACGATGGCGCTCATGCCGTCTCCTCGGATGCGGAGTTGTCGATGTCGAAGACAAGCTCACCCTCGCGAACATCGAGAGTGACCGTCGCCCCGTCCGTCACCTCGCCGCTGAGGAGCGCCCGCCCCAGCCGTGTTTCGATCTCATGGCTGATGTAGCGCCGCAGCGGCCGGGCGCCGTACACCGGGTCGTAACCCCGGTCGGCGATGAACTGCCGCGCTTCCGGGGTCAGTTCGAGGCGGATATTACGCTCCGCCAGTCGGGCGCGCAGGTCGTTGAACTGCAGCTCCACGATCTCCTGGATCTGCTCGCGCCCCAGCGGCGCGAACACCACGATGTCGTCCACACGGTTGAGGAACTCCGGGCGGAAGTGGCCGCGCAGCTCAGCGAGCACGCTGTTGCGGATATCGTCGGGGATCTCGCCTCCATCGGAACCAAGCAGGTGATGGGCACCGATGTTGGAGGTCATGATGATGATGGTGTTGCGGAAGTCGACGGTACGGCCCTGACTGTCGGTGATCCGTCCGTCGTCGAGGACCTGCAGCAGCGTGTTGAACACGTCCGGGTGGGCCTTCTCGATCTCGTCGAACAAGACGACGCTGTAAGGGCGACGGCGTACGGCCTCGGTGAGCTGGCCGCCCTCGTCGTAACCGATGTACCCGGGAGGCGCCCCGACCAGGCGGCTGACGGTGTGCCGTTCCTGGTACTCGCTCATATCGAGGCGGACCATCGCGGACTCGCTGTCGAACAGGGCCTCCGCGAGCGCCTTTGCAAGCTCGGTCTTCCCCACACCGGTGGGCCCGAGGAAGATGAACGACCCGATGGGGCGGCGCGGGTCGCGGATACCGGAGCGGGCGCGGATGATCGCGTCGGTGACCAACGCGATTGCTTCGTCCTGGCCGACCACCCGTTCCTTCAACTTGGTGTCAAGGGAGAGGATCTTGTCGCGCTCTCCCTCCTGCAACCGGGCGACCGGGATGCCTGTCCACGCTGCGACGATCTCGGCGATCTCATCCTCGGTGACCACTTCGCGCAGCAGCCGCTGCCCGCCCTGCTTGCGGGCCAGCCGTTCCTCCTCCGCCTGGAGGCGGCGCTCGACGTCGGCCAGGGCCCCGTACCGCAACTCGGCGGCACGGTTGAGGTCGTAGGAGCGTTCGGCGGCCTCGGCTTCGCGGCGCAGCCGCTCCAGCTCCGCGCGCAGCTCCTGCACCTTGCGGATCGCCTGCCGCTCCGCCTCCCACTGCGCGCGCTTCGCGTCCGCTTCTGCCCTCAGATCGGCGAGCTCGCGGCGCAGCTCCTCCAACCGTTTCTTGCTGGCAGCGTCGGTCTCCTTGGACAGTGCCGCTTCCTCGATCTCCAGGCGTGTGACGCGACGGGTGAGCTCGTCCAGCTCAGCGGGCATCGAGTCGATCTCGGTGCGCAGCCGCGCGCAGGCTTCATCGACGAGGTCGATCGCCTTGTCCGGCAGGAACCGGTCCGGGATGTAACGGTAGGACAGCGTGACCGCGGCTACCAGGGCACTGTCTTGGATGCGGACGCCGTGGAAGACCTCCAGACGTTCCCGCAGTCCGCGGAGAATGGAGATCGCGTCCTCCACGTCCGGTTCTTCGACCATCACCGTCTGGAACCGTCGCTCCAGTGCGGCGTCCTTCTCGATGTGCTTGCGGTACTCGTCGAGAGTGGTCGCCCCGATCAGGTGCAGTTCACCGCGGGCAAGCATCGGCTTGAGCATGTTGCCGGCGTCCATCGCTCCTTCCGTGGCGCCCGCACCGACGAGGGTGTGCAATTCGTCGATGAACAGCAGGATGCGCCCCTCGGCTGCAGTGACCTCAGCGAGCACGGCCTTCATCCGCTCTTCGAACTCGCCCCGGTACTTTGCCCCCGCTACCAGCGAGGACAGGTCCAGGGAGAAGATCGTTTTGTCCCGCAGCCCCTCGGGGACATCCTCGTTGAGGATGCGCTGGGCCAGCCCCTCCACAATGGCGGTCTTTCCGACACCGGGCTCCCCGATGAGGACGGGGTTGTTCTTCGTCTTGCGAGAGAGGATCTGGATGACCCTGCGGATCTCCGAGTCCCGGCCGATGACCGGGTCCAGACGCCCCGCGCGGGCGTCAGCGACCAGGTCTCGGCCGTACTTCTCGAGCGCTTCGTAAGTCTGCTCGGGGGTGGCAGAGTTCACATTCTGGTTGCCTCGGATCTTGCTGAGGGAAGCCAGGAAGTTCTCCCGGGTGATGCCGTGCTCACGGAGGATCCGCGATGCGGCCCGGGAAGACGAGTCATCGGCGAGGGCGAGCAGCAGGTGCTCGACGGAGATATACGAGTCCTTCAGCCGCTTCGCTTCCCGCTCGGCGCGTTCAAGAGTGGCCGCGAGGCTGCGGCTGAGGTAGACCTGCGTGGGTTGCGGGGAGGCTCCGGACACCCTCGGCTTCCGGGCTATCTCCGCCTCCACCGCCGCGCGCACCGAGTCCGGGTCAGCGCCGGTCGCCTGCAGCAGCCGGGGTGCCAGCCCCTCCTCCTGCTGCAGCAACGCCAGCAGGAGGTGCTCTTCGTCCGTCTCAATCTGCCCGGCTAGGACAGCGATGTTCTGCGCGGAGGCGAGAGCTTCCTGCGACTTCTGGGTGAGCGAGTTCATGTCCACGAGGTGTCTCCTTCAAGTCGAATAGGGCGTTGCTGCTCGAGCTGCTCGATGCGAGCGAGTAGATCCAGGACAAGCGCGATGCCGGCGTAATTGACGGCGAGATCCGAGTGCAGCCGCACGATTGTGTGCACCCGGTCGGGCACGGTCCGCGCAAACCAGAGACTTCCGGTGCGATCGGTGTGCGCGGTAACAAGGCCGAGGTCGACGAACTTGCGCAGCGTGTCGGGGTGGATGCCGGCGGCGACAGCAGCGGCCTGCAGGTCGACCCGGGCAATCCGAACGGGCAGGTGACGTGAGGTCATGATCCTCTCCTCGCATCGAACGACGACACATCGCGGAGCTTCTCGAACAGCTCCTTCTCCTTTTTGGTGAGGGTGCGGGGGACGACGACCTTGACCCGGGCGTACAAGTCGCCCGGCTGTCCACGTCGCGGCATACCCTGACCGCGAAGCCTCAGCCGCCTGCCGGTGGAAGAGCCGGGCGGGACGTGCACGGTGACCGAACCGCCAGGGGTCGGCATGTTCACATCCGCGCCCAGCGCCGCCTCCCACGGGGCGATGGGAAGGTCGGTTTCGATGTTCGCGCCATCCAGTCGGTACCTCTTGCTGTCTTTCACGCGCAGCGTGACCAGCAGATCGCCGTCCTGCCCGTCCGCACCGGCCCCACCTGCGCCGGGAATCCTCAGCCGCTGACCGTCGACGGCGCCAGCGGGGATGTCGATGACGTATTCCCGCGTCCCGCCGAACGGCGATCCGATTTGCACGGTGCGCTTCCCGCCCCGGTAGGCCTCTTCGACAGTGAGTTCCAGCTCGGCGGAGTGGTCCACTCCTCGGCCGAAGCCGCCGAAGCCCCCGCCGAACAGATCCTCCCAGTTCACATTCTGGGCACCCGTCCCACCGCGGGTGTACCGGGTGCCGCCGCCGCGACGCGGGCCAGAAGCGGAATGCGCGGCATCGGCGGCGGCGTACTGGCGGAAGTTCTCCCCGAACCGGTCGTACTGGGCGCGGGTCTCCGGGTCGGAGAGCACATCGTGGGCTTCGCTGATGCGCTTGAAGGTCTCCTCCGCGCCCGGCGTCTTGTTGACGTCCGGATGGAATTTGCGGGCCTTCTCCCGGTATGCGCGGCGGATCTCTTTCTGGTCTGCCGTCCGAGAGACCCCCAGGGCGCCGTACAGGTCGTCCGCCATGGGCTAGCCCCCGTCCGGAAGGCGAGTGACGACCACCGCAGCGGGGCGAAGCATGCGTTCAGCTGTGCCGAACCCCGGCCGAGTGACGGCGATAACGGTGCGCGCGGGCATTTGGGAATCTTCGACCACTGACACTGCTTCGTGCAGCTGCGGGTCGAAGACCGCGCCTTCCACAGCGATCTCCGGGTACCCGAGAGCGCGCAGCGCACCGGCAGCCTCAGCCCGGACCGCTTCGATCCCGCCGCGCACACCTTCACCCAGGTTCTCGGCAAAGCTCAACGCCCTGTCCAAACCGTCGATGACCGGCAAGAAAGATTTCGCTGTCCGCCGCCGCTCCTGCTCCTGGGCCGTTTCGATCTCCCGCGCCGTCCGCTTGCGGAGGTTGTCCAGGTCCGCGGCCGTCCGCCGCCACCGGTCCTCAGCAGTACGCAGCTGCTCCGCGAATTCCGCCGTCGCGGTGCCCGCGTCAGAGAGCGCCTCCGCGGTTCCGGTGTCGACCTGGTCCAACGGCGTGGTGTGGTGTTCGTGATCGTGTTCGTCGGGCATCGAGGTGTACTCCTTCCCGTTACTTGTCGAACTCGGCGTCAACGACGTCGTCTTCGTCTTCGTCTACGGATGCGGAGTCCTCGTTCTGGCTGGTCGCGCGGGCCGCTGCGAGAGACTGGGCCATCTGCAACAGCTCACCGGTGAGATCCTTCGCCTCCTGCTCGCTGACGTTATTTGCCACCGCTTCACGCGCCTGAGTGATGAGCATCTCTGCTCGCGCCCGCTCATGCCCGGGCGCCGACTCACCGAGCTCGCGCAACACCCGCTCCACCTGGTAGGCGGCGGAATCCAGCTCGTTGCGGGCATCGACGGCCCGCCGCAGCGCCTGGTCTTCGTTGCGATTCTGCTCGGCTTCTTTGATCATTCGGTCGATCTCACCCTGGTCGAGGTTCGAGGTGCCGCTGATCGTGATCCCCTGCTCGGTGCCGGTGTCCTTGTCTTTAGCGGTCACATTCAGGATGCCGTTCGCGTCGATGTCGAAGGTGACCTCCACCTGCGCTTCGCCGCGAGGCGCCGGACGGATACCGGTGAGCTGGAACCGGCCGAGCACCCGGTTGTCCGCCGCGTTCTCACGCTCACCCTGCAAGACGACGATGTCCACCGAAGGTTGATTGTCTTCGGCTGTTGAGAAGACCTCGCTGCGTCGCGCGGGGATGGTGGTGTTGCGCTCGATGATCTTCGTCATCACTCCACCGCGAGTCTCCACCCCCAGCGACAGTGGGGTCACGTCCAGCAGCAGCACGTCATCGACGTCGCCCTTGAGCACACCGGCTTGAATGGCGGCGCCGACTGCGACCACCTCGTCGGGATTGACGGTCATATTGGGCTCTTTGCCCCCGGTCAGCCTCTTCACCAGCGACTGCACGGCGGGAATGCGGGTGGAGCCCCCGACGAGAATCACCTCGTCGATATCATTCTCACTCACCTTCGCGTCAGCCATCGCCTGACGCACCGGGCCCAGGCAGCGCTCCACCAGGTCGGCCGTGAGGTCGTCGAACTTGGACCGCGTGACCGTCAATGTCAGGTGCTTCGGCCCGTTGGCGTCAGCCGTGATAAACGGCAGGCTCACCTGCGTCTGGCTGACCGAGCTGAGCTCGACCTTGGCCTTCTCGGCCGCTTCGAACAGTCGCTGCAGCGCCTGCGGGTCGTTGCGCAAGTCGATGCCGTTCTCGCTCTTGAACTGCTCGGCGAAGTAGTCCACAAGGCGGCGGTCGAAGTCGTCACCGCCCAGGTGAGTGTCACCAGCGGTGGAACGGACCTCCACCACCCCGTCGCCTACGTCGAGGATGCTGACATCGAACGTGCCACCGCCCAGGTCGAACACGAGGACCGTCTCGTGCCCTTTTTTGTCCATCCCGTACGCGAGAGCGGCCGCGGTGGGCTCGTTGATGATGCGGAGCACGTTCAGGCCCGCGATGCGGCCGGCGTCCTTCGTGGCGGTCCGCTGTGCGTCGTTGAAGTATGCCGGAACGGTAATGACGGCTTCAGTTACTTTCTCACCCAGGAATTTGCTGGCGTCGTCGACGAGCTTGCGCAGCACCATAGCGCTGATTTCCTCCGGCGCGTAGAGCTTTCCCCGGATGTTGAAGCGGGCCTCGCCGTTTGGTCCTTCGACCACGTCGAATGTGACGGCGTGGGCCTCGTCCTTGACCTCGTCGAAAGAACGACCGATGAACCGCTTCGCAGAGGTGATGGTGCCCTTCGGGTTCAGAATGCTCTGCCGGCGGGCCAGCTGCCCGACCAGCCGCTCGCCGTCCTCTGTGAACGCGACGACGGACGGGGTGGTGCGGGCGCCTTCAGCGTTGGGAATCACTTTCCCCTCGCCAGCCTCCCAGACGGCGATGACGGAGTTGGTGGTTCCGAGGTCGATTCCTACTGCCTTTGCCATGTCGGTTTCCTTTCTGTTGCGGTGAGCGCCCGGATTCCGGAGACGCCGAACCTGGCGCCCGGACGGCGCTGAGCGAGTGAACTGCGGGACTCTAGTGGGTGTTCGAGGGGATCCTGCGCACAGCTAGTGTTGCCAGCGACATCCCGATGAGCAACACGGTGTTGTGGTAGCGGGCAGTGATCCGCATGTTTAGCGTCGAGAATGTACTGGTCGTGATCGCGAGATGGATCCACCGGCACCGGCTGCTCGGTGTTGCGTCCGACTGCATTTGCGATCACCTTAGCTACCTCCTCGTACACGGAGAGTCGATATGGCTCGACTTCAGCATTCTCCGCGTGCCCGTGTCAGAAAGCTGGGGCTGTTGTCACCATCCTGGACCGCCGTTTTCAGATGCGCAAGGCATCTGCCCGACGAACTTTCTCGCCATGCTGGTCCGCGTACTTCGAGCCAGGTAGGAAATCTTATGGTGGCTCTTCACCGTCTTGAGACCCGGCGTCGCTGTGACACCAGGCGCTGTGACACCAGGCGCTGTGACACCATAGGTCGCCGAGATGGTGGTCTCTGGATCAGCGGGCGAAGCCGCGCGACCGGCGTGCGCGAGGAACGCCGTGACAGCACGATGACAATGGCTTGAGCCCCGCTGATCGGGGACCCGGTTGATGTCTGTCACCCGTTCCGCTGGACTTCGCCCGGCTCGTCGTCGCTCTCCAGGCCCGCGCCCAGGGCTCCGCCGACCGTTGCCAGGGCGCTGGCCAGCACCGCCAGCTTGAAGTAGTCGCCGACTTGAACCGCGTCTCCGAGGTTCTCCTCCAGCAAATGTGCAGGCACCAGCAGTGGGGTGATCAGGAGTGCGAGGAGCAGGAGCGCTGCGTACAGGAAGGTCACACCCAGCACGACCGTTCCCGAGCAAGACGTCGAATCGCTCCCGGACACTCGACGGCGGCAACGCCCTCGGGCGCATGTGCACCTGGGCCCCCCGCTCGGCAGCCCGGCTCCAGAAGGCGCGGAAGCCGCTCGGCACCCCGCCGACGACAAGCAGAGTCCGAGTGACGGGCTTAGCGATGATGTTCGCGTCCAGGAGAACGCGCGTCAGCTCACTGATCGTCGAAGAGGTCGTCACGGAGTTCATCGCGCGTCAGCACCACGAGGTCGCCCATCGTCTTACGCCAGTACCGCTCGAACTCCTCGTAGGGGATGCGATTGCGATTGCCGACCTTGACCGCGCGAATCTCCCCCGCCTTGATCTTCCGCGAGATGGTGGGACGAGACACGCCCGTCGCGTCGGCGACCTGCTCGGGGGTCATCATGCGGCGCTTCGCCGTCAGCGTCACCGTCTCCCCATCGGCTGCCGCCTGCTGCACATATGCGGCGACCTGCTCCAGCCAAGCCGGGCGCGCCCCGGCGCCGGAGCGCACATCCTCCGGGTTGATCGTCAAGCTCGTCATGGTCATGACCCCATCCTATCTCCACCTGCACACTCTGGACAATATAAGTGTTCATGCGGCATCCCCTTCTTGAGCCTTTCAGTTCATGCGTCGATGCCCGCGAACGCCTCGTCGAGCGCGTCGGCCGCGAGCTCGACGATGAGGTCGGGACGCTTCGCATAGTGCCCTTCCGTGATGTCGGTACTGCTGTGCCCGAGCAGGTCGCGTGCGACCTCGACACCAGCCGTGTCCGATACCGCGGCAGCGACCGCCTTGCGGGGACTGCGGAAGGTGAGATGCTCGGCGTCGACCCCGATAGCCAGCAGTTCCGGCTCGAGCTCGCGGCGGAACATCCTGAGCAACTCGCCGACCGCGCTCGGGTCGCGCGGACGGCCGTGCTCGGACGTGAACAGCACGTCGTGTGGATTGCGTTCGGGGTCGGGAACGTGGCTCGCCACGAGTTCGCTCAGAACCTTCGCCGCGAACTTCGGCACGCGAACCCAACGCTTCTGCCGCTCCGCCTTGGGTGAGTCCTGGCGGAACAGGCCGCGGGACTTGGTGCGAACCATCGTCCCGCCGACCCAGACGAGCGCCTCCATCGTGAGGCTTCCATCCGGTTGTTCCACCGCCTCGAACCGCACGTCCTGGAACCGGATCGCAATCGGTTCCGCGGTCCTCTCGGAGGTGCCGAGCGTGATGAGGATGTAGCCGGCGAGCAGCTTATCGTTGGGCCGTCGGCCCACGGCTCGTCCGCTCGCCTGGCGGCACGGATCGGGTTCGCCACGACGACCGCTCCGTACCGCGTGTTCTGGATCGACCCGGCAGCCGAGAAGCGCCCCTGAGGGATCGCCCAGTCGAACATGAGCGACATCACGTTCCGAACCTTGTTCCCGGTCGTCACCGACTTCTCCCGTGCGATGTCCATAAGCAGCCCATCAGCACGGTCGGCGGTGATGTTGGCGATGGGGATGGCCCCGGCGCGCGGGATGACATGCGCGCGCACCACCGAGGCGTATCCATCGACGGTCTGCTCGCGGCGCTGACGCAGCACCCGCGGATCGTCGTCGTGGTACGCCGTCTTCAGCCACGTCGTCGCCAGCTCAGCGACGGTCGTGAGCTGTGCCGTTCGGCTCGACGGTGTAGGTCACCTTGCCGAGTTCGCCGAGCGCGCGCTTCGGCCGCGCCATCAGTCGCCCGCCCTATCCGTCGGGGCCACGATCCGCCGCGCGATGAACGCCTCGACATCCTCATCGCGGTAGCGGACGTTGTGCGACGAGAGTGCGACGAGCGGCAACCCGAGACCTCGGCTGCGCGCACGCTCTGTCCGCCAGTCAGCGAGGTCCTGATCGGGATGCCCGTGTACTCCGCAAGCTCGTGCGGAGTCCAGAGGCGGGGGCGGTCGTCGCTCATACCAATGAGGTAGGCGGCACCACCCGCAGACCTCCAGCGACCCCCGTAGGACGGCCAAGAATCGAGTAAACGGACGGGTTCTCGGACAGCCGCAGCAGCGACCCCACCCATACACCATTGCACTTCCCTGTGTTTGCAGGGAAGTGTGAGCCTGCGGAACCCCCTCCGGTTCTCAGATCCTCAAGCCGAGCTGTACTTCGGCGTCTGATCTCCCAACGCACCGCGTTGCGGTGGGGGTTTGGCACGTGGGCACGGTCAAGGCTGGATGCCTCGCGCCCCAACTGCAAGGCATCCTGCGCGACACGCCGCCTGCGCGGCCCGATCGTCGGCGTGTCGCCGCCGCGGCCTTGCAGTTGCGGCGGCCGGGCGCGCGCACACAACCGCGGCTGGGGCCTCACCCGTAGAAGAGCTTCTCGAAGTCGCGGCGCGCACGGCGCGCGGTGCGCAGCCACTCCTCCTCGACGAGCGTCGCGGACCGGGCCGGGTACTCCAGGAGCCGCCCGATGCCGTCGAGCTTGGCCCGGTCGGTCGGGAGCACATCGCTCGTCTGCCCGGACAGGAGGGTGTTCGCCGAGCGCAGCCGGCTCGCGAGACGCCACGATGCGGCCAGGCGCGCGGCCGCGGCATCCGGAACCAGCCCCGCCGCGCGGGCCGCCTCCAACGCATCCAGCGTCGAGCTCGTCCGCAGGCCCGGCAGGGCGTGGGCGTGCTCGTGCTGGATGAGCTGCACGAGCCACTCGACGTCGCTCAGCCCGCCGGGGCCGAGCTTCACGTGGCGCGCACGGTCGACGCCCTGCGGCAGCCGCTCGTTCTCCACGCGGGCCTTGATCCGCTTGATCTCGCGAAGATCCTGCACCTGCACCTGCGCCGGATACCGCACCTCGTCGGCGATCGCCATGAACCGCCGGATGAGGTTCACGCTGCCGGCCACTCCGCGCGCCCGCAGCAGGGCCTGCGCCTCCCACGACAGCGACCAGCGGCGGTAGTACTCGGCGTACGAGTCGAGCGAGCGCACGAGCGGGCCGTTCCGGCCCTCCGGGCGGAGATCGGCGTCGAGGTCGAACGGCACGCGCTGATCCTCCGAGTAGGTGCGCAGGCCTGCCACGAGCTGACGCGACAGCTCGTGCGCACGCTCGGGGTCGAGCCCGTTCGCGTCGTAGACGTAGAGCACGTCGGCGTCGGAGCCGAACCCGAGCTCGCCGCCACCGAACCGGCCCATCGCGATCACCGAGAAGTCGAGGGCCGCGTCTTCCGGCGGCACCACCTCGCGCCGCACGGCGCGAAGAGTCGCCTGGATCGTCACCTCGCTGACCGTGGTGAGCCCCTCGGCGAGCTCCTCGATCGTGAGGGTGCCGAGGATCGCGCCGAACGCCAGGCGCAATAGCTCGCGCCGGCGGAGGTTCCGCACCGCGCGCATCGCGTCGCCGATGGTCTCGTGACGGGCCTGGATCGCCCGCGCCTCGTCCTGCAGGGCGACACCGCTCCGCGGCCGCAGCTGGTCGTCCGAGTCGAGCCACGCGACCGACTCGGGGATCCACTCCATCAGCTCGCCGATGTATCGCGATCCGGAGAGCACGTGCGTGAGCCGCTCGGCCGCGCCCGACGAGTCGCGCAGCATGCGCAGGAACCAGGGGGTCTCCCCCAGCCGCTCGCTGATGCGCCGGTACGCGAGAAGTCCGTAGTCAGGATCGACCCCGTCGGCGAACCAGCGGATCATGATCGGCATGAGGTGACGCTGAATGGATGCCTTGCGGCTGATGCCGCCCGTGAGCGCGCCGATGTGGCGGAGCGCGCCGGCGGGGTCGCGGAACCCGATCGCCGCGAGTCGGTCGTGCGCCTGCGCCGTCGACAGCTGCTGCTCCTCGGCGGGGAGTGCGGCGACGGCGGAGAGGAGCGGCCGGTAGAACAGCCGCACGTGGATCTCGCGCACCTCGCGGTTGATCCCCTCCCAGAGAGCCCAGACACCCGGGCCGTCCGAGGCCAGCCGCGAGGCGCGAGCGAGCACGCGGAGCCCCTCGGGCGTCTGCGGCATGAGGTGCGTACGACGCAGCTCCCGCAGCTGCATCCGGTGCTCGAGCACCCGCAGCATGCGATAGTCGCGGGCGAACGCCGCGGCATCCGCCCGCCCGATGTACCCCTCCGCGACGAGCGCCTCGAGCGCGTCGAGCGTGCCGCGCTGCCGGATGCGATCGTCGGCGAGTCCGTGTACGAGCTGCAGCAGCTGCACCGTGAACTCGATGTCGCGGATGCCTCCGGGGCCGAGCTTCAATTGGTACGCGACCTCGTCGGGGGGGATGAACTCGGTGACACGCTCGCGCATGCGCTGCACGCTGTCGACGAAGTTCTCGCGCGCGGCGCTCGTCCACACCTTCGGCTGAAGCGCCTCGACGTATTCCGCTCCGAGAATGCGATCGCCGGCGAGGGGGCGCGCCTTGAGTAGCGCCTGGAACTCCCAGCTCTTCGCCCAGCGGTCGTAGTAGGCCAGGTGCGAGTCGAGGCTGCGAACGAGAGCTCCCTGCTTGCCCTCTGGGCGGAGATTGGCGTCGACCTCCCACAACGGCGGTTCGATCTCCATGCCAGAGATGCCGCGCATCGTCTGGACCGCGAGGCGCGTCGCGATCTCGATCACCCGGCTCTCCCCGATCTCGGAGGTGAGCTCCTCGGTGCCGCCGCCGACGAAGATCACATCGACGTCGCTGACGTAGTTGAGCTCACGAGCACCGGTCTTGCCCATTCCGATGATCGCGAGCCGTGTCGCCGCAACCTGATCTCGCGGAAACAGACCCGTGCCGGCGGCACCCGCGACACGCGTGCGGGCGACGCAGAGGGATGCCTCGAGCGCCGCCCCCGCCGCATCCGCGAGTGCCGCCGCGACTGCCGGCAGCACCGCGACGGGGTCGTCGGCGGACAGGTCGAACGCCGCGATCCGGGCGAGCAGACGCCGATAGCGCACGCGTAGGGCGACCCACGCCGACTCGTCGCCGTGTGCGGCGAAGCCGGAGGCATCCGCGTCGACTGCCGCGCGCAGCTCGGCGACGAGGTCGTCACCGCTCGGGAGCGCCCCACCCGGTTCGGGCAGCTCGGCCAGTTCCTCGGGATGCCGCTGATAGAACTCGGCGAAGCCGCTCGACGCGCCGAGAAGCAGCCAGAGCGTCGGGCCGACCCGGCGGAGCGCCGAGCCGACCGCCGCCGGATCACGGCGCGCGATCCGGGCGAGGGCCGACAGTGCGGCATCGGGATCGGCGGCCGACGCCGCGCCGACGAGGATCTCCTCGCGCGGCATCCCGACCGCGTCGGAGAGCTCGGTCAGGAGGCGATCGGCGTCGCCGAGCTCGCTGAACCCGTCGCGCGCGAGGGTCGTGCGGCCCGATGCTCGCTCTGTGCCGGCCATCGCGGGTCAGAGCATCTCCAGGTTGCTCTTCAGCTCGAAGGGCGTGACCTGGGCGCGGTACTCCTGCCACTCGCGGCGCTTGTTGAGGAGCACGTAGTTGAAGACCTGCTCGCCGAGCGTCTCGGCGACGAGTTCGGACTCCTCCATGTACTCCAGCGCGTGGTCGAGGCTCGCGGGCAGCTGCGCGTAGCCGAGCGCCCGGCGCTCGGCATCGGTCAGCGACCAGACGTTGTCCTCCGCCTCGGACGGCAGGTCGTACCCCTCCTCGATGCCCTTGAGGCCCGCGGCCAGCAGGAGCGCGTAGGCGAGGTAGGGGTTCGCCGCCGAGTCGAGCGCGCGGTACTCGACGCGGGTCGACTGTCCCTTGTTCGGCTTGTACATCGGCACCCGCACCAGCGCGGAACGGTTGTTGTGGCCCCAGCAGATGAAGCTCGGCGCCTCATCGCCGCCCCACAGTCGCTTATACGAGTTCACGAACTGGTTCGTGACGGCCGCGATCTCGTTGGCGTGCGTCAGCAGCCCGGCGATGAACTGACGACCGACCTTCGACAGCTGGTACTGCGCACCTTCTTCGTAGAAGGCGTTGCGGTCGCCCTCGAACAGCGACATGTGCGTGTGCATGCCGCTGCCGGGCTTGCCCGAGAGGGGCTTGGGCATGAATGTCGCGTAGACGCCCTGTTCGATCGCGACCTCTTTGACGACCGTGCGGAACGTCATGATGTTGTCGGCCGTCGCGAGGGCGTCGGCGTAGCGCAGATCGATCTCGTTCTGGCCCGGGCCGCCCTCGTGATGGCTGTACTCCACCGAGATGCCGAGGTCTTCGAGCATGCGCACACTGCGCCGGCGGAAGTCGTGGGCGGTGCCGCCGGGGACGTTGTCGAAGTAGCCCGCCGAGTCGACCGGTTCGGGACCTTCCGGGCCGAAGGACGACGACTTCAGCAGATAGAACTCGATCTCGGGGTGCGTATAGAACGTGAACCCGGCGTCCGCCGCCTTCGCGAGCGTGCGCTTGAGTACGTGGCGGGGGTCAGCGACGGCGGGTTGTCCGTCGGGCGTCGTGATGTCGCAGAACATGCGCGCGGTCGGGTCGATCTCGCCGCGCCAGGGAAGGATCTGGAAGGTCGTCGGGTCCGGATGGGCGAGGAGGTCCGACTCGTACGAGCGGGTGAGACCCTCGATGGCCGAGCCGTCGAACCCGAGACCCTCGGTGAAGGCACCCTCGACCTCGGCGGGGGCGATCGCCACCGACTTGAGCGTGCCGATCACATCGGTGAACCACAGCCTGACGAACTTGATGCCCCGCTCCTCGATCGTGCGCAGTACGAAGTCCCGCTGCTTGTCCATCGCGTCCTCTCCCACACGGCCCGCGCACGCGCGACCGACTCGAAGGCCAGACTATCGGGCCGCGGTGCCGTCCTGGTCACTCGCGGGGCCCGAACCCCACGCGTCTTCCGCGGCATCCTCCTCCGCCCAGGCCCGCGCGCGCTCCGCGAGGAGCTTCGGTGCGTTCGCGGCCTCCTCCGCCGTGTCGAAGGGACCCGCGCGATCGATCGCCGGCGACTCGAATCCGCGCTCGACGGCGCCCGTCGTGAGGTTGTACCAGTACTTCTCTTCGCCACCGGACATCGCCGACTCCTTCTGTGTCGTTGCGTACGATCCTACGGACCGATGCCGCGGGCTGGATAGGCTGGTCGTCATGACGACGAAAGCGACCCGTGCGGTCGGAGTGGACATCGGCGGCACCGGCATCAAGGGAGCTCTGGTCGACCTCGAAGAGGGTGTGCTGCTCACCGATCGCGTGAAGGTCGCGACGCCCGCGGGCGCCGAGCCGGATGACGTGCTGGCGGCCGTGCGAGTCGTGCTCGACACGCTCGGCGTGGCGGATGCCGAGGTGCCGCTCGGTGTCGCGTTCCCCGCGATCGTGCGACGCGGCCGCACCATGTCGGCGGCCAACGTCTCGCAGAAGTGGATCGGATTCGAGGCAGAGGAGTTCTTCGAGGAGGGGCTCGGCCGCGAGATCCACTTCGCCAATGACGCCGACGTCGCCGGGATCGCCGAGGTGCGCTACGGCGCGGCCCGCGATGTCGACGGGCTCGTGATCCTCACGACCCTCGGAACGGGGATCGGCACGGCGCTGCTGTACAACGGGGTCCTCATCCCGAACTCCGAGCTCGGTCACCTGCAGCGCGCGGAGAAGAAGAAGGACTTCGAGGCCGTTGCCGCCTACTCCGCGATGGAGCGCGAGTCACTGTCGTGGAAGGAGTGGGCAGGCCGCCTGCAGGCGTACTACAACCACCTCGAATTCCTCTTCAGCCCGGACCTGTTCATCGTCGGTGGCGGTGTCTCCAAGCACGCCGACGAGTTCCTGCCGCTGCTGGACCTGCAGACGCCGATCGTGCCGGCACGCGACCGCAACAACGCGGGGATCATCGGCGCCGCGGCGCTGTCGCTGACGGCCGACTGAGGGGGCGAATGGGCCGGCCTGTACGCCGGGTTCTGTCCGGGGGTCTTCACCGAAGCGAGGCCCCGTGGACGGTCATCTCTCTCGGCGACACGTTGCCGTGCCGCTCCAGCGGTCTACCCGGGGACTCGGCGGGCCGCGTCCACATCCCCTGTCTGACCTTGCTCCGGGCGAGGTTTACCGTGCGGGTCGTGTCACCACGACCCCGGTGGTCTCTTACACCACCCTTTCACCCTTACCCCGGAAAACCGGGGCGGTCTGCTCTCTGTGGCACTGTCTCGCGGATCGCTCCGGGTGGGTGTTACCCACCGCCCTGCCCTGTGGAGCCCGGACGTTCCTCGGCGCGGGGTCTCCCCCGCCACGCGACCGTCCAGCCGACCCATTCGCCCGTCGAGTCTACTGTCCGCCGCCTCTCCGGCGTGCTACGGTGTTCGCGCGGGCCCGGCTGGGGGGTTGGGTCCGATTGCCATTGGGGAGGCAGTCATGCGCAAGTTTCTTCTTTCCGTTGCGTGCGCCGCGTTGCTGGTGCTCGGCGTGTCCAGTGCCGCCGCGGCGGCCACCGATTCGGACTCCTACGCGCCGTCACCGCCGGTGACACCGTCGCTGAGCGGGTCGAGCGTCTCGCCCGCCTGCTCCGCGGACGTGCCGTGGATCACGTACTCCGTGGCCCTCAACAATCCGAGCAACGTCGCCACGGGGCACACCGCCCGGCTCGTGCTCTCCAACGGCAGCGACAGCGTCACGATCCCGCTCGGCGAGCTCGTCGACGGCCGACTCTCGGGCGCCGTGCTGTGGCCGGGCGCCTCGGTCGGCGACGACGGACGCGGCAACGGCTGGCCGGGCTGGGAGTACACGAACGGCGAGTGGGTCGAGACCGCCGGCAACTTCGCGTGGACGCGCGGGGAGATCACCGCGACGATCGAGGTGAACCCGACGCTGTCGGTGCCGCTGTCGTACCCGCCGTCGACGCCGCAGTGCCTGACCTCGCCTCCCGGGGCGACCGTCACGACGGCCGGGCTGAGCCTGCCCTCCACTGGTGGCGACGCGGCCGCGGTACTCCCGTTCCTCTGGGGGGCGGGCGCACTCGTCATCGCCGGAGGGACGCTCCTCGTCGTGCGACGCTCCCGTCGCGCGCGTGGCTGACGCTCCGACGACCGCTCCGCCGCGCACGGGTCGCCGGCGCTGGCTCCTCCCCGCCATCGGGGTGGTGCTCGCCCTCATCGTCGGCATCGCCGCGTGGCTCGGCGTGCGGGCGTGGCTCGCGAAGGGCGAGCTGGAGAAGGTGCAGGCGGAACGGACGACGCTGACGGCGGCGATCGGCACGCGCGACATGCCGGCCGCGCAGACGGCACTCGACGACGTGCACGCCCACGCCGCCCGTGCCGCCGAGCTCACCTCCGACCCGCTCTGGCGCGCCGCGGAGGTGCTGCCGTTCGCCGGACCGAATGCCGCGGCGGTGCGCGTGTCAGCGGAGTCGGTGCGCGACCTGACAGCCGCGGCCGACCCGCTCCTCGAAGCCATGCATGCAGGCACTGGCACCGAGCCGGGCGTCGATCTCGCCCGCATCCAGGGGCTCACCGCGCCGCTGCGCCAGACCGCCGACGCGGCCGCCCATGCGCAGACCGAACTCGACCGCATCGACCCCGGCGCCCTGCTGCCGCCGTTGCGCGAGGGCGTGACAGACATCCGCGCGTTCGTGACGGATGCCGCGCCGCTCCTCGACGACGCGGCGTCGGCCGCGTCGACCCTGCCGGCGATGCTCGGAGCGGACGGCGACCGCACGCTGCTCGTGATGGTGCAGAACGCCGCGGAGGCGCGCACCGGTGGCGGCATCACCGGTTCGTTCATCGAGGTGCGCGCGACGGACGGAAAGCTGAGCGTCGGAGCGCACGCCGACTCGGCGAGCTTCGCACGGAGCGCACCGCCGGCCATGGAGCTCCCGACCGAACTCACCGCTCTGTACGGCCCGACGTTCGGTCGATACGTCACCAACATCACCGTCACCCCCGACTTCGATCTGAGCGCCCGTCTCGCGTCGGCGTGGTGGCAGACACTCGCCCAGCCGGCGCCCGATGCGATCGTGTCGATCGACCCGATCGTGCTCCGTGCGCTGCTGCGGATCACCGGCCCGCTCACGCTCTCCGACGGCTCGGTCGTCGACACCGCCTCGGTGATCGAGCAGATGCTCGTGCGTCCGTACCTCGAACGCACCCCGCTCGAGCAGACCGCGATGCAGAGCGACCTCACCCCGCACCTCTTCGAGACGCTGCTCGACACGCCGTTCGACGTGGCCGCCTGGGCGCAGGCGCTGGCCGAGCCCGTCGCGCAGGGCCGCGTCTCGGTGTGGAGCGCGCACGCCGACGAACAGGCGGTGCTCGCCGAGGGCCCGCTCGCCGGCACGCTCGCCCGGTATCGGGCCGCCGGAGACGACGCCATCGGCGTGTACTTCAACGACGCGACCACCGGAAAGCTCGACACCTTTCTCGATGTGCAGGTCGATCCCTCCACGCGCGTGTGCCGGGCCGACGGCGTCGCGGAGGTCGAGGTCGCCGTGACACTGCAGAGCACGCTGACGGATGCCGCGCGCACCTACCCCCCGTCGATGACCGGCGCCACGAACCCGGGAGCGCCGGGCGACATCACGACCGACGTGACCGTCATGGTGCCCAGCGGCTGGTATTTCGGCGGAGTCGAGAGCGGCGGCGCGGCCGTCGTCTCGACCGATGTGCCCGGCGCGAACCCGGCATCCGTCGTCCGCATCGCGCTGACACCGGGACAGTCGCAGACGACGACCTTCCGGTTCCTTGCGGGCAAGGACGGACAGGCGCCCCACCCGGTGATCGTGCACACCCCGATGATGAACCCGGTCACGGTCGCGCCGGTCGCCGCGGCGCCCTGCGACTGACCGCGCCGCGTCTCACCCTTTCGCGGCGTCGATCGAGATGCGGAGGTCCAGCGGGAAGTCGATCGGGAAGCCACCGAACAGCAGCCGTGCGGCCCGCTCGGCGCTCCGCGCGACCGCATCCGCCACCGCCTCCGCCTGCGCGAGCGGCGCGTGCACGATGATCTCGTCGTGGAGGAAGAAGCACAGATGCGCGCGCCGGGAGAACACCGGCCCGGATGCCTCGGCGCCCTGTTCGACCGGCACCGCCGGCAGCTCGGCGAGAAGGCCCCGGAGGTCGGCGAGCCACGCGAGCGCCCACTCGGCCGCGGTTCCCTGCACGACGAAGTTGCGCGTGAAGCGACCTCGATCGCCCGCGGAGCGGCGCGCCTGCGCGCGGTCGGCGTCGGCGGCATCCGGCCCACCGGCGCGCGCCTGCACCTCGTGCCACTCCGAACCGGCCGGCGCGCTCGACCGGCCGAGCCAGGTCGTGACGGCGCCGCCGCTCTCTCCCGTGCGGGCGGCGGCGTCGACCAGCCCCATGGCACGCGGATACGCGCGGCGCAGAGCGGGGACGAGCCGCCCGCTGTCGCCCGTGGTCGCGCCGTACATCGCGCCGAGCATCGCGATCTTCGCCTCGGCGCGCGTGGCGATCGCGCCCGACGCGACGATCCCGTCATAGAGGTCGCGGCCCCGCGCCGCCTCGGCGAGGGCCAGATCGCCCGACATCGCGGCGAGCACGCGCGGCTCGAGCTGCGCGACGTCGGCGACCACGAGCGTCCACCCGGGGTCGGCGTGCACCGCGGGTCGCAGCGCCCGCGGCAGCTGCAGCGCTCCCCCGCCCGACGACGCCCAGCGCCCGGTCACGACGCCGCCGGGCACGTACACGGGCCGGAACCTGCCGCCGCGCGCCCACTCGTCGAGCCATGCCCAGCCGTTGGCGCTCATGAGGCGCATCAGCTTCTTGTACTCCAGCAGCGGCGCGATCACGGGGTGGTCGTACTCCGCCAGCTCCCACCGGCTCGTCGAGCGCGCGTGGATCCCGATTCGGTGCAGGCTCCGCAGCAGCTTCGGCTGCGAGTCGAGGCTCGCCGCCGGGTCGCCGAGCGCGTCACGGACCGCCCGCGCGACCTCCTGCACCCGCGCGGGCGCGGCCCCGCCGGTCGGACGCGCGCCGAGCGTGGCCTCGAGGATGCCTTCGTGCACGTCGAGGCTCCACGGCACCCCGGCAGCCTGCATCTCGGCGGCGAGCAGCGCGCCCGCCGACTCGGCGGCGAGCAGCAGTCGCAGGCGACCGGGGTCGCTCGCCGCGCGGAGGGCGTCCTGCTGGCGGCGAAACTCGGCGAGCACGTCATCGATCCCGTCGGGCACGCCGACCGGTGCCGCCGGGGCGTCGTCGAGGTCGAAGAGGGCGGGCTCCCCCGCCGGGGCGACAGCTGACGAGGCATCCACCGGCGCGGCATCCCACCGCTCGTCGCGAGACGCGTCACCGGGCGCGTCAGCGGACCGGTCTGCGCGCGCGGCCGGGGGGACGAGGGTGCTCGCGCGCAGGATCGCGTGGCACAGCCGGAGGTCGTGGCACCGCGCGATGACCACCCCGGCGGCGAGCATCGCGGGGTACCAGCGCGCCGTGTCGCTCCACACCCAGCGCACGGACGCAGGCGACCCGGACGCCACGACGGCGCTGTCCGCTCCGTCGACCCGCGCGCGGCCGACTTCGGTCAGATCGGCCATCAGCTCGACGACGATCACCGCGTCGCCCTCGCGACCGACCACCCGCCAGCGGATCTCGTCCGCGTCGGCGGCGGTCATGGCCGCGATCGGTTCACAGACCGGATTCGTCGGTGCGCACGAGGATCGCGCCGCACTCGGGGCACGTGACGACGTCGTCGTCGGCCGCCTGGCGAAGCGCCTGCAGATCGGTGCCGGAGAGCACCATGTGGCACGCCTCGCAGGTGCGGCGACGCAGGAGACCGGCGCCGACACCGCGGGCCGCGATCCGGTCGTAGGCGGCGAGGAGCTCTGCCGGCACCTGGGCCGCGAGCGCTGCGCGGTCGCGCGTGGCGGCCTCCCACGTCGCCGTCGCGGCGGCGACGGCGGCCTTCCCTTCGACACTCGCCTGCGCGCCGGCCTCGTTGATCTGCGCGATCACCGTCTCCTGTGCGGCGACCGCCGCATCCGCCGTCTCGAGCCGTTCCATGAGGGCGAGCTCGGCGTCCTCGAGCGCGCTCTTGCGGGCCGCGAGCGACGCGAGCTCGTGTTCCAGCCCCTGCGCTTCCTTCACGTTCGACGTCGAGGCGAGTCGCTCGCGGTCGCGTGCGGCACGGGCATCGACGAGCGCCACGTCGGACTCGAGCCGCCCGAGCTCGGCACGGGCGTCGTCGCGTTCGCCAAGCAGCCCCGTGAGCACCGCCGATTCCGACTGACGCTGCGCGAGCAGCTCGTTCACCCGAGCCGTCTGGGTGGGGTTGCGCCGCTGGTGGTCGGACGAGCGGATGGTCGCGTCGAGGCTCGCGACCTCGAGCAGGAGGAGCTGGTCGGCGGGGCGTGCTTTCACCCGTCCAACCTACCGCGCCGGTCGGGCATCGACCCTTTCCGCGGCGCGGCGAGGCGGTTAGCATGTGGGCTCTGACGTCCGTCGGAGATCCCCGCCAGGAGGACCCATGAGCGTGATGCGCACGAAATCGGTCGAGCGGTCGATCGCCGACACCGAAGCGCCCGAGTTCCGACTGAAGAAGTCGCTCTCCGCCCTCGATCTGACGATCTTCGGCGTCGGCGTGGTGATCGGCGCGGGCATCTTCACCCTCACCGGCCGCGCCGCACACGAGGTCGCCGGTCCTGCGATCGTCGTGAGCTTCGTCGTCGCTGCGATCGCGTGCGCCCTGGCGGCGATGTGCTACGCCGAGTTCGCCTCGACGGTCCCGGTGTCGGGGTCGGCGTACACGTTCTCGTACGCGTCGCTCGGCGAGCTGTTCGCGTGGATCATCGGGTGGGACCTCATCCTCGAGATGTTCCTCGGCGCGAGCGTCGTCGCCCAGGGCTGGAGCGCCTATCTCGGCGCGCTCATGGCCCAGCTCGGGGCCCCGATCCCCGCCGAGATCGGATACGGCGGCACGGTCGATCTGATGGCGATCCTGCTCGTGCTCGTGCTCGGCGCGCTCATGACCCTCGGCATCCGTGAATCGATGCGCGTCAACCTCGTGCTCGTGGGCGTGAAGCTCTTCATCGTGCTGTTCGTGATCGTCGCGGGCATCATGTTCATCAACCCGGCCAACTACTCGCCGTTCGTCCCCGACCCCGCGCCGCGCGAGAGCACGACGGGGCTCACGCAGCCGCTCCTGCAGTTCCTCGCCGGAATCGAGCCGACCGCGTTCGGTGTCGGCGGCATCTTCGCCGGTGCGGCGCTGGTGTTCTTCGCCTACATCGGCTTCGATGTCGTCGCCACGACCGCCGAGGAGACGAAGAACCCGCAGCGCGACATGCCGATCGGCATCATCGCCTCCCTCGCGATCTGCACTCTCCTCTACTGCGCGGTCGCGTTCGTCGTCACCGGCATGGTCCGCTACGATCAACTCGACCCCGCCGCCGCCCTCGCCAACGCCTTCGCGTATCACGGGCAGGACTGGATGGCGACCGTGATCTCCGCCGGCGCCGTGGCCGGTCTCACCACGGTCGTCCTCACCCTCCTCATCGGCGCGACGCGCATCATCTTCGCGATGTCCCGCGACCATCTCCTGCCGGGCGCCCTCGCCAAGGTGCACCCGACGCGTCGCACGCCGTGGCTCATCTCGATCATCGTGACCGTGGTCGTCGCCCTCGTCGCCGGGTTCACGCCCGTCGGCATCCTGGAGGAGATGGTCAACATCGGCACGCTGTCGGCGTTCGTCCTCGTCTCGGTGGGCGTCGTCGTGCTGCGACGCACCCGCCCCGATCTCAAGCGCGGGTTCCGCGTGCCCTGGAGCCCGTTCCTGCCGCTCCTGTCCGCCGCGATCTGCACCTACCTCATGCTGAACCTGACCGTGGAGACGTGGCTGCGGTTCCTCATCTGGCTCGCCATCGGGATCGTGATCTACTTCGCCTACTCGCACCGCCACTCGCGCCTGGGCAAAGATGCCGAGACGTATTACAACCCCGCGGAGCCGAGGGTGGTCGGGCGCGACTCGTAGACTGGTCGCGTCAGGGCCTTTAGCTCAGCTGGTAGAGCGCCACGTTTACACCGTGGATGTCGTCGGTTCGATCCCGGCAGGGCCCACATCCGCCCTCGCGGGAGCGCGACGCCCGCTAGTCGACTCGCACGTCGTCGCCCACCCGGATGCGGCCGGCGCCCGAGACCGGCAGCAGCAGGCGCCCGAGCGTCGGCTGCTGCTGGCCGAACCGGCGGGTCAGGGTCGTGAGGATCGGCGCGTCCCGTTCGCCGGTGTCGGGGTTCGCGTGCGTGGCGAGGCAGCGGACGATCGGCCCCTGCGGGACGAAGAGCACGTCGCCGATGCGCACCGGTCCGCTCCAGTCGAGCTCGGACCAGGCCGCGGCGCCGGCGATGACGACGTTCGAGCGGAATCGCCGGTCGTCGACGGATGCCGGGAGCGCCGCGTCCAGGGCCTCGGCGCTCTCGCGGGTGTGCACCGACACGAAGCCGCGCGCTCGGTCCTGGAACCGGGACGTGACCCCGTCGCCCACGAGCACGAGAGGCAGCCGTCCCGGCGCGTGCAGGCGCGCGGCATCGGGCGAGGAGAGCACGTACTGGGTGACGGTGTCCACGACGAGGCGGCGTCCCGGCTCGTCGATGCCCGCCTCGACGAGCACCTCCGACCCCAGGGCGACCCGCACGCGACGCTCGGCGTCGTCGTACGCCACCGACAGACGCGCGAGCGAGGGGAAGTCCTGCAGCGCGAGACCCTTCGATTTCGGCCAGTAGTCGAGACCGTCGCGCTCCTCCGGCCGGGCGGCGTCGGCGAACCGGAACGCGAGCACCCGGTCCCCCGCGATCCGGCCGTCCTCCTGCACCTCGAGCTCGTCGCGCGTCTCGGGCGTGAAGCCCTTGAGGGGGTGGCGGAAGAGGGCGACGACGTGCGGCACGACGTCCAGTCTGTCAGCCGCGTCGGAGTCGGGAAACGCATCCGACCGGTCTCGGATTATGACTAGGCTGATCCAGGGACGCGTCGTGGACGCTGCACAACGCCGCGCGCTCCCGAAGCCCCTACCTGGCACGATCTGCCAGATGACGAAAGGTGTCTCGTGACGGTCAACGATCAGGATCCGTACTCGCAGGGCCCGCAGGACAGCGATCCCGAAGAGACGCACGAGTGGCAGGAATCGCTGCAGCAGCTCGTCGACGCGAAGGGCGCCGGTCGCGGTCGCGAGATCATGCTGAGCCTGCTGAACAAGTCGCACGAGCTGCAGCTGAACGTGCCCCAGGTCCCCGTCACCGACTACATCAACACGATCGCCCCCGAGAACGAGCCCGAGTTCCCCGGTGACGAAGAGCTCGAGCGCCGCTACCGCCGCTGGATCCGCTGGAACGCCGCGATCACCGTGCACCGCGCGCAGCGACCCGGCATCGGCGTCGGCGGCCACATCTCGACGTACGCCTCGTCGGCGTCGCTGTACGAAGTCGGCTTCAACCACTTCTTCAAGGGTCTGGACGACCCGAACGGCGGCGACCAGATCTTCATCCAGGGCCATGCCTCGCCCGGCATCTACGCCCGCTCGTTCCTCGAGGGCCGCCTCAGCCAGGACCAGCTCGACGGCTTCCGTCAGGAGAAGTCGGCGGCCCCCAACGGCCTCCCCTCCTACCCGCACCCCCGCGTGTTCCCCGACTACTGGCAGTTCCCGACGGTGTCGATGGGCCTCGGCCCGATCAACGCCATCTACCAGGCGATGAACAACAAGTACCTCACCAACCGCGGGATCAAGGACCTCTCCGATTCGCACGTGTGGGCCTTCCTCGGCGACGGCGAGATGGACGAGGTCGAGAGCCGTGGCCAGCTGCAGGTCGCCGCCAACGAGGGGCTCGACAACCTCACGTTCGTCATCAACGCCAACCTGCAGCGCCTCGACGGCCCCGTGCGCGGCAACGGCAAGATCATCCAGGAGCTCGAGGCGTTCTTCCGCGGCGCCGGCTGGAACGTCATCAAGGTCGTCTGGGGCCGCGGCTGGGACGACCTGCTGAAGAAGGATGTCGACGGCGCGCTCGTGCGCCTCATGAACACCACTCCCGACGGCGACTTCCAGACGTATCGCGCCGAGGACGGCAAGTTCATCCGCGACCACTTCTTCGGCCGCGACGAGCGCACCGCCGCGATGGTCAAGGACCTCTCCGACGACTACATCTGGGGTGGCCTGCGCCGCGGCGGCCTCGATTACCAGAAGCTCTACGCCGCCTACAAGGCCGCCGTCGAGCACAAGGGCCAGCCCACGGTCATCATCGCCAAGACGATCAAGGGCTACGGTCTCGGTCACCACTTCGAGGGCCGCAACGCGACCCACCAGATGAAGAAGATGACCCTCGACGACCTCAAGCACTTCCGCGACTCGATGCGCATTCCGATCACCGACGCGCAGCTCGAGGAGAACCCCTACCTGCCGCCGTACTTCAACCCGGGTCTCCAGGACGAGACGATCGAGTACATGGTCGAGCGCCGGCGCGCGCTGGGCGGCTTCCTCCCGGAGCGCCGCACGCACCACGTGCCCATCGAGCTGCCCGGGGACGCGGCGTACGCGCTGCCGAAGAAGGGTTCGGGCACGCAGGAGGTCGCCACGACCATGGCGTTCGTGCGCCTGCTGAAGGACCTGCTGCGCGCCAAGGGCTTCGGCAACCGCATCGTGCCGATCATCCCCGACGAGGCACGCACGTTCGGCATCGACGCGTTCTTCCCGACCGCGAAGATCTACAACCCGCACGGCCAGAACTACACCTCCGTCGACCGCGAACTGCTGCTGGCGTACAAGGAGAGCCCGCAGGGCCAGATCGTGCACGTCGGCATCAACGAGGCCGGCGCGACCGCTGCGTTCACCGCTGCAGGCACGTCGTACTCCACGCACGGCGAGCCGCTCATCCCGGTCTACATCTTCTACTCGATGTTCGGCTTCCAGCGCACGGGCGACGCCCTGTGGGCGGCCGGTGACCAGATGGCGCGCGGCTTCCTGATCGGCGCGACCGCCGGGCGCACGACGCTCACCGGCGAGGGCACGCAGCACGCCGACGGCCACTCGCCGCTGCTGGCCTCGACGAACCCGGCCGTGATCTCCTACGACCCCGCATACGGCTACGAAATCGCGCACATCGTGCGCGCGGGCCTCGACCGCATGTACGGCGGCAATCACCCCGACCCCGACGTCATGTACTACCTCACGGTGTACAACGAGCCGCTCGTGCAGCCCGCCGAGCCGGAGGGCGTCGACGTCGACGGCATCATCCGAGGCATCCACCGCATCTCGGAGGGCACGGGCGAAGGCCCGCGCGCCCAGCTGCTCGCCTCGGGCGTCGGCGTGCCGTGGGCGCTCGAAGCGCAGCAGCTGCTGCGCGATGACTGGGGTGTCGTCGCCGACGTCTGGTCGGTGACCAGCTGGTCGGAGCTGCGCCGCGACGGCCTCGCCGTCGACGAGCACAACTTCCTGCACCCGCTCGACGAACCGCGCACCGCGTACCTCACCGAGAAGCTCCGCGATGCCGAAGGCCCGGTGCTCGCCGTCAGCGACTTCGAACACGCTGTGCAGGACCAGATCCGCAAGTGGGTTCCGGGCTCGTACGCCACCCTCGGCGCCGACGGATTCGGCTTCTCCGACACGCGCGCCGCGGCACGTCGTTTCTTCAAGATCGACGGTCCGTCGCTCGTGGTGCGCACGCTCCAGTCGCTCGCCGAGGAGGGCAAGGTCGACCGCGCCCTGTCGGCGCAGGCGATCGAGAAGTACCGCTTGAACGACGTGACGGCGGGAACGAGCGGCAACGCCGGCGGCGAGAGCTGACCGGATCGATGCCCGCCCGCCCCACCCCGCAGGAGAAGGCGGAGACCCTCGCCTGGCTGCGGCGGATCTCCGGAGACCTGGCGACGGCCACGATCAAGCGACTCGAAGACTCGCTGCCGTGGTACGCCGACATGCCGCCGGCGCGCCGCTCGGCCGTGGGGCTCGTGGCGCAGGCGGGCATCGCCTCGTTCATTCAGTGGTACGACGACCCCGGCTCGACCCCGTGGATCGCGGCCGACATCTTCGCCGCGGCGCCCCGTGAGCTGTTGCGCAGCGTCAGCCTCACGCAGACGCTGCAGCTCATCCGGGTGACGGTCGAGGTGACCGAGGAGCGCGTCGCCGGGCGCGGCGAGGACCTGCGCGAGAGCATCCTGCTGTTCTCCCGTGAGGTCGCGTTCGCCTCCGCCGACGTGTACGCCCGCGCCGCGGAGGCGCGCGGCCTCTGGGATGCCCGGCTCGAAGCCCTCGTCGTCGACTCGATCCTCACCGGCGAGGCCGACGAAGAGCTGCCGAGTCGGATCGCCGCGCTCGGCTGGCACGGCCACGGCGAGGTCGCGGTGCTCGTCGGCACCACGCCTCCGCAGTTCGACGTCGACCAGCTGCGGCGGATGGCCCGCAAGATGGGCGTCGACGTGCTGATCGGCGTGCAGGGATCGCGCCTCGTGCTCGTGATCGGCCGCGCCGACACGCCCGCCGGCGAGGAGAACCGCGCCGAGCTGACCTTCCCCGAGATCGCCACCCGCCTCGAGCCGGGGTTCGGTGCCGGGCACCTCGTGCTCGGCCCCACAGTGCCCGCACTCGTCGACGCCGGGCAGAGCGCCCGCGCCGCCCTCGCCGGGTTCGCCGTGGCCGGAGCGTGGCGCGGCGCCCCGCGGCCGGTCGAGGCCGACGATCTCCTCCCCGAGCGCGCGCTGGCCGGCGACAGCGCGGCCAAGGCCACCCTCGTCGAGCGGATCTACCGTCCGCTGCAAGCGCACTCGTCCGACCTCGTGACGACGCTGTGGAGCTACCTCGACAACGGGCGGTCGCTCGAGGCGACGGCCCGCGAGCTGTTCGTGCATCCCAACACCGTGCGCTACCGGCTCAGGCGCGTGTCCGACGTGATCGGGTGGGATGCCACGGGGCCGCGCGAGGCCCTCATCCTGCAGACCGCGCTCATCATCGGCTCGATCGGCACCGAGGTCACCCGTCGGCGCGCGGGCATGCGCCGCCCGTCCTGACCGACGCCGAGCTCCACAGCGCCGCCGAACCGCCGCACCGCGGCCCCCGCACCGCACGATCGCGCCACCGTTGTACGGTGGACACAAGGCATCCGGCGTTTCTTGTGACATGAGCCCCAGCACACTCCGACAGATCTTGGCAGGATAGAGCAGTGATCATCACCGTCTTCCCCGGACAGGGCGCGCAGACCCCCGGGTTCCTCGGGCCGTGGCTGGCCGTTCCGGGCGTTCGCGAGCGCCTTGAGCGCTACTCCGCCGACAGCGGCGTCGACCTCATCGCCGCCGGCACTGAGTGGGACGCCGACCGCATTCGCGACACGCAGGTGGCCCAGCCCCTCATCGTCGCCGCGAGCCTCGTGTCGTACGCGGCGCTGCTGGATGCCACGGCCATGACACCGCCCACGACGCCGGACGGCGTCGCCGGCCACTCGGTCGGCGAGATCGCCGCGCTGGTCGCGGCGGGCGTGCTCAGCGACGACGACGGCATGCGTCTCGTCGGCATCCGCGGCCGCGCGATGGCCGACGCCGCCGCAGCCGCCCAGACCGGCATGAGCGCGATCATCGGCGGCGACCGCGACGCCGTGCTCGCGCGCCTCGACGAGCTCGAGTTGACCCCGGCGAACCACAACGGGGCCGGGCAGATCGTCGCCGCCGGCACCCTCGACGCGCTCGAGGCCCTCGCCGCCTCGCCTGTCGCGGGCACCCGGGTGATCCCGCTGCAGGTCGCCGGCGCCTTCCACACGCGCTTCATGGCCCCGGCCGTCGACGCGCTCCGGGACGCGGCCGCCCGCATCGAGGCATCCGACCCCACGCTCACCCTCTGGTCGAACAGCGACGGCGCACCCGTCGCCGCCGGCCGACCGGCCCTCGACCTGCTCGTCGCGCAGGTCGCCTCCCCCGTGCGCTGGGACCTCGCCATGGAGTCGTTCGCCGCGCACGAGGTGACCGGCATCATCGAACTCGCCCCGGCCGGCACGCTCACCGGGCTCGCCAAGCGCGCCCTCCGCGGCGTGCCCACCGTCGCGGTGAAGACGCCCGACGACCTCGCGGCTGCCGCCGCTCTGCTGACAGGAGAAGGCGCGTGAGCACCTCGACCATCCGCCCCGCGCTCCACCAGCCCACGGGCCCCGCGCACACGCGGATCTACGCCTACGGCGCCGCCCGCGGCGAGAACGCCGTGCCCAACGACGACCTCGTCGGCCCGATCGACTCCAGCGACGAGTGGATCCGGCAGCGCACCGGCATCATCACCCGCACCCGCGCGAACGCCGAGACCACGGCGATCGAGCTGTCGACCGACGCCGCCGCCGAGGCGATCGCCCGCTCCGGCGTCGACCCGGCCGACATCGACGCGGTCATCGTCGCGACGATCTCGAACCCCAAGCAGACCCCGTCGGTCTCGGCAATCGTCGCCGACCGCGTGGGGGCGAACCCCGCCGCGGCCTACGACGTCAACGCCGCGTGTGCGGGCTTCGCCTACGCCGTCGCGCAGGCCGACGCACTCATCCGGGGCGGCGCCGCGCACTACGCCGTCGTCGTCGGCGCCGAGAAGCTCAGCGACGTCGTCGACCCGACCGACCGCTCGATCTCGTTCCTCCTCGGCGACGGGGCGGGCGCGGTCGTGATCGGGCCGAGCGACTACGCCGGCATCGGCCCGACCGTCTGGGGCTCCGACGGCTCGAAGGCCGACGCGGTGGGCATGAACCACACCCTCGTCGAGTTCCGCGACGGGCTCGCCCCGTGGCCGACGCTCCGCCAGGAGGGCCCGACGGTCTTCCGCTGGGCGGTCTGGGAGATGGTGAAGGTCGCCCGTCAGGCGCTCGAGGCGGCCGGCGTCGAGGCATCCGATCTCGCCGCGTTTGTGCCACACCAGGCGAACATGCGCATCATCGACGAGTTCGCCAAGCAGCTGGGTCTGCCCGAGTCCGTCGTCATCGCCCGCGACATCGAGACCACCGGCAACACGTCGGCCGCCTCCATCCCGCTCGCGACGCACCGCCTGCTCGAGGAGCACCCCGAGGTCTCGGGCGGGCTCGCCCTGCAGATCGGCTTCGGCGCCGGTCTCGTCTTCGGAGCGCAGGTCGTCGTGCTCCCGTGAGGGAACGCCGCCCGCACCTAGACTGATCCAGGACCTTTCCGGGTCCGCGTCCTCGGTGGACCACACCGCGAAACACCCCGAAAACAAGGAGAATCCCATGGCATTCAGCAACGACGAGGTCCTCGCCGGGCTCGCCGAGCTCATCACCGACGAGACGGGCATCTCGGCCGACGAGGTCGCGCTGGAGAAGTCGTTCACCGACGACCTCGACATCGACTCGATCTCGATGATGACGATCGTCGTCAACGCCGAGGAGAAGTTCGGCGTCACCATCCCCGACGAAGAGGTCAAGAACCTCAAGACCGTCGGCGACGCCGTCACCTTCATCACCACCAACCAGGGCTGATCGCCTCCGGGCGTCACCCAGCTGACCCGCCTGAACCGGTGGGGGCCTCGCGGCGGCCCCGCTGCAGCCTCGCCCCCACCGGAGCACCCCCACACGCGTGAGGACATCATGAGCAACCCCCGAATCGTCGTCACCGGCATCGGCGCGTCCAGCCCCATCGGCGGCACCGCCCCCGAGAGCTGGTCGGCGCTGCTGGCCGGCGCCTCCGGCGCGCGCACGCTCGAGTACGACTGGGTCGAGCAGTACAACCTGCCGGTCACGTTCGCCGCGCAGGCGGCCGTGCGGCCCGACACCGTGCTGGAGCGCCCCGTCGCCAAGCGCCTCGACCCGTCGTCGCAGTTCGCGCTCGTCGCGGCCCTCGAGGCGTGGGCCGATGCCGGATCGCCCGAGGTCGACCCGGAACGGCTCGGCGTCGACTTCGCGACCGGCATCGGGGGTCTGTGGACGCTGCTGGATGCCTGGGACACGCTGCGCGAGAAGGGCCCGCGTCGGGTGCTGCCGATGACGGTGCCGATGCTCATGCCGAACGCGGCGGCCGGCAACCTCTCGCTGCACTTCGGTGCGCGCGCATACGCGCGGACCGTCGCGAGCGCCTGCGCCTCGAGCACGGAGTCGATCGTCAACGCCGTCGAGCACCTGCGCGACGGCCTCGCAGACGTCGTGATCGCCGGCGGCACCGAATCGGTGATCCACCCGGTCACGATCGCCTCGTTCGCCTCGATGCAGGCGCTGTCGAAGCGCAACGAGTCCCCCGAGACCGCATCGCGGCCGGGCAGCATCGACCGTGACGGGTTCGTCATGGGCGAGGGCGCGGCGGTGCTCATCCTCGAGACCGAGGAGCACGCCAAGGCCCGCGGCGCGAAGATCTACGCCGCCGTCGTCGGCGGCGGCGTCACCGCCGACTCGTACCACATCACCGCGAACGACCCCGAGGGCTGGGGAGCGGCGCGCGCCGTGAAGCTGGCGCTCGACATGGCGGATGCCTCGCCGGACGATGTCACGCACATCAACGCGCACGCGACCTCCACCCCGGTCGGCGACCCCAACGAGTACGTCGCCCTGCACCACGTGTTCGGCGACCGGATCGGCGAGATCCCGGTGTCGGCCACCAAGGCATCCACCGGTCACCTCCTCGGCGGCACCGGAGCGCTCGAGGCGATCTTCACGGTTCTGGCGCTCCGCGACCGCGTCGCGCCGCCGACGATCAACATCACCGAGCAGGACCCGGCGGTGCCGTTCCTCATCTCCGGCGAGCCGAAGCCCCTGGGCGAGGGCCCGCAGCTCGCGATCAGCAACTCGTTCGGATTCGGCGGGCACAACGCCGTGGCGGCGTTCGCCTCAGTGTGACCCGCCGTCCGACCTCGACCGCGCGCATGTGACGCGCCGGTGAAAGGGCCCCTCCGCGAAACCAGCGGAGGGGCCCTTCTCGGGTGAGGCGAGCGGTACGCGATCCCCATCCCCGGGAAGCCGTCCGAGGTGGGTACGAGCGCCCCGCGTCGCCCGGTTTGTGTGGTGGTCTGTGCGGCGCTCAGCCCACCTTGTGCAGCCATACGACGGGAGTGTCGTCGCTCGCGTGGCGGAACGGCTCCAGCTCGTCGTCCCACACGGTGCCGAGCGCGACCTGGAGCTCGCGCTGCAGTTCGAACACGTCGCCGGCGGCGATCTCCATCGCGTACCGCACCCGGTCTTCGCCGATGACGATGTTGCCGGCGGTGTCGGTCTGCGCGAAGTGGATGCCGAGGTCCGGGGTGTGCAGCCAGCGGCCGCCGTCGCTGCGCGGCGTGGGGTCTTCGCTCACCTCGAAGCGCAGGTGCTCCCAGCCGCGGATCGCGGTCGCCAGCGCCGCACCCGTGCCGGCTGGGCCCTCCCAGTAGAACTCGGCGCGGCGGCTGCCGGCGAGCACGGGCTGGTCGGCCCAGTCGAAGTTGACCGCACGCCCGAGGGCACGCCCGACCGCCCACTCGAGGTGGGGGCACAGCGCTCGCGGCGCGGAGTGGATGTAGATCACTCCGCGCGCCAGTGTGGTCGCCTGTGTCGCCATCGGACTCTCCGTTTCTTCAGGTACGTCTTCCCCTACGACCTGTTCGCCGGAATGTCTGGCGGGCTATGCGGTTATGCGCCCATTATTGCCGATGCCGCGGCGGAATCACAACCGTGTCATTCCGCGGTCACAGCTCCAGCACGAGCCGGGGGCAGGCAGCGCGCGAGACGCACACGAACATGGTGTCGTTGCGTGCCCGCTGGGCGGGACTGAGAATCGCATCACGGTGATCGACCTCGCCTTCGAGCACCGGCGTCTCGCACGTGCCG
Organism: Microbacterium sp. F2E; assembly: GCF_020905435.1. Taxonomy (NCBI): domain Bacteria; kingdom Bacillati; phylum Actinomycetota; class Actinomycetes; order Micrococcales; family Microbacteriaceae; genus Microbacterium; species Microbacterium sp. F2E. Next base: position 69,224 of record NZ_JAJJIB010000006.1, on the reverse strand, counting down.
CAGGTTTCTTCCGTGCAGCTGGAGAGCACGAGGGCGCCCGCTTCTTCGGCAACCTGCAGGATCGAGCGGTCGGGCGGGACCTCGACGGTGACACCCGTGAGAGCAAGCTCGACCTCGAAAGGTCCCGCCCACACGGGCGCTGACAGGGCCTCGGCCTCGAATCGTTCCATGTGCACCTCGACACCGCGCGCGGCGCCGGATGCCTCGAGGGCATCCAGCAGGCGCGCGGGACCGCACGTGACGATCTGCGCCCCGACGCGGCCGGCGTCAACGACCAGGGCGTCGACGTCGAGCCTGCTCCCCACCTCGCTGACGTGCAGGGTCAACCGGTCACCGTGCACCGCGCGCAGCTCGTCGACGAACGGCATCCGTCCTTCGTGTCCGGCGTAGTGGACCCAAACCCCTCGACCCGCCGCACGCGCGGCGGCCGCCAGCGGGAGGATCGGCGTGATGCCGATGCCGCCGGCAACGAAAACCAGCGGCACGCCGGCCGCGGTCTCGGGCAGCGAAAAGTGATTGCGTGGGCCCGCGGCACGCAGCACCGCTCCCTCTCTCAGCCGGTCGGCGATCCAGCGCGATCCGCCGCGGCCGGCCTCCTCGCGCAGGACAGCGAGCCGCCATGTGCCCGCCCCCGGCGCCCCGGCCAGCGAGTACTGTCGCACGAGCCCCGACGGCAGCACGAGATCGATGTGCGCGCCCGGTTCCCAGTCGGGCAAGGCTGCTCCGCGTGCGGCGAGCTCGATCTCCACGACATCAACAGCCGCCGCGCGGACGCCGACCACGTCGAGTTCGTAATCGCCCTTCGGGGCGCTCATGCGCCCGACTCCTTCACGACGATCAGGCGGTAGGGCTGTCCGTCGGCGCCGCGCCAGCGGTGGCCCGTGCCGCCCGGTGTATACGCCGAGTCGCGCGGCCCCAGTCGGTACACAACCCCACCCAGTTCAAGTTCGATCGTGCCCTCGATGACATGCAGGAACTCGTCTTCGGCGTGGGCCACGACCTCTCCCCATTCGGCGTTCTCGCCCGTGTACTCGATCGGTCGGAACGGACGCCGTGCGCCCGACACGAGCACGCGGCCCAGCCCGCTGCCGAACCCGCCGATGACGCCATCATCTGCCCGCACGATGCTGACGGCGGTCACCTCGTCGGCGGCGCCGCGCTCGTCGGCGAGCAGTTCGACGACGCTCGTGCCGAGTGCGCTGGCGATCTTCTCCAGCGAAGCCATCGACGGCCGCGCGAGGCCGCGCTCGAGCTGGCTCAGGAACGGGTGCGAAAGATCCGCCAGTGCCGCCAGCTGCACGAGCGTGAGCCCGCGCTGCGTGCGCAGGGCGCGCACGCGCGGCCCCAGGGGCAGCAGGGTGCCGGCGGTCTCCGCCGGGCTGGGGGGTGCGGTGGTCACATCGCCTCCTCGAAGGGAATCTGCATCATTTGGTATCACGTCGGACGGCGTCTGCGTGAATGCCGACGCCACGTGGCACAAGGGCCGGGCGCCGTGATTAACAGAGGGACACGATCATGTCACCCGCCCGAAACACGGCGGTCGTAGCGTCGCCAATGTTGAGGCTATCAACATCAGGCCGCGACAAAGGCACACCCGAGTGCCACGCACACACCCCACCGCCAAGAGGAGAATCGTGTCCCTTCCGCGTCCCCTCCACACCCTGCGCAACGCGATGCTGCCCGGCGGCTCGCGCGCCGACGTGGTGCTCGACGGCGAGACTGTCGCGCAGATCGTCGCGCCGGGGACTGCGCCGGTGACGACCGCAGATCTCGACCTGACGGGGTACGTCCTGCTGACGGCGGCGGCCGACCCGCACGCGCACCTGGACAAGTCGCGCACGTGGGATCTCATCTCCCCCACCTTCGGCGACCTGCCCACCGCAGTCGCGCAGTACGCCGAGTACGCGGATGCCGAGACACGTGCGTCGATCGCCGATCGTGCCCGCACAACGGCACTCGACATGCTCGCGCACGGCGTCACCGCGGTGCGTTCGCACGCGAACTTCCTGTCCGGCGACGACCCGCTGCGCGGCGTCGACGCGCTCCTGCAGGTGCGCGAAGAGCTTCGCGACCTCATCGACATCGAGCTGTGCACGCTCGGCGACGAGACCGTCACCGACGAGCTCCACACCGAGGCGATCGCCCGCGGCGTCGACCTCATCGGTGGGGCACCGCACCTCGCGACAGACCCGCAGGCAGAGCTCTCCCGCCTCCTCACCCTCGCCGAGCGCCTTGGCTGCGGCGTGGACATGCACACCGACGAGGCGTTGCACGGGCCGCTCACGATCGTCGAGCTGGCGCGGCGGACGGCATCCTGGACCCATGGCACGGCATCGGCCGGGCACTGCTCGCGCCTGGGCACGTTGACTGCCGACGAGCTCTCCCCCATCATCGATGCGGTCCGCGACGCCGACCTCGGCGTCATCACACTGCCGATCACGAACCTGTACCTGCAGGGCTGGGACATGCCGACGTCGACCCCACGGGGCCTCACTGCCGTCCGCGCGCTGCTGGATGCCGGCGTGCGGCTCGGTGCCGGTGCCGACAACGTCCGCGACCCCTTCAACCCGCTCGGCCGCTGCGATCCGCTCGAGACTGTCGCGCTGTTGGTGACCGCAGCACACCTCACGATCGATGAGGCGATCACGCTCGTGTCCGACGGCTCGCGTTCGGTGATGCGCCTCGCACCTGCGGGCGCGACAGCCGGCGCCCAGGCCGAGTTCGTCGCCGTGCGCGGCACGAGCGTCGCCGACGTCGCGGCATCCGCCGACCCCAACCGTCACGTCATCCATCGGGGACGACTTGTCTCGTCCACCGTCGCCACAGTGACCACGGCCGCGTGGTCACCCGCAACCGAAAGGCAGGTGACCGCGTGAGCGAGACCCTCCTCGACTTCACCAACGTCGAGATGACCTTCCCCGGCGGTACCGTCGCCCTGCGCGGCGTCGACCTCACCGTCGGCCGCGGCGAGTTCGTCACCGTCGTCGGCCCCTCGGGCTGCGGCAAGTCGACGCTGCTGCGCATCGCGTCGGGCCTCGAGACGGCCAGCGACGGCACTGCGCAGGTGAGCACCGACCGGATCGGGTACGTGTTCCAGGACGCGACGCTGCTGCCCTGGCGCGACGTGCAGGCCAACGTCGAACTGCTCGCCGAGCTCAACTGGCAGACGAAGGCCGTGCGCTCGAAGAAGGCGGCCGAGACGATCGAGCTCGTCGGTCTCACCGGCTTCGAGAAGCACCTGCCGCGGCAGCTGTCCGGCGGCATGCGCATGCGCACCTCGCTCGCACGCTCGCTGACGCTCGACCCGGAGCTGTTCCTCTTCGACGAGCCGTTCGGCGCCCTCGACGAGATCACGCGCGAGCACCTCAACGACGAACTGCTGCGTCTGTTCGTCGAGACCCGCTTCGCGGGGCTGTTCATCACGCACTCCGTCTCCGAAGCGGTCTACCTGTCGACCCGCGTCGTCGTGATGTCGGGGCGACCCGGCCACATCGTCGATCAGTTCGAAGTGCCTTTCGACATGCCGCGCGACCCCGACATCCGCTACACCGGCGCCTTCGCTGAGCTCGTCGGCCAGGTATCGCACGCACTGAGAGAGGGGCACCACTGATGTCCGAGACCGAACCGCTCGTCTCCACCGAGACGGCGTCGACGGATGCCGGCGCGCGCACCGCCGTCGACGCGGAGGAGATCGCGGCCGAACAGGCCACCGTGCCGCGCCGACGGACGTCGCTGTGGGCACGCCCGAGCTACTGGGTGCCGCCGATCCTGCTTCTCGCTGGGATCATCGGCGTCGTCTACCTCATCGGCGCGCTGCTCGGCACCCGCAGCTATCTCATGCCGCAGCCGCACGTCATCTTCGCCGTCTACACCGACCCCAAGACGGGCCCGGAGATCTTCGAAGCGCTGTGGAACACCGCCCAGGTAGCCCTCGTCGGGCTCGTCATCGCGATCGTCATCGGCGTCGTCTGGGCCGTCGCGATGAATCTCGCGAAGTGGGTCGAGCGCACGACCTTCCCGTACGCGGTCATCCTGCAGTCGATCCCGATCCTCGCCGTCGTACCGCTCATCGGCTTCTGGTTCGGGTACGACTTCATCGCCCGCACCATCGTGTGTGTGTTGATCGCACTGTTCCCGATCGTCTCCAACACCCTGTTCGGCCTGCAGTCGGTCGACCGCGGTGCGCGCGAGCTGTTCCAACTGCAGAAGGCGACGCGCTGGATCGTGCTGCGCAAGCTCGAACTGCCGACGGCCCTTCCCGCGATGTTCGCCGGAATGCGCATCTCAGCCGGTCTGTCGATCGTCGGCGCGATCGTCGGCGACTTCTTCTTCCAGCGCGGCACCCCCGGCATCGGCGCCCTCATCGCGAAGTACCAGTCGCGACTGCAGAGCCCCGAGCTGTTCGCCTCGATACTGCTGGCGTCGCTGTTCGGCGTCGTCATCTTCCTGTTCTTCGGCTGGCTCGCGAGGCGAGCCGTCGGCAAGTGGTACGACTTCGGCTGATCAGCCGCGGTTCGTCCGTCACAGCACCACCGTCCCGTCCGCACCACCAATCCCTAGGAGAACCATGCGCATCACCCGCAAAAGCGGCTTCGCCGCCGCCGGCCTCGTCGTCGTCAGCGCGCTGACCCTGGCCGGCTGTTCGTCCTCGTCGCCCGAGCCGGCGGCATCCGAGAGCTCCGACGGGCTCGCCATCGGTGCCGTCGACCTGGCGGCGGCCGGTTGCCCGGCCGACATTCGGATCCAGACCGACTGGAACCCCGAGTCCGAGCACGGTCACCTCTACCAACTGCTCGGCGACGACTACACGATCGACAGCGACGAGAAGTCGGTCACCGGCCCCCTCATGGCCTCGGGCGAGTACACCGGCGTCGATGTGACCATCCTCTCCGGCGGGCCCGCAACGGGCTTCACCCAGCCCAACGCCCAGATGTACAACGATCCGTCGATCTTCATGGCGTACGTCGGCACCGACGAGGCGATCGCCCACTCGGGCGACCTGCCGACCGTCGGCGTGTTCGCACCGCTGCAGAAAGACCCGCAGATGATCATGTGGGACCCCGAGACCTACCCCGACGTGAAGACCATCGCCGACCTCGGCACCGAGGGCGTCACGATCCGGGTGTTCCCCGGCGGCACGTACATCGACGCGTTCGTCGGTCAGGGCATCCTCTCGGCCGACCAGATCGACTCAACCTACGACGGCACCCCCGCGGTCTTCGTCTCGGAGGCCGGCAAGATCGCGCAGCAGGGCTTCGCCTCGGCAGAGCCCTACATCTACGAGAACGAGGTCGCCCAGTGGGGCAAGTCGGTGAGCTACCAGCTCATCAACGACGCCGGCTACCCGAAGTACGCCGCCGTGCTGAGCGTCATCCCGGAGAACATCGACGCCTACAGCGAGTGCCTCGCGGCCCTCGTGCCGGTGCTGCAGCAGGCAACCGTCGACTTCTTCGCCGACCCGCAGCCGACGATCGACCTCATCCTCGAGCTCGTCGACGCGTACGACACCGGATGGGTCTACAGCCAGGGCGTCGCGGAGTACTCCGTCGACACGATGCTCAGCGACGGCATCGCGGGCAACGACGCGGACGGTGCGATGGGCACGGTGGATGCCACGCGCATGACCGACCTGTTCGACCTGGTCACCCCGATCTACACCGAGCAGGGTCTGCCGGTGAAGGACGGCGTGAGCGTCGACGACATCTGGACCGACCAGTTCCTGGACTCGTCGATCACGTTCTGATCCAGCTCCGCACCATTCACTGATCCCCCACGAAAGGCCCCTCCGATGACGACATCCACGACACGCCTGCACGGCGCCACGGCCATCGTCACCGGAGGGGTCGGCGGGATCGGTGCCGCCATCGTGCGCCGCCTCGTCGACGAAGGCGCCGCCGTCGTCATCCTCGACCTCGCCAGCGAATCCTCAGCGACGCGTGCTGCCGAGATGGGCGCTCACTTCCTGCCCGTCGACCTCGCCGACCGGGCCGACACGCGGGCCGCCGTCGCACAGGCCGTCGACCTCCTCGGCGGTGTCGACGTGCTGGTCAACTGCGCCGGTGTGTTCCGCCTCGTGCCGGTCCTGGAGATCACCGACGCGGAGTGGGACCGCGTCATGAACATCAACGCCCGCGGCACCCTCCTGACCATGCAGGCCGTCGCACCCGTCATGATCGAACGCGGCGGTGGGCGCATCGTCAACCTCGCGAGCATGGCCGCGAAGGCCGGCGGCGCGATGGAGGCACACTACGCGGCATCCAAGTCGGCCGTCGTCGCCCTCACCCGCGCCGCCGCAATCGAGTGGGGCGGCCACGGCGTGACCGTCAACGCGATCTGTCCCGGCTACGTGCTCACCGAGATGGGCGCTGGCACCCGCACCGAAGAGCAGGTCGCCCAGTGGACGGCGAAGTCTCCCCTCGGCCGCCTCGGCGTGCCGGACGATGTCGCGGGCCTGGTCGCCTATCTCGCGACCGACGGCGGTTACGTCACCGGCCAAGCCCTCAACGTCACGGGCGGCATGGTCATGCACTGACGAGCAGGCCATCACCGTCATCTTCGAAAGGACCCACCCCATGCCTCACGCCGACCTCGATCAAGCCACGATCGACGCACTGGCCACAGAGCTGCGCGAACTTCTCGGCGCCGATGCCGTCAGCGATGAGCCGCAGGCTCTCGATCGGGCATCCATCGACGGATCGCATCTGTCGCCCGTCATCGCCGAGCAGCTGCCGCTCGGACGTGCGCAGCTGGTCTGCTACCCCGCCACGGCGGAGGACATCGCGGCGAGCGTCGGCGCAGCCGTGCGCCACGGCGTGCCGATCACGCCGCGCGGCAAAGGCACCGCCAACTACGGGCAGACGCTGCCGATGGCGGGTGGCCTCGTGCTCGACACGTCTCGTGCGCGGAAGATCCTCGAGGTCGGCGACGGCTGGCTGCGCGCCGAAGCCGGGGCGACGATGATCGCGATCGAACAGGCCGCGATCCGCAGCGGCCAGCAGGTGCTGCAGTATCCATCGACGGCGCAGTCGACCGTCGGCGGCTTCGTCTCGGGCGGATCGGGCGGCACCGGATCGATCGCGCACGGCATGATCCACACAGGTTTCGTCACGGCGCTCGATGTCGTGCACGCGGTACCCGACGCAACACTCATCCACGTCGAGGGCGAGGCGACCGAGCCGTATCTGCACAGGTACGGCACCGTCGGCGTGATCGCGACGGTGACGGTGCGGCTCGAGCCCCTGCAAGAGTGGCGCGCGTTCTTCGCGAGCTTCGACGACTTCCACGACCTGTTGAGCGTCATCCGGGCATTCCCCGAGCTCGAGCCGACGCCGCGCCTCGTGTCCGGCGACCTGCCGACGCTCGCCGAAGCGCTCCCCGCCGACCCGGCGATCTTTCCCGGGCGGGCGAGCCTGCGAGCCATCCTCGATGCCGACAGCATCGCCGCTGCGACCGCGCTCGTCGAGGCCGCTGGAGGTCGCGTCGACGACGTGCGCGAGGGCGCGCAGGCGTGCATCAAGCTGTCGATGACGAGCTACAACCACCCGATCGAGTGGCTGCAGAAAGCGTACCCGAACACGTACTTCCACGTCGAAGTGTGGGGCGACGCGATCATCGACCGCATCGACGAACTGCACGAGGTGTACGACGGCGGAATGCTGCACATCGAAGCCCAGCAGGGCCGCCCGATCGGCATGCTCGCGGGCGTCTACCACGGCGCCGACGAGGTGTACGCCGGCCTACCGAAGATCGAGGCCCTCGGCGTCGGCTGGCACAACCCGCACCAGTGGTACGTCGACTACGAGCCGGCCGCGACGATAGCGTTCGCCGCGGAGACCGACCCGCAGGGCCTCATGAATCCAGGCAAGCTCGTCGCGCCCGGCACGTTCCAGACCGGGAGCCAGATGTGAGCGCACCCTCATCGCGCCGGTGGGGCGACGCTCCGGGACCCGTTCTCGCGGACGCTCTGACCGAGGCATCCGTCCTCGTCGTGCCGGTCGGTGCCGTCGAGCACCACGGCCCGCACCTTCCCCTCGCGACCGACGCGATCATGGCCGCGCAGATCGCGGCGCGCATCGTCGATGCCGCCGTTGCGGCCGGCCATGACGCGTGGCTGCTGCCGACGCTCGCCGTCACGAAGTCGGACGAACACGCGTGGGCGCTCGGAACGCTGTGGCTGTCCGCTGACACCTTCTCGCGGGTACTGACCGACCTCGGCCGATCGATCGCGGCGACCCCCGCGCGAACCGTACTGTTCTACAACGGGCACGGCGGCAACATCGCACCGCTCACGGTCGCCCTGCGCGAGCTGCGGCGCCAGTTCGGGCTACGCACGTTCCTCGACGGTGTGCAGGTGCCCGCGGGGCCGACCGAGCGTGGCTTCCGCATCCACGGCGGCCACGGCGAGACCTCGCTGTTGATGCACCTGCGCCCTGATCTCGTCGACGAGGCTGCGTTCGCGCCCGCCGTCCCGGAGGCGATCGCAGGGTTCGAACGCATCGGGTTCGCGGGTCGCCCCGTGCAGTTCGGCTGGTGCTCGGACGACTTCGGCACCGGGGGCGTCATCGGCGACCCGACGACGGCGACCGCCGCGATCGGCGAAGCGCTGGCGGCACAACTGGTCGCCGACGGTGTCGCGACGATCGACGAGATCGTGCGCTGGCCCATCGGACCGAGGACGGTGTGACGATGTCGACCGACGAATGGGATGCCCTGACCGACGATCCGATGCCGCTGCTGAACGCGTGGCTGCCCGGCAACGACGAGCCCACACGCCCGCTCATGACCCTCGCCACACTCGACGAGAACGGCGCTCCGGATGCCCGCTCGGTGCTGCTGTCGGAGTGGGATGCCGACGGCTTCTACTGGCACACCGATGCCGCCTCTCGCAAGATCGCGCACGTTGCGGCGGCGCCGGCCGTCGCCCTCTGCATCCCGCTGCTGGGAGTGCCGCACGCCGACGCGAAGCACCAGCTCGTCGTCCAGGGCGTCGCCGAACCGGCGCCGCAGGCGGAGCAGGACCGTGCGTACGCGGCACGCCCGCCGTACCTGCAGCAGCTCGCCTGGCAGAACACTCCCGAGTTCGCCGCCCTCCCCCAGGGTGAGCGCATCGCCGCATGGGCCGAGTTCGCGGCCGCGCATGCGGATGGCTTCACCGCGCCGGATGCCTGGACCGGGTGCCTCGTGCGCCCACACCGCCTGACGTTCTGGTTCGGCAGTGAACACACCGCCAGTCGTCGCGTGGAGTACACGCGCGGCGAGAACAGCGCGGGCGGCACGGGCGGAGGCCGCGGCGCGCGCGGCTGGAAGCGGCAGATCCTTGCCGGTTGACGAGCTCGCGCGGGTGGATGCCACCGCCGCGTGTCCGAAGCGCATGGAGTACGGGCCGTGCGGCGGGGTCGGCTTCGACGGCTCGTGCGAGATCGACGCCGCGCATGCCTGTCCCTTCGTGCAGCTCGACACCGTGCGCTGGCACGGCGTCGTGGCGGAGCGAAGCCCGCGGCCGGCCGACCCCGTGCCCGAGCCGACCGTCTCCGCGGGCGCAGCGCGCGTGCGCGCACTGCTCGAGACCCGCCGGATCGTCGTCGCGGACTTCCCTGCCCGCGCCCTCGACCCACGGTCACTCGAAGACTGCGTCGCGGAGATGGTGGGCCCGGTCGATGCCGTGCTGTCGGGCGACGCGGGCCCTGCGCGCGTGCAGTTCGCGCCGACCTACCGCGCGCGGCTGATCGCCGACGCCGGCATCCTGCCGTTCATCGGCGTCAACTGCCGTGACCGCAACCGGGTGGCCCTTGAGGGCGAGCTCGCGGGCCTCGCCCACGCCGGCGCGGGTGTCGTGCACTGCGTCACGGGCGATCACACCGAGACCGGGTCGCGCCCCGATGCACAGCCGGTGTTCGATCTGGACTCCACCGAGCTCGCCGCCCTCGCCCGTGCCGCGGGACATCTCGTCTCGGTCGGCGAGTCGCCGACGACGCCGCCCATCGACCGGCGTGCCGCACGCCTCCGCGAGAAGGAGAAGGCGGGCGCCGAGCTGTGCTTCGTCAACCACTGCGGCGGCGCCGAGCCCGTCGCCCGCTTCATCGCCGCAGCGCGTGCGCTCGGCTCGACCTCGCGGTTCATCCCGTGCATCCCGGTCGTGCTCGACGAGGGGTCGGCGCAGTTGCTGCGCACCTTCACGACGCTCGTGCTGCCACCGGGCTACCTCGAGGGCATCCTGTGTGCTGCCGACCCACGTGAGGCCGGCATCGCCGCCGCTGTCGCGCTGTCGCGCGCGATGCTCGCGATCGACGGCGTCGCCGGCGTCGACCTCTCCGGCGGCGCGGCCCCGGGGCGCGAGACCACCCACGCACGCGATCTCGCTGAGATCGCCCGACGACTGGAGGATGTCCTGTGACCGAACGCGGATACCGCTTCACGGGAGCGGTCGCGATCGTGCTCGACGGTCACACCGAACCCGGCGACGGCGCAGAGCTGATCGTGCGTGACGGCGTCGTGCAGGAGTCTGCGCGCGGCGACGAGGTCGAGATCGACGCGACCGGGTGCGTCATCACGCCGGGTCTCGTCAACGCGCACCACCACCTGCTGCAGAGCGCGTTCCGCACGCTGCCCGGCACCCGCAGCGTGCCGATGGCAGTATGGCTGCCGACGATGGCCGCCGCGTATGCGCGCGTCGGGGTGGATGCCGAGCTCGCGGGAGCCGCGGCATCTGCCGGCGTCGCCGAGGGTCTGCTCGCCGGCGTCACGACCGTCGCGGACCACCACCTGACGTGGCCCGTGGGCGGCGACGGTCTCGCGATCGCCACGGCGACGATCGACGCCGCGGCGGAGCTCGGTGGCAGGCTCGTGTTCGTGCGCGGGTCTGCGCGCGACGATCCGCAGGATGCTGCGGCGGGCGCCGACGCGATCGCGGCAGCCTTTCTCGGTGGCGAACCGTCCGGTGGCGTGACCCGCGACGGCATGCTGCAGGTCGCGGTGGGGCCTGCGGGCGTGCACTCCGACGCTCCGGAGACGTTCGCGCTCATGGCCGAGGTCGCGGCGCGGTACGGCCTGCGCCGCCGCACCCAGGCGAACGAGCAGGTGGACGTCGCGATCGCCCTGGAGAAGTACGGGCGCCGCCCCCTCGATCTGCTCGAGGAGTGGGGCTGGCTCGCGGACGACGTCACGATCGCGCACCTGTGCGACGTCACGGCCGACGAGATCGCACGCGTCGCTGCGCACGGCGTGACCGCGACGCACGCACCCGGCTGCGACGTGCCGATGGGCTGGGGCGTCGCCCCCGTCGCGGACCTTGCCGACGCCGGCGTGACGGTGGGGCTCGGGACGAGCGGAGGCGGGTCGAACGACGCCGGGCACCTCTTGGCCGACGCTCGCCTCGCGATGCAGGTGTCGGGCCTGGTCGGCCCGACCCTGGCCGCGCGGACGGTGATCGCGATGGCGACCTCCGGCTCGGCCGCTGGGCTCGGACGCCCCGAGCTCGGCCACTTGCGCCCGGGCGCTGCTGCCGACCTGTGCCTGTGGGATATGTCGGGCGTCGCGGATGCCGGCGTCGCGGATCCCGTCGCGGGCCTGCTCTGGGCTTCGCCCGGCCGCCGCCCCCGCGACGTCTACGTTGCGGGCCGCGAGGTCGTGCGGGGCGGCACGCTCGTCACCACCGAGGCGCGTGCCGTCGGCACGCGCCTGCGCAACCTGCTCGCCGCACGCGGCGCCTGAGGGACCTGCTCGCCGAGTGCGCCGGTTGTTGCCGAGTGCGCCGCGTGATGCACAGGCACAACGGGCGCTCTCGACACCAGACGGCGCACTCGACGGCGTACGTGGCGCCGTCTCGGGGACGCCGACTCAGCCCTGTGGCACCAGCACGGGTGCGGTCTGAGAGGCGACCACCCCGGCGAAGCGCTCGTAGTCGTCGATCATCCGCCGGCGGTCGACGCGTGTGCGGGCTGCGACAGCGGCCTGGCGGCGTGCGCGGCGTTCCTCCCACGCCTGATCCCACGCGGCGGCGACGCCCGCGGGGTCGGGGCCCGTGACCAGTCCGACGCCTGCGACCTCGCGCGCCGCGTCACCGACGTCGGTCGTGACCGGGATCGCGCCGCTCGCGATGCCTTCGATGAGGCACAGCGGCGACGCTTCGCCGAAGGCGCTCGTGAGGGCGACGATGTCAGCTGCCTGGTAGATCGCCGGCATGTCGTCGCGGATGCCGAGCGCGTGCACGCGCGAACGGTCCGCAATGCCGACGCGGTCGGCCAGCTCGGCGAATGCCGGGTTGTCCCACGTCATGCCGGCGCCGCACAGCACGTAGTTGCTCACGCGGTTGGCCGCCATGTGGGCGCTTGCCGCCCGCAAGAACAGCTCGGGGTCCTTCATCGCGTCGAACCGTGCGGCGAGCAGGATGACCGGCCCACCGCCACGGATGCCGATCGCGGCGCGCCGGCGGCGCCGGGTGCGCGCGGACGGCGGCTGGAACCGGGTCGTGTCGATCCCGTTGGGGATGACCGCGGAGGTGCGCGCGATGACACCGGCATCCACGTACGCGTCCTTCGTGCTCTGCGCGCAGGCGATCACACCGGTGACGAGGCCGGTGGAGGTGGCGTCGCGCAGCCACTCAAGAGCCGGACCGGAGTGCTCGGGGTCGGAGCGGTGCAAGCACGCAATGACCGGAATCTCGGGCATGAGCCGCGCGCGCTGCAGCTCGAGCAGCAGAGCCAGCGGCTGCTCCTTCAACGTCAGGATCAGGTCGGCGCCGGCGACGGCTGCCGCCGCCGTGCGCAGCTCGTCCGCCGTGAACGCGGACGGCGGCTCGGCACCGGCCGTGCGATCGAGCGCCGTGATGCTGACGCCGGACGCGACCAGTTGCTGGTAGCGCAGGTCGTCTTCGGCGCGCTGGACCGTGCCTTCCCGGCGTGCTTCGTCAGTCAGCGACAGCACGGAATGCTGTTGTCCGCGCTGGTGCAGCGACGTCACGACATCGGTGTGGAGAATACGGGCGCCGCCCGCGAAGAAGCCTTCGTAAAGGGAGAGCACACGGCGTGTCTGAGGCATGATCCACATACCAACAAGACCGCGCCCGAGAGTCAACCGCGCGGAGGTAAACGTTCCCCGCCGGTCACCCGCGCGTGACCTCTCCGCAACATCCGCGCGCGGGCCGTGGGCGTCGAACGCGCTGGTTGGTGCCGGCTGAGCCCGCTCCTGCACGTCCGAAACCGGCGCACTCGGCATCAGCTGGCGCACTCGGCGTGAGAGGGAGGCCACGGCGGAGAGTAGGGCGGGTGGGACTTGAACCCACGATCGTCGGGTTATGAGCCCGCTGCCTTGACCAGCTTGGCCACCGCCCCGCGCCGGACGGATCCGGCGGGTTCGAGTTTAGCGGCGCCGGTCGTCTCCGCGTTCACGCACGGGCGGCTCGGGCCACACCTTCGACACCGCCTCGGTGAGGCGGATCGAGCCGGTCTTGGGATGCGCCGGATCGCCGCCGCTCCCCCGCGGGATCGGCAGCTCCTGGCTGTCGCTGATCACCTGCGGGTGATAGCGCGCCAGCCCGAATACGCCGATCACGGCCAGTGCTCCCGCCAGGACGAAACCGATATAGGCCCCGAGCGGGGCACCGTCGGCCTCGTGCAGGACCGTGAGGCCGATGATGATCGCGACGATCGGATCGACGACGGTGAGCCCCGCGATCACGAGGTCCGGCGGCCCCGAGGCGTATGCCGTCTGCACGAAGTAGGCGCCGACGGCGGTGCCGGCGATGAGTGCGACCGCGCACGTGAGCGTGAGCCAGTCGAAGTCGCCCGCCTGAAGCCGACTGATGACGACCTTCGCGAGCGTCGCGACGAAACCGTAGATGACGCCGGCCGAGACGATGTAGAACAGCGCCGACGTGCGACGACGCAACCGCATCCAGCCGCCGCCGAGCAGCACGATGACGACAGCGAGGATGATCAGCACCGTGATGAGCTGCTGATCGCTCACGGCCGTGTCGACGGCGTAGAGCGCGGCGATCGTCACGAAGATGAGGATGCCGACGACGCACAGCACGATCGCCGTGATCGACCGTACCGTGGGCTTGTGTCCACTGACGCGGGCATTGAGAAGTGTCGTGATGACGAGTGAGATCGCGCCGATCGGCTGCACGAGGATCAGCGGGGCGAACGACATCGCCGACAGCTGACAGACGATCGCGAGCCCCAGCATGAGCGTCCCCACGACCCACGATGGCCGCCGCAGCAGGTTGAGCAACTGGCTGCCCGTGAGACCCGTGTTGCCGGCGGTCGCGGTAAGCCGCTCGACCTTCTGGACGCCGCGATGCTGGTACTGCGCACCGAACGACATGAAGACCGCGCCGAGAAGCGCAAGCGGAATGCCGATCAGGATCGCGGGGTCTTTGAAGATGCCGACGAGGTCGTCGGTGATGTCGTCCAAGGCCATCAGCGCGGCATCCACTCTTCGACACTAACCGCACGGTGCGCTCGGTAGGCTCAGGGACGTGGCTGTTCTTCCGATTCGCATCATGGGCGATCCCGTCCTGCACGCCCCCGCCGAGCCTGTCGGGGAGATCACCGACGAGATCCGACAACTCGTCGCCGACATGTTCGAGACGATGGATGCCGCTCCGGGCGTCGGCCTCGCGGCGCCGCAGATCGGCGTCGGTCTGCGCATCTACACGTACACCTACCAGGACGACGAGGGCGAGCCGTGGCGCGGCGTGCTCATCAACCCCGAGCTGTGGATGACGCCGACGATCCCCGGCGCACCCGACCCTGACGACGAGTCCGAGGGATGCCTGTCGTTCCCCGGCGAACGGTTCCCGCTTCGCCGCTCCGATCGGGTGATCGTCACCGGCATCGACCTCGACGGCGAGCCGGTGCGGATCGAGGTCGACGGGTGGCGGGCGCGCATCATGCAGCACGAGTTCGACCACCTCGACGGCACGCTCTACATCGATCGCCTCGACGACGGCGACTGGAAGACCGTGCAGAAGATCGCCCGCAAGCGCGGCTGGGGGCGCCCCGGCGCCTCGTGGATGCCAGGCGTCGACGACATCGACGCCTGAGCGAGTCTTCCCGCCGCAACAATGAAGAACGGCCCCAGAGTGGAGTCTGGGGCCGTTCGCTCCCCGGCTTGGACTCGAACCAAGAACCTGCCGGTTAACAGCCGGCTGCTCTGCCAATTGAGCTACCGAGGATCAGTCACCCGCGAGCGGGCAACCCGTCCATATTAGCAAAGTCGGAGGGGTGCTCGTGACGCGCCCCACCCCGCGTGTCGCTCACGACGCGATCCGCGCACCCTCGTCGGGAGTCCACAGCACATCGGCGGTGCCATGGCCGAATCCGACCGGGCGCCCCGCGCGCAGCACGAGCACATCGGCATCGAGGTCGCGGACCGTCTCGGCGTCGTTCGTGACCACGAAGATCGCCATCCCGTCCTCGTCGCGACGGCGCAGCAGCGCATCGCGCGCGGCCTTGCGCACCTCCAGATCGAGGTTCGCGTAGGGGTCGTCCCCGACGAACAGCCGCGGGTTCAGCACGAGCGCCCGCGCCAGGGCGACTCGCTGCCGCATGCCCGAGCTGAGCTCGTACGGGTACTTCGCGGCGGCACCGAGCGGCAGCTGCAGCTCGTCGAGGAGACCCGCGACCCGCAACGCCAGGGCGCGCTCGTTGACACGTCGATCCCGGGAGGTCACGGGCTCGCCGATCACCTCGCCGACGGTCAGCCTCGCCGGCAACTCACCGCCGGCGCCCTGCGAGAGATAGCCCGTGAGGTACGTGCGGACGCGCTGCTTTCGCCCCCGCGCGCGCACCGGGATGCCCTCGACCGCAGCGGATCCGCCGACGACCGCCAGACCGGGCTCGTCGGCGCCGGCGAGCAGTGCGGCGAGACTCGACTTGCCGGCGCCCGTCGGTCCCATGATCGCGAGCGCGCGGCCGGCAGCGAGCCGGAGCGTCACGCCCTCGACGACACGCGTTCCGCCACGCGCGACCGACAGGTCGTCGCACTGGACGGCGAACTCGCTCGAGGCGCGGCGCTGCATGGCTTTCATCCTGCCCGCTCGGCGTCCGCTTCGCCAGCCGGACCCCCGACCGAGCCCGTCGACCGGCGCCACCGCACCGCCCGCCGCGCCGGCCGGGACCGGCTCGCGCACCGGGGGCGCCGAGCGCTCACAGCCCTTCGGCGAGCGAGCGGCGCCGGGCATCCAGGTCGCGCAGCGCGACCCGCACCGCGCGCCCCTCCTCTGACTCGGCGGGGAGGCGCTGGATCGCTCCGAGGAGCTCGGTCTTCTCCCGGTCGAGGGCGCGAATGCGCAGGCGCTGCGCGAGGGCCCGCGTCGAGGCGGTCGCCTCCTCCTCGGTGAGCGCCGGGAACGCCGCGGTGAGCAGCTCCACCCCGAGGGAACGGTACGGCTCGCGCACCGATTCGACGGCCGTGGACGCCCAGCCGATGCGTGTGCGGTCGGGCTGCCCCTGAATGCTCTGGCGCACCGCGTCGAGCGACGGCACCTGCATCGGCAGCGCGAGCGCCGCGTCGAGGTCTGCCGCGTCGATCAGATGCCCGTACTGGAGCACCCCCATGAGCGCGTCGCGCTCGAGCGCCGCGTCGGCTGTGCGCGGCAGCGCGGCGATCGTCGCACGGATCTCGGGGGCGGCCTCGCCCGAGCCTCCGTCCGCGGACGTCGCACCGTGCGCGGACGTTCCCGCGCCGGGCGCTGCTCCCCCGGCCGCGGCTCCCGCGTCGGTCCGGCTCGCGCGCGCCGCGGCGCGCTGCACCTCTCGGTGCACCTCGCGGAGGTCTTCGCCGAGGCGCCGGGCGAGCACGTGCTCGTACCGGCCGCGGATGCCGGTGTCCTTGATCTCGGCGACGATCGGCGCCGCCGCGGTCAGCGCCGCGACCCGACCCTCGACCGACGCGAGGTCGTGCCCGGCGATCCGCTGGTCGATGACGAACTCGAACAGCGGCGACTTCGTCTCGATCATCGAGCGCACCGCGCCGTCGCCGCGGTTGAGCCGCAGGTCGCAGGGGTCGAGCCCCTCCGGTCCGACGGCGACGTAGCTCTGCAGACCCGAGGTGCGGGCCTCGGCGAAGGCGCGCACGGCGGCCTTCTGACCCGCGGCATCCGGGTCGAAGGTGAAGACGACCTCGCCCGAGACATCCGTGCCGACGATGCGCCCCACGACGCGCATGTGGTCGGCGCCGAAGGCAGTGCCGCACGTGGCGATCGCCGAGGTGACCCCGGCGAGGTGGCAGGCCATCACGTCGGTGTACCCCTCGACGACGACGACCCGGTGCGAGCGCGAGATGTCCTTCTTCGCGAGATCGAGCCCGTAGAGCACCTGCGCCTTCTTATAGATCGGCGTCTCGGGGGTGTTGAGGTACTTCGGCCCCTTGTCGTCGTCGTACAGGCGCCGCGCGCCGAAGCCGATCGTCTGGCCGGTGACGTCGCGGATCGGCCACACCACGCGCCCACGGAACCGGTCGTAGACCCCCCGCTGACCCTGCGAGAGCAGCCCCGCGGCGAGCATCTCCTCGTCGGTGAAGCCCTGGCTCTTCAGCGCGTCACGGACGCCGTTCCACCCCTTCGGCGCATACCCGACGCCGAAGTGCGCGGCGGCGCCGGCGTCGAAGCCGCGCTCGCCCAGAAACCGCCGCGCGGTCTCGGCCTCGGGGCTCGCCAGCTGACCGCGGAACCACTCAGCCGCGGCGGTGTTCGCCTGATAGAGCCGCGTGCGGCCGCTCGTCTCGGGGGCGGCGCCGCCGTCCTCGTAGTGAAGGGTGTAGCCGATGCGCGCCGCGAGCCGCTCGACCGACTCCGTGAACGACAGGTGGTCCATCGCGCGCAGGAACGAGTAGACGTCGCCCGACTCGCCGCAGCCGAAGCAGTGGTAGTAGCCGACCTGCGGGCGCACGTGGAAGCTGGGGCTGCGTTCGTCGTGGAAGGGGCAGAGGCCCTTCAGTGAGCCGACGCCGGCCGATTTCAGAGCGACGCGCTCCCCGACGATGTCGGCGATGTTCGTCCGCGCCTTGACCTCGTCGACGTCGGCCTGCGCGATCCGCGCCATCAGAAGCCCTCTCCGGACCAGAGCCCGTCGATCGGCTCGGGAAGTGCGAAGCCGGTCGGTGCCACCTCGCGGCGCGCGCTCGACCACAGACCGAGCTCGCGCAGGTCGACGGGGCCGACGAGGCGCGCGTGCCATTCGATCGCGAACCGGTCGGTGAGGCTCGCCACCTGGTCGACGATCACCCGGCGACGCGCCGCATCCGACTCCGCCGCGCGGAAGTCCTCGCCATGCAGTCGGTCGAGGTGCTCGGGCTGCTCCTCGAGGGCGGTCGCCAGGCGCTTCAACACGCGACGCTGCTCCTTGTAGAGCCCCTTGCGGCCGTCGATCGACACCACGAAGGCGCCGATGATGCCCTTCAGCACCGCCATCTCGGCCTCGACGACGCGCGGCACGACCACGCGACCCCGATACCGGGTGAGCACGGGCGCGGAGTAGTGCTCGCGGGTCGCCGTGGTGGCGGCGCGCGCGAAGCGCCCGATGAGGTCGGAGGTGAGGTTCTTCAGCCCCGCGACCGAGGCGCGGTCGCCCGTGAACGAGGTCAGCCACTCCGGCAGCTGGGTCAGGCGATAGAGCGCGTCGGCCAGCTCGTCGCGGCTGAACCCGTAGCCCACCCAGGTCTGGATCGCGGTGAGCAGCGCCTCGCGCTCACGCCCGTCGGAGAGCCGGGCCGGGTCGAGGTAGCCGTTCAGCACGGCGTCTTCGAAGTCGTGCACCGAGTAGGCGATGTCGTCGGAGAGATCCATGACCTCGGCTTCGATGCAGCGGAGGCGCCCCGGGGCACCCTCCCGCATCCACCGGAAGACGTGTTCGTCCTCGGGGTACACGCCGAACTTGTCGCGGCCGCCCGGGTCGGGCACGGCGTGCTCGACCGTCCACGGGTACTTGCAGGTCGCGTCGAGGCTCGCGCGCGTGAGGTTCAGGCCGACGCTCTCGCCGCCGGGTCCGATGACCTTCGGCTCGAGGCGCGACAGGATGCGCAGGGTCTGCGCGTTGCCCTCGAAGCCGCCGATGTCGGCGGCCCACTCGTTGAGCGCGCGCTCGCCGTTGTGCCCGAACGGGGGATGCCCGATGTCATGACTCAGGCAGGCGGTGTCGACGACGTCGGGTGAGAGCTCGAGGGCGATCGCGAGCTCGCGACCCACCTGCGCGACCTCGAGGGAGTGCGTGAGCCGGTTGCGCGCGAAGTCTGCCGGGCTCGCCGGACTCAGCATCTGCGTCTTGGAGGCGAGGCGTCGCAGCGCGGCGGAGTGCAGCACGCGCGCACGGTCGCGGGCGAAGCTGTCACGGCGGGAGCGGTGCGTCTCGGGGAGCAGGCGCGCGGCGTCGTGCTCGTCGTATCCCGCGGGGCGACCGGGCAGCGCGCCGAGCCCGCCGCCCTCACCCGCCACTGGTGTCCAGTTCGGCTTCGGCGAGGGTGCGCGAGGCGTCGCCCGACATCTCGCGGGTCGCGAGCCAGCCGTCGGGCAGGGCGGGGCGCTTGGGGGTGCCGGCACGGCCGCGCTGGCCCTCCGCCGCGGCGCCCGGGTATGGGGCGTCGTGGTCGAGCGTCGCGAGCAGGTCGTCGTACTCGGCGAGGGTGGATGCCGTCGCGAGCGCGGCGCGGGTGTCGCCGCCGACGGGGTAGCCCTTGAAGTACCACGCGACGTGCTTGCGGATGTCGCGGCATCCACGCCCCTCGTCGTCGAAGAACTCGACGAGCAGTTCGGCGTGCCGGCGGAACGCGCCCGCGACGAACCCGAGGGTGGCATCGGGCCGGATGCCGGGGGCGCCGAACGCGTGCGCCAGGTCGCCGAAGAGCCACGGCCTGCCGAGGCAGCCGCGGCCGACCACGACGCCGTCGCAGCCGGTCTCGGCCATCATGCGGACGGCGTCGGCGCCCGACCAGATGTCGCCGTTGCCGAGCACGGGGATGCTCGTCACCACCTGCTTCAGCTGGGCGATCGCGTCCCAGTCGGCGGTCCCGGAGTAGAACTCCGAGGCGGTGCGCGCGTGCAGCGCGACCGCGGCGACGCCGGCGTCTTCGGCGATGCGGCCCGCGTCGAGGAAGGTCAGATGGTCGGCGTCGATGCCTTTGCGCATCTTCACCGTGAGCGGGACGTCGCCCGCCGCGCGCGCCGCGCGCGTGACGATCTCGCGGAACAGCTCGGTCTTCCACGGCAGCGCCGCTCCCCCGCCCTTGCGGGTGACCTTGGGCACGGGGCATCCGAAGTTCAGGTCGATGTGGTCGGCCCGGTCTTCGTCGACGAGCAGCCGCACCGCGGCCTCGGTCGTCGCCGGGTCGACGCCGTAGAGCTGGATCGACCGGGGGGTCTCCGACTCGTGGTGCGTGATGAGCCGCATCGTGGTGGCGTTCCGCTCGACGAGCGCGCGCGTCGTGATCATCTCGCTCACGTACAGGCCGGCGCCGTACTCGCGGCACAGCCGCCGGAACGCCGTGTTGGTGATGCCCGCCATCGGCGCGAGCACGACCGGCGCATCGAGGGTGATCGGCCCGATCCGCAGCGCGCTCGGCATCGCCGACGCGTCCGCGGGCGGCGGGGTGCGGTCGGTGACGGCGGGGGCGGCGGTGAGCGTGGACATCCTCTCCATTCTCCCAGAATCCGCCGCACCGCGGCGCCGACGGCGGGCCTATCGTGGACAACATGGCCGACACGCTCACCGCAGACCTCCGCGACATCCCGTACCAGGGCGCCGACGGCGCCGAGCACACCCTCGCCGAGTTCGGCGACAAGGCCGTGCTCATCGTCAACGTGGCATCCAAATGCGGTCTGACGCCGCAGTACGAGCAGCTCGAGCAGCTGCAGAAGACCTACGGCGACCGGGGTCTGCAGGTGATCGGATTCCCCTGCAACCAGTTCATGGGGCAGGAACCGGGGTCGATGGACGAGATCCTCGAGTACTGCTCGGTGACCTACGGCGTCACCTTTCCCATCGCCGAGAAGGTCAAGGTGAACGGCTCGCACGCCGCTCCCCTCTACAAGGCGCTGAAGAAGACGCGCAACGCGGAGGGTGCGAAAGGCCCGGTCATGTGGAACTTCGAGAAGTTCCTCGTCACCGCGGACGGCACGGTGCACCGGTTCCGCCCACAGACGAAGCCGGATGCCCCGGAGGTCGTCGCGGCGATCGAGGCGGGTCTGCCCCAGCCCGAGTGACTGCGGGGGCTCTCCGCCCCGTGCGTCAGGCCTGCTTCTCGCCCCAGACCTGGCGGGCGATCTGGGCGAACGCCTCCGGCGGCTGCGCGCCGCTGACGCCGTACTTGCCGTCGATGACGAAGAACGGCACGCCCTGGATGCCATAGGCCTGCGCCTGCGCCTGGTCGGCGCGCACCGCCGGCAGGTATTGACCCGACTCGAGCGCCTCGCGCGCGGCATCGGCGTCGAGCCCCGCTTCGCCGGCCAGGTCGACGAGGTCGTCGACGCGGCCGACATGACGGCCCTCGGTGAAGTACGCGGCCATGAGTCGCTCGGCCATCGGCAGCTGCGCGCCCTGCGCCTTGGCGAAGTGCAGCAGCTCGTGCGCCTTCACCGTGTTGGTGTGCTGCAGCAGGTCGAACCGGTACTCGAGACCAGCGTTCGCGGCGACGCCGGTGACGTTCTCGAGCATCTCGCTGACCCGCTCGCGGGGCATGCCCTTGTGACCGGCGAGGAAGTCCAGCTCGTCGCCCTCGAAATCGACGGGCGTGTCGGGGGACAGCTCGAACGAGTGGTAGGTCACCTCGACGGCGGGCGCGTCGGCGTCCGACGCCGTCTCGGCAAGTCCCTTCTCGAGATTGCGCTTCCCGATGTAGCACCACGGGCAGGCGATGTCACTCCATACGTCGATCTTGATGGCATCCGTCACACCAGGGACAACGGCGCGGGTGCCGGGGTCTATTCCCGGATCGGCATGATCCGCGCAGACGGGTCTCGCGCAGGATGCCTCGGGCATCCCCGACACGAACCGCTCCGCTCCGCTCAGGCGGTCGGCGCGTCGACGGCGCCGCCGAATCGGCGGTCGCGGTCGAGGTAGAGCTCGATGGCGTGCCAGAGGTCGGTGCGTGAGAAGTCGGGCCACAGCGTGTTGAGGAACACCATCTCGGCGTACGCCGACTCCCAGAGGAGGAAGTTCGAGGTGCGCTGCTCGCCGCTCGACCGCACGAACAGGTCGACGTCGGGCATGTCGGGCACGTAGAGGTGCCGGCGGAGCGCCTTCTCGGTGATCGCCGACGGCTTCATGCGACCCGCGGCGATCTCCTCGCCCATCGCCCGCATGGCGTCGATGATCTCGTGCCGGCCACCGTAGTTGATGCACATCGTGAGGGTGAGGGTGTCGTTGTCGGCGGTGAGCTGCTCGGCGTACTGGAGCTCCTTGATCACCGAGCCCCACAGCCGGGGCTTGCGCCCCGCCCACCGGATGCGCACGCCCCATTCGTTGAGCTGATCGCGGCGGCGGTGGAGCACATCACGGTTGTACCCCATCAGGAATCGGACCTCGTCGGGTGACCGCGTCCAGTTCTCGGTCGAGAACGCGTACACGCTGAGGTGCTTCACACCCGCCTGGATCGCCCCCGCGACGACGTCGAGCAGGACCTCCTCCCCCGCCCGATGCCCCTCGATCCGGGTAAGCCCGCGGCGGTTCGCCCACCGGCCGTTGCCGTCCATCACGAGCGCGACGTGCCGCGGCACGCCGCCCTTCGGGAACGCCGGCGGGTGGACGCCGGTCCAGTCGAGCGGCCGGTAGGGCACCGCGTCACGGTGCGTATAGGGCTTCGGTGTCACCGACGGGTCTCCAGGTGCGAGAGGTGCGAAAGGGAACGGATGCCTCGTTCGAGGTGGTACTGCGTGTAGGCGGCCACGAGGCCGGACGCGGCGGCGGACGCGTGCTCGGTCGCGGCATCCACGACCTCCCACTCCCCCGCGATCAGCGCCCGCAGCAGCTGCCGCGTCTCGGGGCGCACGCGCGCCGAGCCGGCGGGGGCGCACTCGCCGCAGACACTGCCGCCCAGCTGCGCGACGAACCAGTCGTGCGGGCTCTCGGCACCGCACCGGGCGCACGCGTCGAGCGCGGGCGCCCATCCCGACAGCGCCATGGCGCGCAGCAGATACGAGTCGAGCACCGACCGGGGCGCGTGGCCGCCGAGTGAGAGAGTGCGCAGCCCCCCGACGAGCAGCAGGTACTGCTGCGGCGTCGCCTCGGCCTCGTTGAGCCGATCGGCGGTCTCGACCATCGCGTGCGCGGCGGTGTAGCTGTCGTAGTCGGCCGCGATGGGGGCGCCGTAGGATCCGAGCGACTCGGCCTGCTGCACGATGTCGAGGGTGCGACCCTGATACAGCTGCACGTCGGCGACCATGAACGGCTCGAGCCGTGCGCCGAACCGCGACGACGTGCGCCGCACTCCCTTCGCGACGGCGCGCACCTTGCCGTGCCGACGGCTGAGCATCGTGACGATGCGGTCCGCCTCCCCCAGTTTGTGGGTGCGCAGGACCACGACCTCGTCGCGGTATGTCGGCATTGCTCCATTATCTCCGCGGTCGCCGACACCGGCCGCAGCGGCACGGCCCCGATGCACCGGACGGCACGGCGAGAGGGGCGAGAATGGAGGGGTGAACGAACCCGTCTTCGTGATCCCGCTCTGGGCCGACCTCCTCGCCGTCGGTCTCGGCGGCGTTCAGGGGGCGCTGTTCGCGTCGGGGTTCTCCGACGACGGCACCGGCGGGCGCCGCCTCGACCTGCTCGGCGTCGCGATCATCGGCATCCTCATGGGCATGGGCGGCGGCCTCATCCGCGACCTGCTGCTGAACGTCACCCCGACGACGCTGCAGAGCAACTGGTACCTGCTCACCGCGACGGGCGCGGCGCTCGTCGGCATGCTGCTCGCGAACGTCTTCCAGCGGTTGAACGGTGTCATCGTCGCCCTGGATGCCGTGGTGATCGGCCTCTTCGGCGCGTTCGGCACCTCGAAGGCGCTCGTCCTCGGCCTGCCGGTCGTGCCGGCGGTGTTCGTGGGCGTCTGCGCCGCCGTCGGCGGAGGCATCCTGCGCGACGTCATCATGGGACTGCCGGTCGCCGTGATGCACGTGGGATCGCTCTACGCGGTCGCTGCGGGCGCCGGCTGCGCCGTCCTCGCCGGCGCCGTCACGCTCGGCGCGCCGGTGGCTGCGGCGGCCGTCGCCGGGGTGATCGTGACGACGGTCATCCGCCTGCTCGCGGTGATCTTCGACATCTCGCTGCCCGAGCAGCGGGCCCTGCACCGCCGCAAGGTCGCCCTCGAGACGACCTCGATCCCGGTCATCCGCCCCGCCGCCGACTGACCCGCCCCCGGCGAGACACCGGTTGTGCGCCGAGACACCGGTTCATCCGCGGTGTCTCGGCGCACAGAAGGTGTCTCGGCGCAGAGGCGCGCTGGGCGCACGGGGTGGCCGTGCGGGCGGGCGGTCAGACGGCGGCGAGGGCGCCCGCGGCGGAGCGGGTGCGGATCGCGCGGTTCACGCCCGACACGATCGCCTTCAGCGACGCGGTGGAGATGTCGCCGTCGATCCCGACGCCCCAGAGGCGTGCGCCATCCACCTGCAGGTCGACGTAGGCCGCGGCCTGCGCGTCGCCGCCCGCCGAGAGCGTGTGCTCGACGTAGTCGTACAGCGTGATCTCGAAGCCCTGCTCGCGGACGACCTCGAGGAACGCCGACACGGGGCCGTTGCCGACACCGCGGGTCGCGACCTCGCCCTCGCCGTCGCGCAGGGTGACCTCGAGGGTCACCTCGCCCGACATGTCGCTCTGGGTGCGCGTCGACAGCAGCTCGAAGCGGCCCCACTTCGCGGCCACGTCGTCGGCCGGCAGGTACTCGTCGGTGAACGCCGCCCAGATCTGCTCGCTCGAGACCTCGCCCCCCTCGGCATCGGTCTTCGCCTGCACGACGCCGGAGAACTCGATCTGGAGCTTCCGCGGCAGGTCGAGCGCGTGGTCGGTCTTCAGCAGGTACGCGACACCGCCCTTGCCCGACTGCGAGTTGACGCGGATGACGGCCTCGTACGAGCGTCCGAGGTCCTTCGGGTCGATCGGCAGGTACGGCACGGCCCACGCGATCTCGTCGACGGTGACGCCGGATGCCTGTGCCGCGGCATCCATCGCCTCGAATCCCTTCTTGATCGCGTCCTGATGCGATCCGGAGAACGCGGTGAAGACGAGGTCGCCTGCCCAGGGGCTGCGCTCGTGCACGGGCAGCTGGTTGCAGTACTCGGCGGTGCGCTTGACGCCGTCGATGTCGCTGAAATCGATCTGCGGGTCGATGCCCTGGGTCAGCAGGTTGACACCGAGGGCGACCAGGTCGACGTTGCCGGTGCGCTCGCCGTTGCCGAAGAGGCATCCTTCGATGCGGTCGGCTCCGGCCATGTAGCCGAGCTCGGCCGCGGCGATCGCCGTGCCGCGGTCGTTGTGCGGGTGCAGCGACAGGATGATGTTCTCGCGGTGCGCCAGGCGACGGCTCATCCACTCGATCGAGTCGGCGTAGACGTTGGGCGTCGCCATCTCGACGGTCGAGGGCAGGTTGATGATGACCTTGCGCTCGGGCGTCGGCTCGAACACCTCGATGACCTGATTGCAGATCTCGAGCGCGAACTCCAGCTCGGTGCCGGTGTACGACTCGGGCGAGTACTCGTAGTAGACCTTCGTCTCGGGGATGCGCTTCTCGAACTCGCGGCACAGCCGCGCGCCGTTCAGGGCGATGTCGATGATGCCCTGCTTGTCGCTGCGGAAGACGACCTCGCGCTGCAGCACGCTCGTCGAGTTGTACAAGTGCACGATCGCCTGCTTCGCGCCGGCGATCGCCTCGTAGGTGCGCTCGATGAGGTGCTCGCGGGCCTGCGTCAGCACCTGGATCGTGACGTCGTCGGGAATGGCGCCCTCGTCGATCAAGTGGCGCACGAAGTCGAAGTCGGTCTGGGATGCCGAGGGGAACCCGACCTCGATCTCCTTGTACCCCATCGAGACGAGCAGGTCGAACATGATGCGCTTGCGCTCGGGGCTCATCGGGTCGATGAGGGCCTGGTTGCCGTCGCGGAGGTCGACCGCGCACCAGCGCGGAGCGGTCGCGATGCGGGCGTCGGGCCACGTGCGGTCGGGCAGCTCGACGCGGATCTGCTCGTGATAGGGGCGGTACTTGTGCACCGGCATGCCGGAGGGCTTCTGGGTGTTCTCCATGATGGTCGCTTCTCTCGTCTGATGAGGCGGGCCAGGTGTCGCACCGACGACGAGCTCCGCGACGAGGAAGGCCCTAGATCGAGGCCTCGTCGCGGCAGCTAAGAAGGAGCTGGCCGAAGCGCATGGGGACAGAGTACACCGTTCGCGGCGAGGGAGATGTCACGGCGAACGGCAGCGGGGCGCCCAGCCGCGACGTCCGGAGAGCCAGACGGTCTGTACTGCCGCGCGCTATCAGAACCCGAGGCGGCCGAGCTGCTTCGGGTCGCGCTGCCACTCCTTCGCGACGCGCACGTGGAGCTTCAGGAACACCTTGGTGCCCACGAGCGGCTCGATCTGCGCCCGGGCGCGGGCGCCGACCGCCGCGAGGCGCGACCCCTTGTGGCCGATGATGATCGCCTTCTGGCTGTCGCGCTCGACGACGATGTTGGCGTAGATGTCGGTCATCGAACCGGTCTCGCGCTCGGCGATGTCGTCGATCGTCACCGCGATCGAGTGCGGCAGTTCGTCGCGCACCCCGTCGAGCGCCGCCTCGCGGATGATCTCGGCGATGCGGTCCTCGATCGACTCGTCGGTCGTGACCCCCTCCTCGTAGAGCGCGGGACCCTCGGGCATGAGCGCGAGCAGCTCGTCGGCGAGCACGTCGAGCTGCTCACCGGCAACCGCGGAGAGTGGGATGACCGCCGCCCAGTCGCTCCGCAGGCTGTCGACCTCCATGAGCCGCTCGGTGATCTGCTCGCGCGAGGCGATGTCGGTCTTGGTGACCACGGCGACCTTCTTGGCGCGCGGATACCCGTCGAGCGACGCGGCGATCCGGCGGTCGCCGGGGCCGACCTTCTCGGTCGCCGGCACGAGGAAGCAGATCACGTCGACATCGCCCAGAACCTGCTCGACGAGGTCGTTCAACCGCTGGCCGAGAAGCGTCCGCGGCTTGTGGATGCCGGGGGTGTCGACGATCACGAGCTGCCCGGACGGGCGGTTCAGGATGCCCCGGATCGCGCGCCGGGTCGTCTGCGGCTTGTCGGAGGTGATCGCCACCTTCTCGCCCACGAGGGCATTCGTGAGCGTCGACTTGCCGACGTTCGGGCGCCCCACGAACGTGACGAAACCTGATCTGTGCGCGCTCACCTCTCGTCGCCCTTCTGCGTCGATGTCTGGATCGGGATCGGTCCCGTGCGGGTGCCGCGCGATCCGAAGGCGGCATCGGCCGCCTCGAGAGCGTCGCTGCGCTCCACGAACACGGTCGCGAGTCCCCGACCTCGGCCGCGTGAGGTGCCGCCGGTGAGGATGAGCCCGCCGTATTCGGCGCGGTCGCCCGGCATGGGCACGCGCTCGAGGAGCTTGCCGAGCAGCCCGCCGATCGAGTCGACGTCGTCGTCTTCGAGCTCGATGCCGAACAACTCCCCCACCTCGTCGAGGCCGAGGCGGGCGCTCACCCGGTAGCGACCGTCACCGAGGTCGACGACTTCGCTCTGGCGGGCGTCGTACTCGTCGGAGATCTCGCCGACCAGCTCTTCGATGAGGTCTTCGAGCGTCACGAGCCCCGACACGCCGCCGTACTCGTCGACGACGAGGCACACGTGCACGGCATCCCGCTTCATCTGCTGCAGCAGCGTCTCGGCCTTCATCGACTCGGGCACGAAGGCCGCCGGCCGGGCGATCTGCGCGACCGGCGCGTCGCGCCACGCGGATTCGTCACGGAACGCGAACTGCACGAGGTCTTTCAGGTAGACGACGCCGGTGATGTCGTCACCGTCCGAGATCGGCACCCGCGAGACCCCTTTGTCGAGGAAGAGGCGCATCGCCTCCTGGGTGGTGGCCGAGGCATCCATCGTCACCATGTCGGTGCGGGGCACCATGACGGCGCGCACGAAGGTGTCGGTGAAGTCGAAGACCGAATGGATGAGCTCGCGGTCGTCCTCTTCGATGAGGTCCTGCGAGGCGGCCTCGTCGACCATCGACAGCAGTTGCTCCTCGCTCGCGAACGACGCGCCGCGGTGGATGCCGGGGGTCACGCGGTCGCCGAGGACGACCAGCAGGTGGGCGAGCGGCCCGAGCAGGACGCGGGCGGCACGGACGATCGGCGCGGCGCCGCGGAGCAGCCCGCGTGCGTGCTGGCGCCCGACGGCTCGGGGGCTCGCCCCGACGAGCACGAACGAGACCGCGGTCATGAGCACCGCGGCGGCCAGCAGCGCCCACCAGATGTTGTCGAAGATGATCGTGAACGCCGCGGTGACGAGCACGGCGGCGGCCGTCTCGGCGAGGATGCGGATGAAGACGACGGCGTTGCCGTGCGCCTCGGGATCGGCGGCGATGCGACCGAGCGCGGCGCTGTTCCGGCCCGAGGCGGCCAGGTCGTGCAGGTCGGCGCGGGAGGTGACCCCCAGGGCGGCGTCGAGAGCGGCCATGAGTCCGCCGAGGGCGACGAGCAGGCCCGCAGCGACGAGCAGGAGGACCGCGGTCACGGGCGTCGGCGTTCGTCGGAACGGAACGAGGCGATGAGCTCGCGCTGCAGGCCGAACATCTCACGCTCTTCGTCGGGCTCGGCGTGGTCGAACCCGAGCAGGTGCAGGGTGCCGTGGGTCGTCAGCAGGATCAGCTCGTCGAGCGTCGAGTGCTTCGCGGCCTGCGCCTGCGTCTCGGCGACCTGCGGACAGAGCACGATGTCGCCGAGGAGGCCCGCGGGGGTCGGCTCCTCCTGGGTGCCCGGCCGCAGTTCGTCCATGGGAAAGCTCAGTACGTCGGTCGGTCCCGGCTCGTCCATCCACTGCACGTGGAGCGCCTCCATGGCGCCCTCGTCGACGAGCAGGATCGCGATGTCGGCGTCCGGGCTCACGTGCAGCTCGGCGAGGTTGTGCTCGGTGAGGCGCAGCAGCACCGTCTCGTCGACGTCGACGCCCGACTCGTTGGTGATCTCGATCGTCATGACATGCCTCGCTTGGGGAGATGGTCTCGGGGGCCGCCGGGCCGGGACTGCTGGCCGCGACGCTGGGCACGATTGCCGCTCGCGCCCTTCGCTCCGCCCGATTTGTCGCGCGCAGCGATGAAGGCGGATGCCTCGTCGCGCTCGCGCCGGTCGGCGAGGCGCTGCTCGTCGTACTCGGTGTACGCGTCGACGATGCGGCCGACCAGGGTGTGACGGACGACGTCGTCGCTCGTGAGGTAGCTGAAGTCGATGTCGTCGATGTCCTTCAGCACGCGGGTGACGAGCCGGAGCCCCGACGCGCCGGCGGGGAGGTCGATCTGCGTGATGTCGCCGGTGACCACCATGCGCGTCCCGAACCCGAGCCGGGTGAGGAACATCTTCATCTGCTCGGGGGTGGTGTTCTGCGCCTCGTCGAGCACGACGAACGAGTCGTTCAGCGTACGCCCGCGCATGTACGCGAGCGGGGCGACCTCGATCGTGCCCGACGCCATGAGCTTCGGCACGATCTCGGGGTCCATCATCTCGTTGAGCGCGTCGTAGAGCGGCCGGAGGTACGGATCGATCTTGTCGTTGAGGGTGCCGGGGAGAAAGCCGAGCCGCTCCCCCGCCTCGATCGCCGGGCGGCTGAGGATGATGCGGCTGACCTCTTTGCGCTGCAGCGCCTGCACGGCCTTGGCCATGGCGAGGTAGGTCTTGCCGGTTCCGGCCGGGCCGATGCCGAACGTGATCGTGTTCTCGTCGATCGCGTCGACGTAGGCCTTCTGGCCGAGCGTCTTCGGGCGGATGATCCGCCCGCGCGAGGACAGGATCGCCTCGCCGCCGAGGACGTCCGAGGGGCGGTCACCGGTGTCGGCGCGGAGGATCCGGTCGCTCGTGACGACGTCGGCGGGGTCGAGCCCCTGCCCGCTGCGCGAGAGCGCGATGAGCTCGTCGACGAGCGCACGGGCGCGCGCCACGGCATCCGCGGGTCCCGTCAGGGTGATCTCGTTGCCGCGCACGTGCACCTGCACGTCGCGGTGCTCGCGTTCGACGACGCGCAGCAGCCGGTCTTGCGGCCCGAGCAGCTGCACCATCGCGATGCCGTCGGCGTAGATGCGCTCGACGACGTCTTCGGAGGGGTTCGATGCGGCGTCGTCAGCCACGGAGGCTCCCTTCGGAGAGTCCGCCGGCGAGCACGTGGGCGTGCACGTGGAAGACGGTCTGCCCGGCGCCCTCCCCCGTGTTGAACACGAGCCGGAAGTCGCCGTCGGCGTATTCGGCGGCGAGCGAGTTCGCGAGCCCGATCATCTCGGTGAGCAGCGTCGGGTCGCCGGCGGCGAGCTCGACGACGTTGCGGTACTCGTCGGTCTTCGGGATGACGAGCAGGTGCACGGGCGCCTTCGGCGCGATGTCGCGGATCGCGAAGACGTTCTCGGTCTCGGCGATGATCTCGGACGGGATCTCGCCCCGGTAGATGCGGCTGAAGATCGACGACTCGCTCATACCCTCAGTCTATGGCGCGGGCTCTCCGGCGCGGGTGGGTGCGCACTCGGGAGGAGATCGGCACTCGGGAGGACGCGTCGGGCCGTAGAGTCCTCCCGAATGCAGATCACCTCCCGGACAGCGGCGCCCCGAGGTGCTGCGGGCCCGCTGCGCCCTCCTACCAGCGCCCGAGGCGCGCGTTGAGCACGGCCAGGGCCGCCGGCCCCGCCGTGGAGGTGCGGAGCACGGTGTCGCCGAGACGGACGAGCTCGGCGCCCGCGGCGGACAGTGCGTCGAGCTCGCTCGGGTCGATGCCGCCCTCGGGGCCGACCACCAGCACGAGGTCGCGCTCGTCACCGGGGGCGATCTCGAGCTGCGCGAGCGGGGTGGATGCCGTGGGATCGAGCACGAGCACGCGATCGGTGCCCGCCCGGGCGACGAGCACGGGTGTGGCGACGGGGCTCGTCACGGTCGGGACCCAGGCGCGGTGGGCCTGCTTGGCGGCCTCGCGCACGATGCTCTGCCAACGCGCGACGCCCTTGACCACTTTGGCGGCGTCCCAGCGCGAGACGCTGCGGGATGCCTGCCACGGCACGATCTCGTCGGCGCCGAGCTCGGTCGCCGCCTGCACGGCGAGCTCGTCGCGGTCACCCTTCGCGAGCGCTTGCACGAGCATGAGGCGGGGGCGTGCCGCGGCGATGTCGGCGCGCGCGGTGACGCGGACGACGACGCGCTTCGGCGCGGCATCCCGCACCTCCCCCTCGAGCCAGGTGCCCGCCCCGTCGCCGAGGGTGACCGCTTCGCCGACCCGCACCCGGCGGACGACCGCGGCGTGGTGCGCCTCGGCGCCGGTCAGGGTGACCGTGTCTCCCGGCTCGGCACCGGCGAGCGTGCCGCGCAGGGCGACCTCCGCGTCGGCGGCGAGGTCGCCGCTCGCGCGAGAGAGCTCGGCGCCCTCGTCGACGAGGAAGTGCAGGGCCATCGTCGTCAGCCGCGGAATCGGTCGCGGAGCTTGGAGAACAGGCCCTGGTGGAACTGGGCGAGCTGCGGCTCCGGCGACTTGGTCTTCTTCTTGAAGTCCTCGATGAGCGCGCGCGCCTTGGCATCCAGCTTCGTCGGGGTCACCACCTGCACGCCCACGCGCAGGTCGCCGCGGTTGCCGCCGCGCAGCGGTGTGATGCCGCGTCCCTTGATCGTGAGCACGTCGCCCGACTGCACGCCGGGGCGCACCTCGAGGTCGACGTCGCCGTCGAGCGAGGTGATGGTCGTGTTCGCGCCGAGGATCGCGTCGGGCATCGACACCTCGAGGGTCGCGAGCAGGTCGTCGCCGTCGCGGCTGAAGACGTCGTCGTGCGCGACGGTGACCTCGAGATACAGGTCGCCGTTCGGGCCGCCCGCCGGGCCCACCTCGCCCGAGCCGGGCAGCTGCAGCCGCAGCCCCGTCTCGACGCCAGCGGGGATGTCGACCGAGACCGTGCGGCGCGCGCGCACGCGGCCCTGGCCCTGGCAGCTGGCGCACGGGTACGGGATCGTCGTGCCGTAGCCCTGGCACGTGGTGCACGGTTGGGAGGTGACGACGTTGCCGAGGAGGCTCCGGACCGTGCGCTGCACCTGGCCCGAGCCGTGGCAGATGTCACAGGTCACCGGCTGGGTGCCGGGCTGGCAGCACGAGCCCTCGCAGGTCTCGCAGAGCACGGCCGTGTCGACCTCGAGGTCGCGGTGCGTGCCGAAGACGACGTCCTTGAGGTCGAGGGTCACGCGCACGAGGGCGTCCTGCCCCCGCTCGCGCCGCGAGCGCGGCCGCGCGGTGCGCGCCCCGCCGCCGCCGAAGAAGGTCTCGAAGATGTCGCCGAACCCGCCGAAGCCCGCTCCCCCGCCGCCGCCGAACGGCGACCCGTCGCCGCCGAGGTCGTAGCGCTGACGCTGCTCCGGGTCGCTCAGCACGTCGTAGGCGTGGGTGACGAGCTTGAAGCGCTCGGATGCCTCTTCGCCGGGATTCACATCGGGGTGCAGCTCCCGCGCGAGGCGCCGGTACGCCTTCTTGATCTCTTCGGGGCTCGCGTCGCGCGAGACGCCCAGGACTTCGTAGTGGTCGGCCACAATCGCCTTTCGGCGCCCCTGCGGGCGCGGTGGGTAACGCGGTGGATAAGGGGCAGCGGGCCGCTCAGCGGGACGATTCGTCCTCGTCGAGCAGCCGGCTGAGGTAGTGCGCGACGGCGCGGACCGCCGCGAGGTTGGTGGCATAGTCCATGCGCATCGGACCGAGCAGTCCCACGCGCGAGCGCGTGCCCGCGCCGGCGTAGTCGCTCGTGACGATGGATGCCTCTCCGAGACCGAACGGCGCGTTCTCGCGCCCGATGCTCGCCGCCAGGCCCTGCTCGTCGGCGACCATCTCACCCATGAGGCGGAGGAGGGTCACCTGCTCCTCGATGGCTTCGAGGAGCGGGTAGATGCTGCCGCGGAAGTCGCCCTCGCGGCGGGCGAGAGTCGCCGTGCCGGCCATGACGAGCTTGTCCTGGCGGAACTCGTCGAGCTCTTCGGCGACGATCCGCGCGACGGTGCGCATAGCCGCGTCGACGGGCGTGGATGCCTCGGGCGATGCCTGTCCCGACTCCTCCGGCACGGCGATGAGGTCGGCGATCGCCTGCGCGGCTTCCGCGACGGGCTTGCCGGTGACGAGGGCCGCCAGGCGCCCCTTGACCTCGGCCGCGCCGCTCTCGTCGAGATCGCCCTGCAGGAAGGCGACCCGCTGCGAGGCGCGGCCGGTGTCGGTCACGGCGATCACGACGACGCGGGCGCCGCCGAGGTGCACGAACTCGACGTGCGACACGCTCGCCCGGGCGAAGGAGGGGTACTGCACGATCGCGACCTGGCCGGTGAGCTGGGTGAGCGCGCGGACGGTGCGGGTGAGCATGTCGTCGAGGTCGACGGTGTCGGCGAGGAAGGTCGAGATCGCCGCGCGCTGCGCGCCGGAGAGCGGGCGCAGCTGCGACAGGTGGTCGACGAACACGCGGTAGCCCTTGTCGGTCGGCACGCGGCCGGACGAGGTGTGCGGGGCGGCGATGAGCTCTTCGTCTTCGAGCAGGGCCATGTCGTTGCGGATCGTGGCCGCCGAGACGCCGAACTGGTGGCGGTCGACGATCGTCTTGCTGCCGACGGGCTCGTTGGTGTCGACGTAGTCCTGCACGATCGCGCGGAGGACCTGCAGTCCGCGCTCCGAGACCATCGCTCCTCCTCCCGCCCGGGCATTGGCACTCCGGGGCGTCGAGTGCCAATCCTATCGCGCTCACCCTACGATGAGCCGTATGCGCGCCGATGCCCACCCCCGCCCCACCGTCTCGACGTCGACCGGGGCGGTCCGCGGCACGCGACACGACGGCGTCGACCGTTACCTCGGCATCCCGTACGCGCTGCCGCCGTTCGGGGCGACCGCCGTTTCGCGCTGGGACGGGAGACCCGGGCTGGCCGCGCTACGGCGCGGGTCGTGAGGTGCAGGTGTACGACGTCACGTCGCGCGTGACGCCGCTCCGCCGCGCCGCGGCGGTCGATTCGCTGCCCGGCTGACCCGCGGCTCCGGCCGCGGCCGTCGCGCCCCGGACGCCCGCGCGATCAGTGCTCATGCGGTCAGCGCGCGCACCACGGCGTCGGCGAGCAGGCGCCCGCGACGGGTGAGCACGACGCGGCCGCGCACGGCGGCGGCGCCGTCGATGAGGCCGTCGGCGATGAGGGAGGCCACCGCATGACGCCCCTCGCCCTCGAGTTCCGACACCGCGAGGCCGTCGGAGATGCGCGAGCGCAGCAGCACATCCTCGAGGCGGCGCGCCGCGGCATCCGGTCGCTCCCGGGCGGCCGCGGGCGACTGCCCCGCGGCGAGGCGCTGCGCGTACGCGGCGGGGTGCTTGACGTTCCACCATCGCAGCCCGTCGACGTGGCTGTGCGCGCCGGGGCCGTACCCCCACCAGTCGGCGCCTCGCCAGTAGGCGAGATTGTGGCGGGAACGGTGCGCGGGCGCGGTCGCCCAGTTCGACACCTCGTACCAGTCGAAGCCCCCGTCACCGAGCAGATCGTCGACGAGCTCGTACATGTCGGCCTGCAGGTCGTCGTCGGGCGCGGGCACCTCGCCGCGCCGGATCCGACGGTGCAGCTGCGTGCCCTCCTCGATGATGAGCGCGTATGCCGAGACGTGGTCGGGGGCGAGCGCGATCGCGGTGCGCACCGAGGTCTCCCAGTCGGCGAGCGATTCGCCCGGCGCGCCGTAGATGAGGTCGACGCTCACGTCGAGACCCGCCCGACGGGCGGCGGCGACGGCCGTCGCGACGTTCGCGGGATCATGGGTGCGG
The DNA here is from genome assembly GCF_020905435.1 of Microbacterium sp. F2E. NCBI lineage: Bacteria > Bacillati > Actinomycetota > Actinomycetes > Micrococcales > Microbacteriaceae > Microbacterium > Microbacterium sp. F2E. Next base: position 34,281 of record NZ_JAJJIB010000006.1, on the reverse strand, counting down.
TCGAGCGCGGCGAGCACGTGCGGCACGGCCGACTGCATCCCGATCGACAGCCGCGTCACGCCGGCGGCGGCGAGCTCCTCGGCGAGCTCCGGCGTCACGGTGTCGGGGTTCGCCTCGACGGTGACCTCGGCATCCGGCGCCAGCGCGAACGTGTCGCGGATGCCCCCGAGCATGCGCGCCAGGTCACCGCCGGGCAGCAGGGTCGGGGTCCCGCCGCCGAAGAACACCGTCTGCGCGGGCCGGAGCGCGCCGCGCGCGGCCAGCGCATCCTGGGAGAGGGCGATCTCGCGGAGCACCTCGTCGGCGTACGCGTCCTGCCGCGCTCCGCGCAGCTCCGTCGCGGTGTACGTGTTGAAGTCGCAGTAGCCGCACCGCACACGGCAGAACGGCACGTGCAGGTAGACGCCGAAGTCGCGCTGCGCGTCGATCGCGATGTCGTCCGGCAGGGCGCCGTCGAGAGGCGCCGGGTCGCCCAGGGGCAGAGCCGACCCCATCAGGCGGGGGTCGTGAACAGCGGCGAGATCGCGCGCAGGTAGCCCTGGAAGAGCTCGCGACGACGACGCTTCACGAGGGGCGGCAGCAGGCGGTAGAGCGGCGAGACCGGCCGGTCGAACGCGCGCACGACGAAGCGCACCTCGTCGGAGTCGGTCCACTCGACCGCGAACGATTCCTCGCCGCTGACGACCGACGAGCCGACGGTGCCGAGGGCGAAGGCGACCCGGCGGGGCTCTTCGGTCGCCGAGACCACCCGCAGCTCGCCGTCGGCGTTCATCCCCTTGACGCGCCCGTGCACCCGGATGGTCGTGCCCGCCGCGACGTACGGCGTGCCGTCGACGTCGAACCGCTGGTCGGCCTCGAGTCGGCTCGGGGCGACGGGCGCCCCCTCCGCGTCGAAACCGACACCGGAGTACATCGGCCCCGCGGCCGGGCGCACATCGGTGATCTCGAGCCCGGCGCCGCGGAGCGCGGCCCAGGCGAGGAGTGCCTCGGCCGACGAGGCGAACCGGGCCTCGCCGCTGCCGAGCCGCCACGACGCTTCGGCCGGAACGCTCCGCTCCGGCGGGTACGACATGAGATCGTGCGCGCTCGTCGCACCGACGGCGGCGTAATCGACCGTGCCTTCTTGGAAGTTCCCGCGGCGCATGGCGTCCAGCCTACCGAGCGACGCTGACGCCGGAGGCCACGGCCCGGCGCGATGTCGCCGCCCCGTGCGATGATCCTCGGATGCCCCGGAGTCCGTTCGACCAGCCGCCGGTCGCGGCCGTGCGCGTCATCGACGATCCGATGCGCGCGCCCGGAACATGGCCGCTCAGCGTGCCCGCCGTCGTCCAGCTGATGGACGGCGGCCTCGAGCTCGGCCCCGGTGTGACGTTCCTGGTCGGGGAGAACGGCTCGGGCAAGTCCACCGTGCTCGAAGGCATCGCGCTGGCCTACGGGTTCTCGCCCGAGGGCGGCTCGAACCAGGCGCGCCACACCACGCGCCGCAGCGAGTCGCCGCTGTCCGAGTGGATCGAACTCCAGCGCGGCATCGGGGCGAGTCGATGGGGCTTCTTCCTCCGGGCCGAGACGATGCACTCGTTCTACACGTATCTCGAGGACAACCCCGGGAAGACCGTCGAGCCCGTGTTCCACGAGATGAGCCACGGCGAGTCGTTCCTCGCGATCCTCGACACGCGCTTCGACCGGCCGGGCTTCTACTGCCTCGACGAGCCCGAGGCTGCGCTGTCGTTCTCGTCCACCCTGGCGCTCATGTCGACCCTGCAGCGGATCGCCGACCGGGGCGGGCAGGTGCTCTGCGCGACGCACTCCCCCGTGCTCGCGTCACTGCCCGGCGCGACGATCCTCGAGCTGGGTCCCTGGGGCATGCGCCGTGCCGCGTGGGACGACCTCGAGCTCGTCCACCACTGGCGCGCCTACCTCGACGCTCCGCAGCGCTACCTGCGGCATCTGCTCGACTGAGCGCCTACTTCTTGGTCTCGACGTCGCCGGAGAGCGCGGCGATGAACGCCTCCTGGGGCACCTCGACGCGGCCCACCATCTTCATGCGCTTCTTGCCCTCCTTCTGCTTCTCGAGCAGCTTGCGCTTGCGGGTGATGTCACCGCCGTAGCACTTGGCGAGCACGTCCTTGCGGATCGCGCGGATGTTCTCGCGCGCGATGATCCGCGCGCCGATCGCGGCCTGGATGGGCACCTCGAACTGCTGGCGCGGGATGAGCTTGCGCAGGCGCTCGGTCATCAGGGTGCCGTAGGCGTAGGCCTTCTCGCGGTGCACGATCGAGGAGAAGGCATCCACCTTCTCGCCCTGGAGGAGGATGTCGACCTTCACGAGGTCGGCCTCCTGCGAACCGGCGGGCTCGTAGTCGAGCGAGGCGTAGCCCTGCGTCTTCGACTTCAGCTGGTCGAAGAAGTCGAAGACGATCTCGCCGAGCGGCATGTTGTAGCGGAGCTCGACGCGGTCCTCGCTCAGGTAGTCCATGCCGAGGAGCGTGCCGCGACGCGACTGGCAGAGCTCCATCACGGTGCCGACGTAGTCCTTCGGCAGGAGGATGCCCACCTTCACGACCGGCTCGGAGACGGAGGCCACCCGGCCGTCCGGATACTCGCTCGGGTTCGTCACGACGACCTGCTCGCCCGTGTCGGTCGTCACCTCGTAGGTCACGCTCGGCGCGGTGGTGATGAGGTCGAGCCCGAACTCACGGGCGAGCCGCTCGGTGATGATCTCGAGGTGGAGGAGGCCGAGGAATCCGGCGCGGAACCCGAACCCGAGGGCGACCGAGGTCTCGGGCTCGTACTGCAGCGAGGCATCCGACAGCTTCAGCTTGTCGAGCGCTTCGCGGAGGTCGGCGTAGTCGCTGCCGTCGATCGGGTAGATCCCGGAGAACACCATCGGCTTCGGGTCGGTGTATCCGGCGAGGGCTTCGGAGGCGGGCTTGCGCTGGTTCGTGATCGTGTCGCCGACCTTCGACTGGCGCACGTCCTTCACGCCGGTGATGAGATAGCCGACCTCGCCGACGCCGAGTCCCCTCGTCGGCACCGGCTCGGGGCTCGACACGCCGATCTCGATGAGCTCGTGCGTCGCCCGCGTCGACATCATCTGAATGCGCTCGCGCGGCTCGAGCTTGCCGTCGACCATGCGCACGTAGGTCACCACACCGCGGTAGGCGTCGTAGACCGAGTCGAAGATCATGGCGCGGGCGGGCGCGTCGGCGTCGCCGACGGGTGCGGGGATCTGCTCGACGATCCGGTCGAGCAGCTCTTCGACGCCCATGCCGGTCTTGCCCGAGACGCGCAGCACGTCCTCGGGCTTGCCGCCGATGAGGTTCGCGAGCTCCGCCGCGTACTTCTCCGGGTCGGCGGCGGGCAGGTCGATCTTGTTCAGCACCGGGATGATCTGGAGGTCGTTCTCCAGCGCCAGGTAGAGGTTCGCGAGCGTCTGCGCCTCGATGCCCTGGGCCGCGTCGACGAGCAGGATCGCTCCCTCGCACGCGGCGAGCGAGCGCGACACCTCGTAGGTGAAGTCGACGTGACCGGGCGTGTCGATCATGTTGAGCGCGAACGTGCCGGCATCCGTCTGCCACGGCATCCGCACGGCCTGGCTCTTGATCGTGATGCCGCGCTCGCGCTCGATGTCCATACGGTCGAGGTACTGCGCGCGCATGTCGCGGTCGGAGACCACGCCGGTGATCTGCAGCATGCGGTCGGCCAGCGTGGACTTGCCGTGGTCGATGTGGGCGATGATGCAGAAGTTGCGGATCAGCTCGGGAGGGGTCGCAGACGGCTCGAGAGGCTTTGAGGCACGGGGTGACATGTCTCGTCGAGTCTACCGGCGCGTGGCCCTGCGAACGTCGGATGCCTCGGCCACCCGTCTGCGCGAGCGCACAATATCGACCCGCGCGCGGACACGCCAGCAAACGCCTGCATGAGAAAGAGTTAACCGATCTGTCTCTTGTCAGCGGGTGCCGCGGGCAAGAATGCTCGATCTGGCGGCCGTCCTCTGCGCGAAACCCCCAGTCGTGCCCGGCCGTCCCCGGAGAGATCATCGTGACGAACGCGCACCCCGTGCCCCCGCCCCTTTCCTCCCGATCGCACCCGACGCCGCGTTCGCACGCACGGCGCGGGTTCGCGATCGCGACCGTGCTCACGACCGTGGCGGCGGGCGTGATCCTCGCCCCGGCCGCCCACGCGGCCGCCGGCCCCGGCGCACCGGTCGTCATCTCGGAGGTGTACGGCGGCGGCGGCAACAACGGCGGCGCGTTCAACCGCGACTTCATCGAGCTGGCGAACGTGTCGGATGCCGCGGTCGACCTCTCCTCGTTCAGCGTGCAGTACGCCTCCGCGACCGGCGGCTCGTGGCAGGTGACGCCGCTCAGCGGCATCACGGTGCCCGCCGGCGGCCAGGTGCTCATCGGCGAGGCGGCGGGCGCGGATGCCTCGCAGCCGGGCTTCACCGCCGACGTCGAGGGCTCGATCGCCCTCGCCGGGGCGCAGGGCAAGGTGGCCCTCGTCTCGACCCAGACCGCGCTGTCGGGCGCCACCGGCATCGCCACGCGCGACGACGTGATCGACTTCGTCGGCTGGGGCGGGGCGACCCACTTCGCCGGCACCGCCGCAGCGCCGGGCACGACCAACGGCACGAGCGTGGCCCGCTCGGCCGCGTTCGACAACACCGGCGACAATGCCGCCGACTTCACCGCCGGCGTCCCGACGCCGACCGGGCTCGGCACGGATCCGACCGATCCGACAGACCCCACCGATCCGACAGACCCCACCGATCCGACGGACCCCACCGATCCGACGGACCCCACCGACCCGACCGTGGTCGCGATCGCCGACATCCAGGGCACCGGCGACGCCTCGCCGCTGGCCGGCCAGACGGTCACCACCGAGGGCGTCGTGACGGCGCACTACCCGACCGGCGGATTCGACGGCTACGTCATCCAGACCGCGGGCACCGGCGGCGCGCTCGACCTGGCCGCGCACGCGGCATCCGACGCGCTGTTCGTCTACGCGCCCGGCGCCGTCTCGGAGGTCTCCCCCGGCGACACCGTACGCGTGACCGGCGTGGTCTCGGAGTGGAACGGACTCACCGAGCTGACCGTCGCGGCCGGCGCCGCGCAGCGCATCGACGCGCAGCCGGCGCCCGCTCCGGCGACCGTCGCGTGGCCTGCCGACGCCGCGCCGCGCGAATCGCTCGAGTCGATGCTCGTCGCCCCACGGGGCGCGTTCACCGTCTCGAACACGTACTCGACCAACCAGTACGGCGAGGTGGGCCTCGCCGCCGGTGACGCGCCGCTCCGTCAGCCGACCGACGCCGCGCGCCCCGGCACTGCCGAGGCGGCCGCCGTCGCCGCCGACAACGCGGCCCGCGGCATCACCCTCGACGACGGCACGAGCATCAACTACCTCTCCGCCGCGAACAGCGCCCTGACCCCGGCGTACGTGTCGCTGGTCGAGCCGATCGTCGTCGGGGCATCCGTCACGTTCACCGACCCGGTGATCGTCGACTGGCGGAACAACTCGTGGAAGCTGAACCCGACCGCACCGCTCGCCGGCGACGGCTCGGGCACCGACGGCGTCGCGTTCTCCGACCCCCGCACGGCCGCGCCGGACGCCGTCGGCGGCGACGTGCGGCTCGCGTCGTTCAACGTGCTCAACTACTTCACGACGCTCGGCACCGACTCGGCGTCGTGCGTGGCGTACAAGGATCGCTTCGGCGACGGCGTGACCGTCCGCGAGGGCTGCCCGCAGCGCGGCGCGTGGGATGCCGCCGACCTCCAGCGCCAGCAGGACAAGATCGTCGCCGCGATCGGCGACCTCGATGCCGACGTCGTCGGCCTCATGGAGATCGAGAACTCCGCCGCGCTCGGCGAGCAGCCCGACGAGGCCACCGCGACCCTCGTCGCGGCGCTGAACGCCGCCGAGGGCGCCGGCACGTGGGCGTTCGTGCCCTCGTCGGCCGACCTGCCGCCCGCCGCCGAGCAGGACGTCATCACCAACGCGATCATCTACCGCACCGCGGCGGTGAAGCGCGTCGGCGACTCCCGCGCGCTCGGGGACCAGAGCGATGAGGGCGAGGCGTTCCAGAACGCGCGCGAGCCGATCGCGCAGGCGTTCGCGCCCGCGGCCGGCGGCGACACGTTCCTCTTCGTGGTCAACCACTTCAAGTCGAAGGGCTCGGCGGGTCCGTGGCCGGGCGACGCCGACGCGGGCGACGGCCAGGGCGCCTCGAACGAGTCGCGCGTGCGCCAGGCGACGGCGCTCCGCGACTGGGTCGACGGCATCCGCGGCGACACCGCATCGGTGGCCCTCGCGGGTGACTTCAACTCCTACACGCAGGAGGACCCGCTGCAGGTGCTCTACGACGCCGGCTACGTCGACGCAGCCAGCGCGTTCGGCGTGCCGACCTCGTCGTACAGCTTCTCGGGGCTGTCGGGCTCGCTCGACCACATCCTGCTGAGCGGAGCGGCGAAGGACCGCGCCACCGGCGCCGACATCTGGAACATCAACTCCGGCGAGTCGGTCGCCCTCGAATACAGCCGCTTCCGCAGTCACGGCACCGAGTTCTACGCGCCCGACGCGCACCGCTCGAGCGACCACGATCCAGTGCTCGTGGGCCTCGCCGCCGCCGCTCCCCCGGTCGAGCTGACCCTCCTCGGGATCAACGACTTCCACGGCCGCATCGACGCGAACACCGTCGCCTTCGCCGGCACGGTCGAGCAGCAGCGCGCCGAGGCATCCGGACCCACGCTGTTCCTCTCGGCGGGCGACAACATCGGCGCCTCGCTGTTCGCCTCGTCGGTCGCGAAGGACCAGCCCACGATCGACGTGCTGAACGCGCTCGGGCTGCAGGCCTCCGCGGTCGGCAACCACGAGTTCGACCGCGGGTTCGACGACCTGTCGGGCCGCGTCTCCGAGGCATCCGACTACCCCCAGCTCGGCGCCAACGCGTACCTGAAGGGCACGACGACGCCGGCGCTGCCCGAGTACGAGTTGGTGGATGCCGGGACGCTCACCGTCGGCGTCATCGGCGCCGTGACCGAGGAGACCCCGACGCTCGTGACGCCGAGCGGCATCACGGGGATCGACTTCGGCGATCCCGTCGAGGCGGTCAACCGCGTCGCCGCGCAGCTGACCGACGACGACCCGTCGAACGGCGAGGCCGACGTGCTCGTCGCGCTCTACCACGAGGGCGCCGGAGCGGGCACGCCCGACGGCGCGACCCTCGATCAGGAGCTCGCCGCGGGCGGAGCGTTCGCGTCGCTGGTGAACGACACCGACCCGAAGGTCGCGGCGATCTTCACCGGCCACACGCACAAGGAGTACGCCTGGTCGGCGCCGATCCCGGGCACCGACCGCACGCGTCCCGTCGTGCAGACCGGCTCGTACGGCGCGAACCTCGGCAAGATCACCCTGACGGTCGACCCGGGCACGGGCGCGGTCTCGGCGCACACCGAGCAGCTCGTGAAGCGCGCGACGACGCCGGCCGCCGAGCTCGTCGCGACCTACCCGAAGGTGGCCGAGGTGGATGCCATCGTGAAGAAGGCCCTCGCGGCCGCCGCCGAGGTGGGCAACACCGCCATCGGTGAGGTCTCGGCCGACATCACCACCGCGTTCGCGGGCGGCTCCTTCGTCGACGGCGTGTGGACCGGCGGCACGCGTGACGACCGCGCAAGCGAGTCGGCGCTCGGCAACACCGTCGGAAACATGCTGCGCGACAGCCTGTCGTCGCTGCCGAACGGCGCCGTCATCGGCGTGACGAACCCGGGCGGCCTCCGCTCGGAGCTGTGGGACACGCAGGCCGAGTTCGGCGCCGCCGCGGTGCCGGGCCTCGCCGATGGGACGATCTCGTTCTCGCAGGCGAACGCGGTGCTGCCGTTCAACAACACGCTCGCCCTCGTCACCCTGACCGGCGCGCAGTTCGAGACTATGCTCGAGCAGCAGTGGCAGCGCGCCGCCGACGGCACCGTGCCGCAGCGGCCGTACCTCCAGCTGGGTCTGTCGGACAACGTCTCGTACACGTACGACGCCGCGCTCCCCGAGGGCCAGCGCATCACCTCGGTGACGGTCGACGGCACGCCGCTCGACCCCGCGGCGAGCTACCGGATCGGCACGTTCTCGTTCCTCGCGACGGGCGGAGACAACTTCCGCGTGTTCACGCAGGGCACCGACTACGTCGACACCGGGCTGCTCGACTACGAGGCGTGGATGGACTACATCGCCGACGGCTCGCCGCTCGCGCCCTCGTTCGCGAAGCAGGGCGTGCAGGTGAGCGGCGTGCCCGAGACGGTGACGGCCGGTGACGCGGTCACCTTCCAGGTCGGCGGGCTGAACCTCACGAGCCGCGGCGCTCCGGAGAACACCACGCTGCAGGTCGCCCTCGGCGACACCGCGCTCGGCGAGTTGCCGGTCGCGGCGGGTGCGGCGACGGTCACGGTGACGCTCCCGGCGGGCACCCCCGCGGGCGCGGCGACGCTGACGCTCACGGCACCGGCATCCGGCACCGTCGTCCGCGTGCCGATCGAGGTCGAGCAGGCGGTGGTGGCCGCCGCCACGACGACGCGCCTCGTCGCGATCCTGCCGGTGCACATCAACCGGATCCTGCCGTCGACGCTCGTCGCCACCGTGCGACAGGACGACGGCGCGCGCCCCGACGGCGTCGTGGTGTTCCGCGAGGGCGACACGGTGATCGCGACTGTGCCCGTCCAGCGCGGCATCGCGACCCACCGCCTCGGGCGGCTCGGTCTCGGCGTCCACACCTACACGGCGACGTTCGAACCGGCCGACACGACCGTCGCGACGGGCTCGACCAGCGGGCCAGTGCGGGTGCGGGCGCTGTTCTGACCGGCTCTGCGATGAGACGCGTGCGGCGTCGGGCTTCATGCCCGGCGCCGCACGCGTGTCCCTGTCGGCGTGGATGCCTAGGCTGAGACCGTGACGACGACGGTGGTGATGGTGCACGGCATCCGCACGTCTGCGACGATGTGGCGCTCGCAGCTCGCGCACCTCGCCGAGCGCGGCGTGCCGGCCGTGGCGGTCGACCTCCCCGGGCACGGCACACGGATGACCGAGACCTTCACGCTCGAGGGCGCTCTCGCGACGATCGACGATGCTGTGCGCACGGCCGCGGCGAACGGCCGCGTGCTCCTCGCCGGGCACTCGATGGGCGGGCTCGTCAGCACCGCCTACGTCGGCGGAGAGCAGAAGCCGCCCGTCGACGCGTTCATCGCCGCCTCGTGCACCGCGATCCCCCGCGGGGTCGGACTCGCCACCTACCGCACCCTCGCGCGCGGCTTCGATCGCCTGCCCGGTCGCGGCGCCCGGATCGCGGAGTGGGTGCTCGACCGCACGCTGCCCGATGAGACCCGCGCCGATTTCGGGGCCGGCGGCTACGCCTACGACGCGCAGGACGTCGCCCTGCGGAGCCTGTCGGTGCTCGACCTGCTCGCCGCCCTTCGGCGCATCGACGTGCCGACGTGGTTCATCAACGGGCAGTACGACCAGCTCCGCCTCAACGAGCGGTTGTTCGTCTCGCTCGTGCCCGGGTCGGAGCTGATCGTCGTGCCGCGCACGAGTCACCTCGTGACGGCGATGCGCCCGCGGGTCTTCAACGCGCTGCTCGATCTCGCCCTCGCGACGATGGATGCCGAGGCATCCGCCGTCACGTCATCGAGCCGCTGAGGTCATTCCGCGGCCGCCGTCACCGAGCCGCTCGACGGGGTCATCGCGGCGCTGAGGACACCGCGGCGCTGAGGACACCGCGGCGTCGGCGGGGCGGCGGCGGATTTCCAGGGTCATGAGGCCGCCGACTATCGAGAGCACTCCCCCGCCGGCGAACAGCAGCCAGAAGCCGCCGACGAGCGCGACCAGCGTCGTCGGGGGTGTCGAGCTGCAGCGGGATGAGTAGCTGCAGGGGCGTCAGCTGGACGGTCCACAGCGCGAGCCAGGCGAGCGTGAACAGAACAGGGTGAACCAGCGGGCGCCGGCCCGGAACGACGCTGCGGCGGTCGACCCCGAGTGGCGTCGGCGGGTGCCGGCGGTCTGATCATGCCGCACGTCGCGCCCGGCGCCCCGCATCCCTCGCCCGCACGGCGCGCCCTGGATGCCGCGCACGCGCGCCGCACGGCCGCGACACCGATTGGAGGCGTCAGGCGCCCACCTGGTAGACTCGGTGATTGGCTTGCGTGTGGGTCCCACCTCACACGCCGCCGGAGGCGCCCCTCTACCGCCACCCCGGCACATCCACCGAAAACTCCGAACGAAAGAGCCGTCGTGGCCAACATCAAGTCGCAGATCAAGCGCAACAAGACCAACGAGAAGGCGCACGAGCGCAACAAGGCCGTCAAGAGCGAGCTGAAGACCGAGGTGCGTCGCACCCGCGAGGCCGTCGCCGCGGGCGACAAGGCCGCCGCCGAGAAGGCCCTCGCTAAGGCGACCAAGAAGCTCGACAAGGCCGTGAGCAAGGGCGTCATCCACGAGAACCAGGCCGCGAACCGCAAGTCGGCCATCGCGAAGCAGGTCGCCGCTCTCTGAGCCGCCCCCGTCGTCGAAGAGCCCGTCCCCTCGTGGGGGCGGGCTCTTCGCTGTGAACGGGAGTATCTCGCGGGGTGATCGCGCATGGCGCGGGTCGAGTGCCGAGGGCGCGTTGCTGCGGGTCGGCGACCTCGGGCGGCGAGGGCGCTCGCGCGAAGGCGCGGGTCAGGCGCCGAACGGAGCGCGCGTCGCGATCACGGTGACGAGGCGCTCGATGGCGAAGACGGGGTCGCGCGACGCGCCCTTGACCTCGGCATCCGCTCGTGCGGCCGCCTGGATCGCCATGCCGAGCGAGGTCTCGTTCCAGCCGGTGAGGTCGCGGCGCGCGCGATCGACCTGCCAGTCCTTCATGCCGAGGCGGGCGGCGAGGGCCGACGACGATTCGCGGGTGCCGGCGACCCGCGCCATGGCGCGGAGCTTCGACGCGATCGCCGCGACCAGCGGCACCGGGTCGGCCCCGCTCGCGAGCGCGTGGCGGAGCGCCACGAGCGCGTCGCCGTAGCGGCCGGCGATGGCCGTGTCGGCGACGGTGAACGCGGATGTCTCGACGCGACCGCCGTAGTAGCGCTCCACGATCTGCTCGGTGATGTCGCCGGGCACGTCGGCGATCAGCTGCTGGCACGCCGCCGCGAGCTCGGTCAGATCGTCGGAGAACGCCCCGACGAGCGCGCGGAGCGCGACCGGGGCGATGCGCTTGTTCGCTGACTGGAACTCGCCCGCGGCGAAGTCGAACCGGTCGGAGTCGCGCTTGACCGCCGGGCAGGCGATCTCGATGCCGCCGCCCGTGCCGGCGCGGATCGCGTCGAGGAGCTTCTTGCCGCGCACGCTCGACCCGGTGTGCCGCAGCACCACGGTCGCGCCGTCCTGCGGCGCGTCGAGGTAGGCGAGCGCCTCGGTGAGGAACGCGTCGGAGCACTTCTCCACGCCCGACACACGCACGAGGCGCGGCTCACCGAACAACGAGGGGGAGGTGAGCGCGAGGAGGCTGCCCGACGCGTAATCGTCGGCACGCAGGTCGGAGACTTCGAGGCTGTCGTCCTCGGCGCGAAGGAAGTCGCGCACACCGGCGATCGCCCGCTCGGCGCACACTTCTTCGGGCCCCGAGACGAGCACGATCGGAGCCGGTTGCGGCGTGCGCCACGACACCTGCGGGATCGCCGACGCGCTCTTTCCGCCGCTCCGGGCAGGGGCTCGGCGGGGTGCGGGTGTCATGCGCCCAGCCTATCCGCCGGGTGCGACAGCGGCCGGCGGCGGGGCCGCACGCTCGTGCCAGAGACGCATGCCGTCGGCATCCCGCCACAGCGCGACGAGACCCTCCCGATCGGTGCGCGCGACGCGGGCGCCCGCGGCGGTGAGGAGGGTGAGCGTCTCGCCGCGCGGATGACCGTAGTCGTTCTCCCCCACCGTGATCAGCGCGACGGCGGCATGCAGCCGCCCGTACAGGGCCGCGTCCTGATCGGCGCTGCCGTGATGGGCGACCTTCACGACGTCGTATCCGGCGAGCAGGTCCGCCCCGGCTTTCATGGCCTGCTGGCCCGCAGCGGACAGGTCACCCAGGAAGAGGGCGGTCGGCACGCCGCCGCCCCGGAACTCCACGACGACGCTCGCGTCGTTGCCGGGCGCGGTCGTGGCCCGCGGCCAGAGGACGCGCCAGTGCGCTTCACCGAGCAGGCCGCTCATCCCCCGGCTCGCGAGGGTGATCCGCGCTCCGCCGGCGGCCAGCTCCTCGAGGACGCGCACGTCGGAGGGTCCGCTCGTCGGCCCGTGCACGAGGTTTCCGACGCGGCCGCGCACCGCGTCGATGCCGCCGCGATGGTCGAGGTCGAAGTGGGTGAGCACCAGAAGGTCGACGCGCGCGATGCCGAGCTCATCGAGGCAGCGTGCGAGGGGCGCGGGGTCGGGTCCGGTGTCGATGAGGGCGACGCTCCCCGCCGAGCGCACGACGACCGCGTCACCCTGGCCGACGTCGCAGGCGGCGAGGGTCCATCCCGGCGGGATGCCCGCGCGCGTCATGGCGTCGGCGATCGGGCCGAGGGCGAGCGCCGCGCCGGTCGCCGCGGCGACCAGGAGCACCGCGGCGGCGCGGACGCGCGGATGCCCCGGCACGATCAGCGCCGCGACGGCGCCGCCGAGCACGGCCAGAGCGGCGAGCCCGCCGAATCCCTCAGGCCAGGCGACGACGGCGCCGGGGAGGTCCGCGAACGTCGTCGCGGTGCCCGCGATCCAGGCGGCGGGAAGCCATGCCAGCGCGGCGAGCCCGCTCCCGAGCAGCGGGATCCCGGCGCCGACGCACGCCGCGAGCCCCACGATGGTGCCGAGCGGCGCCGCGGGCGCGGCGATCATGTTCGCGACGACGCCGTACACCGACAGCTGCGGCGAGATCAGCACGATGAGCGGACCGCACGCAAGCTGGGCCGCAAGCGGCACCGACACGCCGAGAGCGAGCGGGCGTGGCATCCATCGCGACAGCCCGTCGGCGAGGGGGCCCGCGCCCACGAGCAGCGCGCCGGTCGCCGCCGCCGACAGGGCGAAGCCGAGCGAGAGCCCGAGCCACGGATCGGCGAGCAGCAGCACGACCACGGCGGTCGTGAGGAGGGACAGCCCCGCGCCGGGGCGGCCGAGCAGGATGCCGAGCATCGCGATCGCCGCCATCGACCCCGCGCGCACGACGCTCGGCTCGGGTGAGACGAGCACGACGAACGCGGTCAGCGCGCCGAGACCGGTGAGCACGCGCACGCCACGAGGAGCCCGGCACAGCGCCGCGGCGCCGAACGCCAATGCGACTACGAGCGCGCAGTTGGCCCCCGAGACGGCGGTCAGGTGCGAGAGCGACGACGTCTTCATCGCGGCATCCAGCGCCGGATCGACGGCGCTCGTGTCGCCGACGGCGAGCCCCGCGATCAATCCCCCGCCCGGCGGCGGCAGTCCGCTCGTGACGGCGACCAGCCCGCGGCGCAGAGCGGATGCCGCGGCGAGGGCGCCGTGCGGCGGCGCCAGCACCTCGACGGGCCCGTTCGCATCGATCACGAGCACCGCCCGGTCCCCCGGGTCGGCCCGCCACGCGGTGCCCGTCACGCGCAGCCGCGCGCCCAGGTCGATGTCATCGTCGAGGCGGCCGGGCAGCGCTGCGGGCGCGTCGCCACGGGTGCCGGCCGCGGAATCGTCACCTCGCCACGCGGCACCGTCGCCGTCGCGTGTCTCGCCCGCGCCGCCGGGCTCAGTGCCCGCCACGCGCACGAGCACCGGCACCCCGGCACCGGCGAAGGCGGTCTCCTCCGACCCGCGGCCGCCGAGCAGGGCGCGGTGCAGCGCGGCGTCGAAGCGCCAACCGTCGGCGCTGCGCTCGATCTTGCCGACGGCCGTGAGCTCGACCTTCAGTGCGCGGCCGCCGTCGATCTTCAGCGCGCTCGCGGCGTCGCGCGCCGGGAGCGACACGGCGACATGGGTGGCCACTCCCGCCGCCACGGCGAAGACGACCGCCACGAGGGCACCCCCGCCCCGCCCCGCCCCGCGGAGGCGCAGCGCCGCGGCGATCGAGACGGCCGCAGCGATCCACAGCACGACCGCGACGGGAACGGCGGCATCCGGATGCAGGGTCGAGAGGGCGGCGGTCGCCCACGCCGCGGCGGCGACCGGCACGAGCCGCGCGTCCCGGCGGCGCAGGCGCCGAAGGCTTCCTGCGGGCGGGGCCGCGCCGCGCTCCGCGACGGAGGCCTGCGCGCCCGGCGGCGGCGCTGCCGGCGCCGCCGCCCGCGACACGGCCTCGACCGCGGCATCCGCCCGCGTGCTCACACCGTCACCAGGTCTCGGATCGACGCGAGCATCTTCTCGCCGATCCCGGGCACCGCCAGCAGGTCGTCGACGCTCGTGAACGCGCCGTTGGTCTCCCGCCACTGGATGATCCGTTCCGCGATCGCCGGGCCCACGCGCGGCAACGTGTCGAGCGCGGCGATGTCGGCGGTGTTGAGGTTCACGCGCCCATCGGATGCCACAGCGCCCGCTCCCCCAGCCGCGCCGCCGGCTGGAGGCGGCACCTCGCCGATCGCGGGCAAGCGCAGCTGCTCACCGTCGGCGACCCGGCGGGCGAGGTTCACGGCCGTCTCGTCGGCCTCGGGGGTCAGTCCGCCCGCCGCCGCGATGACGTCGACGACCCGCGCGCCCTCGTCGAGCCGGTAGAGCCCCGGCCGCTGCACGGCGCCGAACACGTGCACGTACACGGGCGGCAGCTCGGCCGCCCCGGTCGCGGCGACCACCTGCTCGCCGGAGACGTCGGGAGCGCCCGCGGAGCGCACGACCCCGATCAGCACCGAGACCGCCGCGACGACGAGCACCAGCACGATGGCCGCGCCCACACCCAGACGCCGCCGTGCCGGTCGGTCGATCGTCGCTGCGCTCACCCGGGAAGACTGTCAGCGCGCGGGCGACCCTTTTGCCCGAAAGGGCGGATCGGTGGATGGATCCCGAAATCGGCCGTCGGTGGAGGAGGCGATGACGCGAGGCATCCCGCACCACCACCGACGCCACAGGGCGCACCCGACGGGCGCGCCCTGTGGCGTCGACGATGACGAACTACGCGGTGGTGAAGCTCACGACCTTCGGCGCGCGGACGACGGCGCGCGCGATCTCACGACCGGCGAGCGAGCGCACGATCTTCTCATCGGCGCGCGCGAGCGCCTCGAGGTCGTCGGCCGAAATGCGGGCGGGCACGGTCAGCGTGCCGCGCACCTTGCCGTCGATCTGCACGACCGCGGTCACCGAGTCCTCCACGAGGAGCGTCGGGTCGGCCTGCCGCCAGGTCGCGAGCCCGACGAACGGCTCGTACCCGAGCATCTCCCACATCTCCTCCGCGGTGTGCGGGGCGAACAGGTCGAGGATCATCGCGATCGCCTCGGCCGCCTCGCGGACCGCCGGGTCGCCGGGGCCGGCGGCGCCGTCGATCGCCTTGCGGGTCGCGTTGACGAGCTCCATCAGGCGCGCGACGACGACGTTGAACTTCGTCTGCTCGATGAGCGCCGGAGCATCCGCCCACAGCCGGTGCGTGACGCGGCGGAGGCTCTCGTCGCCGTCGGCCCATACGACCTCCGGGGCGCTCGTCACATCGTGCGCGATCCGCCAGGCGCGGGCGAGGAACTTCTGGGCGCCGGTCGTCGAGACGTCCTCCCAGTTGATGTCGTCCTCGACGGGGCCGGCGAAGGCGATCGCGGTGCGCACGGCATCGGCGCCCGGGTCGACCATGCTCGGGGCGAACTCGACCAGGTTTCCCTTGCTCTTCGACATCTTCGAGCCGTCGAGCAGCACCATGCCCTGGTTGACGAGGCTCGAGAACGGCTCGGTGAACTCGATCATGCCCATGTCGAAGAGCACCTTGGTGATGAAGCGCGCGTACAGCAGGTGCAGGATCGCGTGCTCGACGCCGCCGATGTACGAGTCGACCGGCGCCCAGCGGTCGGCCTCGGCGGGCGAGAACGGCTGGGTCTGGTCGCCCGGGTTCAGGAACCGCAGGAAGTACCACGAGCTGTCGACGAACGTGTCCATCGTGTCGGCGTCGCGGAGGGCGGGCTCGCCCGTCTCGGGGTCGACGGTGTGGATCCAGTCGGTCGCTCCGCCGAGCGGCGAGGTGCCCTTGGGCTTCAGGTCGAGCTTCCGCGCGTCGGGCAGCTCGAGCGGCAGCTGCTCGTCGGGCACCGGCACGACGCGACCGTCGGAGGTGTGGATCATCGGGATGGGCGTGCCCCAGAACCGCTGCCGCGAGATCAGCCAGTCGCGCAGGCGATACGACTTGGCGGCGCGACCGGTGCCGGATGCCTCGAGCCGCTCGATCATTCGCGTGATGGCGTTGCGCTTGCTGAGCCCGTCGAGCGGGCCGGAGTTGATCAGGCGCCCGTCGTCGGTGAGCGCGACGCCGGTGACGGCGGGGTCGAGCGATTCGAGGCCGGGCTCGTCGGCGCCCGGGTCGATCGGCACGCCCTCATCGTCCAGTTCGATGACGGGGATGGCGCCGGTGACCGGCGCCGTCGTGTCGACGACGATCTTCACGGGCAGATCGAACGCCCGCGCGAAGTCGAGGTCGCGCTGGTCGTGGGCGGGCACGGCCATCACGGCGCCGTGGCCGTAGTCGGCCAGCACGTAGTCGGCGGCCCAGATGGGCAGCCGCTCCCCGTTCACCGGGTTGATCGCGTAGCGGCCGAGGAAGACACCGGTCTTCGGCCGGTCGGTCGACTGGCGCTCGATGTCGGTCTGCTTCTGCACCTCGTCGAGGTAGGCCTGGAAGCGCATACGCACGTCGGCGTCCGCTCCCGCGGCCAGTTCGGCGGCGAGGTCGCTGTCGGGGGCGACGACGAAGAACGTCGCGCCGTACAGCGTGTCGGGGCGCGTGGAGAAGACCGTGATCTTCTCGGCGCGGCCCTCGATCTCGAAGTCGATGTCGGCGCCGACCGAGCGGCCGATCCAGTTCCGCTGCATGCGGATGACCTTCTGCGGCCAGAACCCCTCGAGCTGGTTCAGGTCGTCGAGCAGGCGGTCGGCGTAGTCGGTGATCTTGAAGTACCACTGCGTGAGCTTCTTCTTCACCACGACGGTGCCGCAGCGCTCGCAGCGGCCGTCGACGACCTGCTCATTGGCGAGCACGGTCTGGTCGTGCGGGCACCAGTTGACCGGGCTCTCCTTGCGGTAGGCCAGGCCCCGCTCGTAAAGGCGCTGGAACAGCCACTGGTTCCAGCGGTAGTACTCCGGGTCGGAGGTGTGCAGCACCCGGCTCCAGTCGTACGACGAGCCGAATTCGCGGAAGCTCTTCTTGTGCTGCTCGATGTTGCGGTACGTCCACTCGCGCGGATCGCTGCCCGCCCCGCCCTTGATCGCGGCGTTCTCGGCGGGGAGGCCGAACGAGTCCCAGCCGATCGGGTTGAGCACGTTGTAGCCGCGGTGCCGCCAGAAGCGCGCCACGACGTCGAGGTAGGCGTAGTTCTCCGCGTGCCCCATGTGCAGGTCGCCCGACGGGTACGGGAACATGCCGAGCACGTACTTGCGCGGGCGGGTGTCGCTCTCGCCGCCGGCGCGGAACGGGTCGGCGTCCTTCCAGCGGTCCTGCCACTTCTGCTGGATGGCGTGCGGGTCGTAGCCACCGCCGGGCGCGGCGTCGACGGAGATCGAGGCGGGGTTGGAGGACACAGGTCACCTATTCGTGAAGTTCGGGTACGCGCGCACGCGTCCTTCCAGGTTACCGGACCCGCCTCACCACCCCGCCGGAAGAGTCGCACCGAGCGCGCGGAGCGGTCCGCGCGCCTTGACGACGACCTCGGCGACCTCGTCACCCGCCTCGGACAGCCACGTGATCCCGCCGCCCGCGCCGACGTCGGCGCCGTCCGGGTGCACGACGATCGAGCGGATCGTCATCGCGAGATCGAGGGCGCCGTCGGCGCAGACCCGCCCGAAGCATCCCGCGAACACGCCGCGCGGGGTCCGCTCGAGGCCGTGCAGGATGCTCATCGCCGAGAGCTTCGGCGCGCCCGTCATGCTCCCGGCGGGGAAGGTCGCCTCGAGCAGCTCCCCGAGGGTCGTGCCGGCGCGGAGGCGTCCGGCGACGGTGCTGACCAGCTGATGCACGGCGGGGTACGACTCGACGGCGAGGAGGCGCTCGGCGGCGACCGTGCCGGGGTGGCACACCCGCTGCAGATCGTTGCGCATGAGGTCGACGATCATCACGTTCTCCGCGCGCTCCTTCGGGCTCTCGACGAGCTCCCGGGCCGCGGCGGCGTCCTCGGCCGGGTCGGCGGAGCGCGGCCTCGTCCCCTTGATGGGCTTGGTGCGCACGACGCCGTCCGCGACGTGCAGGAACTGTTCCGGGCTCGCGCTCAGCAGCGCGTGCCCGCCGGAGCGCACCCAGCCGCCGTGGTGCGAGGGCAGCGCACGGCGGAGCCGCAGGTAGGTCTCGACGTCGTCGACCGGCGCGGCTCCCGCCGACACCGAGAACCGCGTCGTGAGGCAGAGCTGGTACGCCTCGCCCGCGCGGATCGCAGCGCGGCAGCGTGCGATCAGCGCGGCGTACTCCGCCGGGGTGTGCCGGGCGGTGGCGTGCCGGGGCGAGTGCGAGGACGCGCCCCGGTGGCCGCGCTCCGCGCCGGAGGGGGCAGGATGCCGCGCCGCACCGCGCTCTCGCCAGCTCGCCACGTCGGCGGCGAACGCATCGATCACCGCCGCCGGGGCGACGAGCCACGCCTCGCGAGCGGCGTGATCGAACGCGACGAGCCGTTCCGCGAGAAGAGCGACCTCCTCCGGCGGCTCCGCCTCGAACGCCGCCGGAGCGCCGGCGGCACGGGCGCCCGCGTCGTAGCCGATCCATCCCACCCATCCCCCGGCGAAGCCGCCGGGCACCGCCGGTGCCGGGGCGCCCGCCGCACCGCCGACGATCAGGTCTCGCGGGAACGTCCCCACCGCCGAACCGACCCCGAGCCAGCTCCAGCCCGACGTGGCATCCGGCCCCGCATCGAGCCAGAACGCGTGCTCGGCCGCCGCTGGGCCGCCGAGAAAGAGCACCTCCGGGTCGACCCACGCGAGACGCTGGGCGACGGGGCGGGCGGACACCCTCTCAGGTTAGAGCGCCGCACCGTAGGCTTGAACGGTGAACGACGTCCTGACGTGGTTGCTCGAAGCCGTGCAGAGCGTCGATCCGGTGTTGCGCACCATCCTCGCCGGTGTGGCCATCATGCTCGAGACGAGCGTGCTCGTGGGCCTCATCGTGCCCGGCGACACCGTCGTGCTCGTCGCAGCGACCGCGGTCGGCTCGGTCGCCGAGGGCGTCATCCTGGCGCTCGTCGTGATCGTGGGCGCACTGATCGGCGAGAGCATCGGCTTCTGGCTGGGCCGCTGGCTGGGGCCGCGCATCCGGTTCTCGCGACTCGGCCAGCGCCTCGGCGAAGACAACTGGACGCGCGCCGAGCTCTACCTGCGCCGCCGCGGCGGCCCCGCGATCTTCCTCTCCCGGTTTCTGCCGGTGCTGCACTCCCTCGTGCCGCTCACCGTCGGGATGAGCGGATTCTCCTATCGCCGCTTCATGGCGTGGACGACGCCCGCGTGCACCGTCTGGGCGATCGCGTACGTCGGGGTCGGCGCGGCGGCCGCGGGCACGTATCGGGAGCTCTCCGATCGGCTGCACTACGCGGGCTACCTGTTCGTGGGCATCCTCGTCGCGTTCCTCCTCGCC
This sequence comes from Microbacterium sp. F2E, assembly GCF_020905435.1. Taxonomy (NCBI): domain Bacteria; kingdom Bacillati; phylum Actinomycetota; class Actinomycetes; order Micrococcales; family Microbacteriaceae; genus Microbacterium; species Microbacterium sp. F2E. Next base: position 14,552 of record NZ_JAJJIB010000006.1, on the reverse strand, counting down.
GCCTACGTCGTCAAGCGCCTCATCTCGCGCGGCGAAGCGCGTCACATGCGCAGCCGCGACGGCGACGAGCCGCCGTCGCCCGTGGGAGACTGAGACGATGTCTGCCGAACCCGCACCCCGCACCAAGGTGCTGTGGATCGCACGCCTCGAGTACCGCTTCCACGCGTGGCGCGAGCGTCGGGCGCGCGCCCGGGGCAACCGCGCCAGCATCGCCGCCTACCCCGGGTACGGCAGCGAGGAGTGGGTGCGCGTGCTCGGCCGCGTGCTGATCGTGCCTCCGCTGCCGACGAAGTACCGCGGTGAATACGCGAACGTGCGGGGCTGGCGCTCCTTCGCCGCGGTGCCGGTTGGCTACGCCCAGGTCACCGTGACGATCGACGGCGTGAGCCACGAGGTCGTCGCCGACCGCGGCGGCGTCATCGACACCGTGCTGCCGGCGCGCCTGGCACCCGGCTGGCAGCCGATCACGATGAGCGTCGAGGGCTCGGAGCCGGTCGAGACGCGCGTGTTCATCGTCGGTGCGGATGTCCGTTTCGGCGTCGTCTCCGACGTCGACGACACCGTGATGGTCACGGCGCTCCCCCGCCCGCTCGTCGCGGCGTGGAACTCGTTCGTGCTCGACGAGCGCGCGCGTCAGCCCGTGCCCGGCATGGCGGTGCTGCTCGAACGGCTCGTGCGCGACCACCCCGGTTCGCCGGTGATCTACCTCTCCACCGGCGCGTGGAACGTGGCGCCGACGCTGCAGCGGTTCCTGCGCCGGCACCTCTACCCGCAGGGGGCGCTCCTGCTCACCGACTGGGGGCCGACGCACGACCGCTGGTTCCGCAGCGGCCGCGAGCACAAAGAGGACAACCTGCGACGGCTCGTGCGCGAGTTCCCGCAGGTGAAGTGGATGCTGATCGGTGACGACGGCCAGCACGACGACGACCTGTACACGGCGTTCACGAGCGAGTTCCCCGATCACGTCACCGCCGTCGCGATCCGGCGCCTGTCCCCCGCCGAGGCCGTGCTCGCCGGCGGTCGCACCGCCGTCAACGACCACTCCGCCGCGTCGGTGCCGTGGGTGTCGGAGTCGGACGGCGCGGAGTTGCTCGACCGGCTGACCGAAGCGGGTGTCATCGACGGCGACTGAGCCGTGTCGGCGGCCGCGCGTAGGCTGGCTGCATGTGCGGACGTTTCGTCGTGGCCGCGAGCGACTCAGAGCTCGTCGGTGTCCTCCGAATCGACCTCGAGGGCGATGATCTGCCCGCGCCGTCGTTCAACGTGGCCCCGACCGACCGCGTCGCGATCGTGCTCGACTCGGCCAAGACCGAGCCCCCGACGCGGCGGCTCGAGGCGGCGCGGTGGGGCCTCGTGCCCGCGTGGGCGAAGGACCCCTCGATCGGTTCCCGAGCGTTCAACGCGCGCGCCGAAGAGGTGGAGGACAAGCCGATGTTCCGGCAGGCCCTCATCAAGCGACGCGCCGTGATCCCGGCATCCGGCTACTACGAGTGGCACACCGAGGACGGCGTGAAGACGCCCTACTACATCCACCCCGCCGACGACTCGCCGCTGCTGTTCGCGGGACTCTACGAGTGGTGGAAGGATGCTTCGAAGCCCGACGACGATCCGCATCGCTGGCTGCTGAGCTTCACGATCATGACCCGCGGGTCGACCGGCGCCCTCGGCTCGGTGCACGACCGCATGCCGCTGTTCGTCGACGCCGACTACGCCGACGTGTGGCTCGACCCGACGACCGACAACGTCGGCGACCTGCTCGACGCGACGATCGACGCGGCCCCCGCGCTCGTCGACGGCCTGGCGATGCGCGAGGTCGGGCCCGCGGTCGGCAACGTACGCAACAACGGGCCGGAGCTCATCGCCCCGGCCCGTTGAGGGTGCGGCTCAGGAGAACGCGACCGTCGCGTTCTCGTCGTTCAGCACGATCACCGGAGTGATCGGCGAGAGGCCGGCGGCGCGGATCTTCGCCGGATCGAACCGGATGAGCGGCGTGCCCGCCTCGACGTGGTCGCCGGTCTTCACGAGCGTCTCGAAGCCGTCGCCCTCCATCCCGACGGTGTCGATGCCGATGTGGATCAGCAGCTCGGTGCCGGCGGCGGGCGCCACCACGGTGTCCCCGGCGGGATCGATCGCGAGCCCCGGGCCCATCGTCCCCTGTGCGAATATCGCGTCGGGCACGTCGGCCAGCGCGACGACCGTGCCCGCGACCGGCTGGCGGAGGATCGCGGCGACCGGCAGCACCGCGACCGGCAGCATGCGCGATCTGCCCAGGCGTTGGAAGAACTTCGTTCTCGACTCCATCCGAGGAACGGGGAACGCACGGGACAGCCGTTCCCTCCGACGGTATCGAGAATCCGCCGTCACATACAGCCTTTTCCCAGGAATGTGGGCACCCCGTATCTTCGCCGTCGTGGGGCGGTAGCGTACGGGTGCTGTCCTGCAGCGAGCGGAGCGAGAGGATCACCGACATGGGCAACCCACCGCGCGACGAATCGGCGGCGCGCCGCAGCAACGTCTTCCGGCGCCGGCCGGCGGTCGGATCGGCGCCCGACGCACCGGCGACGCGACGGACGCGCTATGTCGAACGCGGCCACCTCGTCCGGGCACCCCGAGAGACGAGCGTCGCCGACGCGGAGGCGTTCGTCGAGGGAGCCCAGGGACGCACCGCGCTGCTGCTGTACCCCCGCCCCTCCCCGGAGGACGTGGATGAGCTCGCCGCCGCGTGGCACCTGCATCCTCTTCTCGTGGAAGACCTGCACCACGCCGGCCAGCGACCGAAGCTCGAACGCTACGGCGACACGCTCTTCCTCGTGGTGCGCTCGGCCTGGTACGTCGACGCGGCCGAAGACGTCGACTTCGCCGAGTTCCACATCCTGGTTCGGCCCCACGCCGTGGCCGTGTTCTGTCAGGACGGCCGGTGGATCGACGGTCACGACGCCGACGACGCGTCGGGGGCCGCCGACCGGGGCGATCAGACGCTGCTCGACGACGAGCAGCTGCTCGACCACGGTCCCGAGGCGATCGTCTACCGCCTGCTCGACGCGATCGTCGACGGATACGTCCCGGTGCTGCGCGGGCTGGAGATCGACAAGGAGCAGATCGAGCGGCAGGTGTTCAGCGGGGATGCGGGCGTCACCGAGCGCATCTATCGGCTCAGTCAGGAGGTGATCGACCTCCGTCAGGCCACGGCGGGACTCACCGAGGTGCTGCGTCTGCTGCGTCAGGGTTTCGAGCGGTACGGCATCCCCGCTCCCCTGCAGACCTACCTGCAAGACGTCGCCGACCACCTCAGCCGCGTCGACACGCAGGTCGTCGAGCTGCGGGAGTCGCTGACGCAGATCCTCACCGTCAACGGGACGCTCGTCGCGCAGCGGCAGAACGAGGACATGAAGAAGATCTCGGGCTGGGCGGCGATCCTCTTCGCGCCCACGCTCATCGGCGCGATCTACGGCATGAACTTCGAGAACATGCCCGAACTGAGCTGGACCTTCGGCTACCCCCTCGCGATCGGCGCCATGGTCGCGTTCGCGCTCGTGCTCTACCTCATCTTCAAACGCCAGAAGTGGATGTGAGCGGGCCGCTCAGGCCGCGGCGGTCTCGCTCGGCGCCGGCTCGTGCTCGTCGGTCGCCCGCCCGATCGAGCAGTCGCGCGAGATAACTGTAGGCGGCGAGGCGTTCCATCGCTTCTTGCTCTGACAGCTCAGTGCGCGTATGCGTCGTCACGTTGCGGACCGTCAGGTTCAGGCCGGTGGCCAGCAAATTGAGTGCCTTCGCGAGCGGTTCGAGACCGCCGCGCATGCTCCTCACCGTCTTGTCGTCCAACGCTCCTGGCCAGGTGAGTTTCGGTTTGCCTGGTTCCTGCGCACCGGGTGAGAGCGTCTGCTGCCAGAAGACCGTGTCATCGACATGGTTCCGGCCGAGCCGTTCCTTCCAGTGGACTGTGAGGCCTTCGGCTGCCTCGCGGACTGCCACTCGGTACTGGTGCGTAGTCCAGTGTGCGGAAGCGCCGGACCAGACCACAGGATGGAGCTGCGCGGGGGCGAAAGTCGGCAAGTCAGAGTCGGTGCGGGACTCTGCGTCCACGATCATCGCGTCCAGTCTGCCCTTGACGTTGGCGGTCGTCGTGCGAATGTCCCGAGGTGCAATCGGAGCCTTTGGTGCAGACATGAACGACCAGTTGGAGATCGGGTCTATCGCTCCGATGCCCGCGATCGCAATGTAGGCGCCAGTTACCGAAACCGCGCTCCGGGAACTGGAGCGTCAGCCAGCTCCACGACGAACTCACCTCCCGCGGACTGCGCAGCCTGCCCACGCCGAAGAGGCCGGCGAAGCCCTTGGCCGTGTCCACCATCCATCGCCTCCTGACCAACCCGTACTACAAGGGCGATGTCAGTGCGCCGTCGAGGCGACCCAAGTCCACGGCCGCTACCTCAAAGGCACTATCCACTGCGGCCAGTGCGGTTCGCGGCTCATCGTCTCCAACGCGAAGAACCGCCACGGCAACGTGCACTGCTACTTCGTCTGCTCCGGCCGACACTCCAAGCGGACCGACTGCACGCGCCAGGCGATGCTCATCGAGGATGTCGAGAAGCTCGTCGAGGACTACTACTCTCGCGTGCAGATCACGCCGGCTCAGCAGGACGCACTCGCGGGGATGCTCCACCACGAGTTCGACCGGCTCATGGCCGCCGAAACCGAGGAATTGGAACGCCTCACCACCAGCCGCGACCGGCTCGAAAGCGAGCAGGACCGGCTCATGCAGGCGCACTACGCCGACGCGATCCCGCTGACCGTGCTCAAGCGCGAGCAGGACCGCATCGTCGCCGAACTCGACAAGGTGACCCGACATATCGACGCGCACTTCGGCGACTACGCCGACGCTCGCGCCCACCTCGATGACGCGCTCGGCCTGCTCGCCAACTGCGCTGACATCTACGCCCGTTGCGACGACACCAACCGGCGGCCGTGCAACCAGGCGTTCTTCACGAAGGTCTTCATCGACGAGGACAACTAGTTGCGCGTCGAGCACAACCGGCCCTTCGAAATGCTCCTCGATCCGCAGGTCAACGCTAACGCGCTGACCTGGGCCGCAGACATGAACAAGGCCCGAACCTCTGCCAACGCTTCCATTGGCAAGGGTTCGAGCCTTGTGCGTGCGGTGGGCGCAATGGAGCGTTGCGGGAACAGACGACCACGGGTTCAGAAGCTCGTTTCCGCGTGGAATCAAGGGTTGCAGCGCGACAGCGACGCGGTAGGCGCGGCCGACGACGCTCTGATCGGTGTGTCGGCGGAACCAAAGAAACGACCTCGAACACGGCTCACGGAAAGCGAAGTGAACGCTATGCGAACAGCCCGCGCGAACGGCGTCAGCGTGCTCACGCTGGCGAAGCAGTACGGCATTCACCGGGGCACGGTCTGGGCCAAGACCCGAAGACAGCGGGGGAGTTGAACTCTTGCCCCACCCGAACAGGCACTCGCCCCAGGAGTCAGAAACCCCCATGAAATCAACTGTGAGTCTTGATTCGGCTGGTCTGGGATCGGCTGGCATGTGACCTGTGGATAACTCCACCGCGATGCCCCGACCGGGCCAGATGCGCAGGGTTGACTGCAAGCCTGCGAACCGAACGCGTTGCAACGAGGAGGCGAGCCAGAAGTCCGGCGGCCTCCGGTTCCGCACGACCTCGATCGATCGCGCGGTCGAAGCCGTTGAGCAGTGCATACGGCACGCCGTAGAGGAGTCGTGGACCGTCTGCGAGGTCTGGGGCGAACACGGTACGCGCACGATGTCGTCCACACAGTGCGAGATGCACTCGGTTGATCAGGCTCGCAGCGCCCCTGGTGTGATCGTCCGCGCACCGGGCGCGCCGCGGCAGTAGTGGTAACTGCGCTTATCCTTGCCTGGACCGCTCGCTGCGAGAACGAGTAGCAACCGTTGTCAGGGTCACGATTCGGGCCAGACCCAAGCGTGGAGCGGCCTCAGCGGTGCTCCGTTGTGCCGTTGCTGCCTCGATACCCCTCTCAGCGCCTTCTGGAAGGTGGGGCTGTTGAGCAGTGCGATCTGCTCGATGCTTCCGAAGGGGAAACCTGCGAGCCCGTCCGCCGCGACATGGGTGTGCAGCTTCCGTTCTGTGAGCGCAGAAGCCGCCGAGAGCAGCTGTTGGAGTTCATTCGGAAGGTAGGCGGCGCGATACTGATCGACCAGATAGCTTCGCTCGGCATGAGTGCGTGCTGCATCGAAAGCGTTCGGTTCATCGGCCCGGTTGACGTCGACGATGTAGAGCACGGACTCGGGTGGCATGACATCCATGATCGCTGTCAGTCCTTGTGCCGGCTCGGGCCAGAGCCCGAGGCAGAGATGGATGAGGGCGATCTCGGGTGGGTCGATCAGGTCCGCTGTCAGCGCCCCTGCGTCGATGTTGTGGAGCGTCGCCTGGGGATTCCGGCGGCGGGCAGCGGAGATGGCTTCGGCCGCGGGATCGATTCCCGACATGCGGAGCTCGGGGTCGAGGTGCTGCGCGTAGGCAAGGCCTTCTCCGCTGCCGCACCCGACGTCGAGGAGAGTCTTCGGAGCGCGTCCATGCAGATGAACGAAGAGGGAATGCAGTGCGGTCACCGCGAGGGCGCGGAGGTGGCCGGTCTCTCTTTCATCGAACGCCGTGCTGACTGCGCGCTTATCGGAGTCGGTGAACCAGGATTGGGCGCGAAGGGCGTTGTCAGCGCGATGCTCTGTCGCGCTTGTCGCGCAATCTACCATGTGGTCTCGCTCCTGACTGGGCGTATGCGGCTCTCTCGTGGTCTGGGCTGAACCAAGGCGATGATGAGGTTGTGCGCGAGGTGGAATCCGATGGCCGCGCCAATCCCGAGGAAGACGGTAAGGGCTACGGTGAGTGACGCGAATATGAGGAAGTACGGAATCGATCGTGCGCCGTGAAGTCCGAGATGAAGAGCCGCGAAACCTGCGATGCTGAGAACGATCCCGACCCAAGAGGAAGCGCCGAACCCGTCGTGGATCAGGCGGATGACCGTGAGCCGCCAGATGATCTCTTCCCCGGCGGCACTGAGTGCAAGAAGGGTCAGGGAGATGCTTCCGGGCCTCGGGCGTCTGATCGTCGGGGTCTTGCCGTACGAGCGCCAAAGAGCGAGAGGCGCCAAGACGCCGAGCAGCAGTCCGCACAGGGTTCCGAACGTGAGAATCTGACCGGTCGGGAAGAGGCCGAGTCTGAAGAGCGCGAATGCGCACGCTGTTGCGCCGATGAGGGTGAGGAGGTCGTACACGTTCTCCGAGCTGACGCGTCGTCGAACCCGCGCGGATCGTCCGACGACGTAGGCGAGCGTTGGAGCTGCGAGATGCAGGCTGATGCCCGCGGCGGCGGTGATAGACGCAGCTACGATTGGTCCCACGTGCCCATCACGTAGGTGTAGAGCGGAGCATCGTCGACGCCGTTCTGCAGTCCAATGATGCCTGACAACTCGTCGTCCACGAATCCACCGTAGGGGCGGCCCGCGAGTCCGAGCGCGGCTGTGCTGAGAGCCATGTTTTGGACGACATGCCCGGCCTCGATGAGGATGAAACGGGAGGACCGTGGCCCATACTTGAATCGCGAGCGCCAGAAGCTGGCCGCGACGATGATGGTCACGGCCGCTCCGGCGACGGCCTCCTCTTGGAGTAACGTGCTGCCGAGGTCTTCTTCGTCGAAGTCTCCGATCCTCGTGAGCCCGTCACGGCGGGCGTCGAAATACCATGCTCCGTGTTCGAGCCCTTCGACGCGGCAGGACAGGACATACAGGTCCAACGGGTAGAGGGCCCCTCCCGACGGAACGGGCCGGCGGATGCCTTCAGCGCGCCGCACTTCACCGTAGCTGTTCGCGAGCACGGTAGCGAGCTGTTCGAGGGTTACGGGGTCTCCGGAGAAGCGTTCGGCGCTCCTGCGCCGTGAGAGAGTCTCGTTGAGCGACATCTCGCAGGAGAGCGGAGCCGGTAACTTCAGCAGCGGGAGGTCGTCGAACTTCTTGCCGGCCCGCGTGGCGATCTCCTGGAGGATCGGTGATCGCAGCAGGCGGGACACCCCCGGTGCATCCCAGGCCATGGAAGGCCGATAGATCTTCGTGACCTCGAACCAGTTCTCCGTCGGGTCGTCGTATCGGAGGACTTCGTTGCCATAGACGACATCGACGAGATTGGTTGCATGACGTTCAAGCTCTGGCATGGGGACCTCTTTGCTTAGGGGAATGGGTGGGGAGCCGCGTTGAGCTCATTGATTTCGCGGGGCCGAGGCACGAGACCAAGCTCGTGTGGAAGCTGTCGAAGCCTGGAGCCGCCGAGGAAGCGGGCGTTGTAGGCGACATCGATGGGGCGCAGCCCAGGTATAACGGCCTTGACCACGGCTGCTCCTGCCTGCCGGATGTCCGGGCTCGTCACGTCGAACGTCAGCACGCGGTGCCCGAGTTCAGTCAGTCGATCCACAAGCGCGCTCCAGAGCCCTTGGGGGCCCTCGTCAGGGAAGCATCGGTGATCGTCGACATCGGTGGTCTCGGTGCTCGAGGTCAGGAAGTCGGCTTCAGCGACGAGCGGAGTGCCCGCGTAGAGTCGGATATGGTCCTCGAACGACTTCACGCTCTCGGAGTAATTGGTGCCGAGGATGGCTCGGCCTTCTCGCTGTTCGGTCTTCATCCAGGTTCTGGTGTACATCGCTTCTGTGACGGCCTTTTCAGCGGCGCGTTCGATGTTCGCCGCCGAAGCAGCACCGAGCGCGAAGGGCGCAAGGTCGGAATGACGGCTGCGAATGACCGCCAGGATTGTCGGAATTCCGGTGTAGACCGTCATGTCGACCAAGTAAGGGTCGAGATAGGTCGGAGACACATACCGCCTGATGTAGGCGTGTACCCGATCGCTGGACTCTATGCGAAGCAATGGCAACGACAGGCGGTTGTACCAGGTGAGCATGAACGCGTCTCGTTCGACGACCTCGAACAGCCCCGACAGCGCGGCCTCCACAGGGGTGAGGCCGCAAGCGAGCCCGTTGCTGGTCGCGTATCCGATGGGCTCTTCGCCGCGCCAAGGACCTGCCATGTGGATGAGCTGTGCGGGCGTCCAGACCGTCTCCCCAGAGATCGCATCGGTGCCGTTGCGCCACCAAAGCGACATATCGTCGCTCCATCGTGAGTACGGGAAGTGCGGCTCGGAGTACTGACAGTTCGCGAACAGCTCCCAGTCTTCGGCGCCGATCAGGTCCTTGCCTTCTGAACGGAGCGCGGCAGCTGTTCCTTCTGCGACCTTGGGCGAGTCGATGGGAGGATAGGAGGCGCTGTAGCGTTCAACGGTCTCTCCGATCGCGGCCAGCTCGGCAGAGATCGGGTCGGGCGAGCCACCGCCGTTGTACGTGTTGGAGGGGACCCCGAACACGACGCCGCTGTCGGTGCCGTGCGCACCGACAGAATGACCCCAGATGTCGTCGACGTCGCGCAGCTTTCGGTACTCGCGTCGAGCGATCCCCACGATTGGGTCGGCAAGCGGGCTGAGGACCTCCCAGCTTCGGGCAGTGGTGCTCCAGGTGTCGATGGCCTTCATGCGTGCGCCTCGTCTTGATGGAACCACACCTGCGGGAAGCCCGTGTCTGCTGCGGGTGAGCAATCGCGGCACCGGGGCACTCGGTATACACGGCGCGTGTCCATCGACACGCCACGGTCGTTTGCGGTGACGGTCGTGAGCCCGCCCGGCATGCAGCTCGGCGCGTAGTCGCGAAGCGTGATGTACTCGAAGGCGAAGTTGGTGACGATGCCCGCCTGGATGATGTCGATCGGCGTGAGGGCGGTATGCGAGACGACCGGTTCCAAGGGCCGGATGTTCTGGAGCGCCGGTCGCATCACGTCGTCGGAGAAGTTGGCGGACCGACGCGTGTTGAAGCACGTCAGGCAAGCTGACTGGTGGGGAACCACGAAGGGGCCGATCCAGGCGGTATCGCCGTCGTATGGCACGACGGGGAGCCAAGGGGTGCGCTCTTCCAGGGCGAGGCTGTTCGATGTCGTTAGGAGTCCATCCAGGTGCGTCGAGCTGATTACGAGTCGCAGTGCAGGCGGTTGACCCGCGCCGTCCTCCTCGACAGTGCGGACGGAGAGCCCTTGTTGGCGCATGAGACTGGTGATCAGCTCGGCGAGCTTGTTCGTAGGGCTGGCACAGACCTGGATCCAGTCCGATCGGAGCCTTCTGTCGATCCGGCTCTGTTCGATCTGCTCTCCCGTCCGTAGCGACGCCAGAGCCACCTGCACGTTCATCGGCTCCGTGGACGTGACTAGCATTTTGGCCTGGACGAGCATCTCCAGGACCGGGAGGAGGTCTTCGGCAGGGCTTCCGGTCCGTTGGGAAAGCTCGGCGAGGGTGACCTGATCGACTTTGCTCAACGCGTGCACAAGCGATGCGACGAAAGGCAGCACGTCGTCGCCGTCGATCTTGATGACGGACGGTCCGTAGATGGAGACGACGGCGTCCTCCAACTCTCCGAGTGACACGGTCGGATTCAGCCGGAAGTAGCGCGTCGGGTGGTCCGGCCGCGTCTGTATGGTCATATCTTAGGTCTCCTTTGGTCGCATCGGTTCCGGCACGAGCCGGGGAGATCTCGGGACGCGCCCGAGGATGTCGGTCAGCACACTCGTGGTCGGCGGCAGCCTGGGGTCGGACACAGCAGCCTGGTACCAGACAAGCCACGCTCCGACCTCGTCCGGCACCCCGTTCCTGCGGAGACTCCTCCACACGGATTCGGGGGTTTCGCAGTCAAGCGTGATCGGCACTTCGAAGACATCGGAGAACTCAGCGCGAAGCCGTTCCATCGGCACTCGCTGCGGGCCCGTGATGTCGAACGCCCGTCCGCCACGCTCCTGGATGGCGACTGGATTAAGACGCCGGACGGCTTCGACCAGATCCCCGGTGTGAACCCAAGCGGTGCCGTCTGGGTGGAAGGCGGTGAGTAGCACCCCGGTAGCCGTAGCCCAGCCCCAGTACATCTCGAGGGAGCGGTCGAGTGGGGCGGTGCGGAACACCGCCGCGGATCGCAGGTGCCCAAGCAGCCGGTGCTCCAGTTCACCCATCTCGTCGGTGAGATCATGTCGGCGCACTGACAGAATGACCGTGGCAGCATCCGGTGCCGCGCGCTCCTCGATCTGGTCGAAGCTGGGCGCGTCGATTCCCACGATGTCGACGACCTGCTTTGAGACGTGCCCGGTTCGGCCGTCTGGTCCTCCGAAAGCCTTGACCAGAGGCGGCCGGGCGCCGATGTAGGCGATTGCGGTCATCGTCGAGCTCCTATGCGGGCAGGCGGTACTCGCGGTCGGTATCGCGCCTGACCAGCAAGATGGTCGCCAGGAAGGCAACGGCCGTCCACACTGCCCAGCCGACGAGACCGGCGATCGGAACGCCGTCGCCAAGGTCTGCCGCCCAGGTCACGACCTCCAGCGCGGAACGTGACGGCAGCGCCAGGGAGATGACGTTGAGCCAATCCGGGAAGATCATGGGAGGAAGGAACAGGCCTCCCCCGAAGGCCAAGAGGAGCATGAGCACTTGGGCCAGCGCGACCGCGGCCTTCGAACCGGTGGAGTATCCGATGACCATGCCGATGAGCATGAAGGGGATCGAGGTCAGGATGAGCGCGAGGATCGCGCCGATGGCCGGCAGCGCCGACAATCTGGCTTCAGTGGTGAACGCGGCCAAGAGGGCCAGCGGGACCACGGAACCCAGAGCGAGGACGCCTGAGGAGATCAGGTACGAGACGATCCGCGCGGTCTCCGTTGCCGGAAGCGATCGGGTGTACGAGCCCCAGGGGCGCTCTCGGGCTTGGGCGACCTCGACGGCGAAGTGGAACAGAGAGTTCGCGAGGATCCCAAAGATCGCCAACGCGAGGACGGCTTGCGTGGCGCTGTCTGGATTCGTGGCGACCTGCCTTTGGGGGATGACGAAGAAGAGTAGGCCCATGCACGGCGCAGCGAGGGTCATCAGGATACTGATCGGGATCCTGACGGCTTCCGTGAGCTGGAACCTGGCCTGAACGAATGAGAGCGTCAGCGTGCTCTTCAGGGGTCGAATGGTGTCCGTCATCTTGTCTCCGTCAGGTTTCGAATGATGTTCTCCAGCGAATCCCGGTTCACCTCGACCCGGTCGAGAGTGCCGAACCGCCGGCGCAGCTCTCCCAAGGTCCGATCGACGTTGGTGGTCTCGATCTCGAAAGAGCCCTTGCGGGAGTTCTGCACCACTCCGCTCTCCAACCACGAAAGATCTTCGGGCATATCCGCCTGCACGGTTATCGTGACGGCTCGGCTGTTCTCACGGATGTCGTTGACCGATCCGTCGGAGACGATGCGCCCCTGGTGCAAGACGACGATGCGCTCGGAGAGCTGCTCAATGTCTTCCATGTAATGCGAGGTAGTGATGACGCTCGTGCCACTGCTGGTCTTGGCCCGGATGATCTGCCACAGACGTTCGCGGGCTTCGGAGTCCAATCCGGTCGTCGGCTCGTCCAGGAGGACAAGGCGAGGATTGCCCGCGAAGGCCAGACAGGCTCCGACGAGGCGCTTCTGGCCGCCGGAGAGGCCGCCGACCTGCTTGCGTGCGAGTGCTCCGAGATCGAAGTCGCGGATGAGCTCGCCCGCGGGGGCGGGGGCGTGGTAATGCGCTCTCACGTACGTGATGACCTCGTCGACGCGCGCAGTGTCAGGCAGGCTCAGAGCCTGTGGCGCGACACCCAACTCCGTGCGGAAGCGCGCCTTGGTCGGAGGGCCGCCGAACAGCGTGACCTTGCCGTTGCTGGGGCGACGCAGCCCTTGGATGATGCTGAGAAGCGTTGTCTTGCCTGCACCGTTGCGCCCTACGAGACCGATGGACTCGCCGGCGCGAACGCGCAACGAGACATCGTCCAGAACCGTGGTGGCTCCGTATGCCTTCGAAACTAGCGCGCAGTCAACGAGAGTCGAGGAAGTCATACCCTCGACTCTACCCAGCTACCGTGCAGAACCGGAAGCCCTGCACTGCCAGTAACCTTGTGCTGCAAGCTCCGGCCATCACTCTGTCGTCTGTGATGCACTGCTAGCACCTTGTGTTGCAAAGTGCCCGGCTTGACAGGACAGTCTGACGTGGTGATACTTCGCTTCAGGGGTTCGTCCGGTCTCCTATCCGCATCGATCAGAGAGTGAGGTTCGCAATGGAAATCGAGAAGGTTCCTGCTGCGGCGTCCATGACAGTCACGTTCTTCGGAGAGGGCCAGCATCTCTTCGAGCCGATGGCAGCACGCTGCACCACCACCACGATCATCTCCAGCTCCTCGTCCTGCTGGTAAGTTCGATCGCAGAAAACGGGGCTTTGGGCGACTCCGACCGGGGCCTCCCAAAGCCCCGTCGAGCGTGCGAGAGGAGCTCCATGCGGTCGAGGTACTGCGCGCGCATGTCGCAAAGCCCCGTCGAGCGTGCGAGAGGAGGCTACGGTGATCGACGGACAGTCGGCGGAGACGTCGTCGGTGTTGCGTCGCGCTGCTGAGGTCGAGAGGCGTGCACGCGAGGCCGTCTCCGTCAACGAACCTCTGCTCTTTGTTGTCTGGGGTGCTGTCTACCTTCTTGGGTATGGGTCGCTCTACGTCAATGTGCGTTGGGCCGACGGCAGCCCACCCGTCGTCGGCTTCGTCCTCTTTGGGGCGATGGCCGCTTTCGGGTTCCTCGTTACCTTCGCTGAGATGCGGAAGCGGTTCCGTGGTTTGCGCGGTGGCACGTACGAGACGGTGGGAAGGATGATCGCGCTGTGGGCGGTCCTCGTCGTCGCCTGGATCGCCCTGTTGGCCCTGGCCGTCACACAGTATAGGGATCGGGAGAACGCGATGTCGGAGATCGGCGCGGTCTCAGGGGCGACGGCGACGTTGCTCATCGGGGTAATGTATCTGTTGATTGCCCGCAACTTCCCCGCGTGGCAGACCGGGCTGGGTCTTGCTCTCGTATCCGTCGGGGCCGGAGGGCTTGTCGTCCCGCCAGAGCACTCGTCTCTTTTCGTCGCCGTCGGCGCAGGAGCGAGCTTCTTTTCCGCAGCGACATACAGTGCCTTTCGTCGACGCCTCGATCGCGCCGGTTCGGGGGCTCGTGGCCATGCCTGAACTCGCGGTGAACGAGGTCCTTCACGCACCGGTGCGGCTCAACATCATGGCCGCCCTGGCGAGCATTGGGCCGGGCGACAGGATTTCGTACACCCGGCTCCAGGAGATCCTCGAAGTGACCTCCGGCAACCTCACCTCACATCTTCGCAAACTGGAGGAGGCCGGATACATCCATCAAGACAAGCGGTTCGTGAAACGCGCACCTGTAACGGAGGTTCGTCCGTCCAAGCGCGGCCTTCGTGAGTTCGATACGTACATTGAGCAGTTGCGGGGCTTCTTGGACGGCATCGATGAGTCCAGGACGCAGGCAACGGATTATGCTCACGAGGCAACGGCAGGGCGTGTCAAGACTTTTGTGTAAGCGGCTTGGTGTCGGTTTGATTACAGGTGGGGTTCGATGCGGTCGGGGTAGGCGAGGGCGAGCTGTTCGAG